>JBJMLK010000074.1:0-28775 GCA_045805345.1 Thermoleophilaceae bacterium | reverse complement strand
CGGAGTCGTTCGAGCCCACCGTGACCGCGTGCGAGCAGCCGGCCGGCGCCGAGCAGGTCCAGCCGCTCGGCTCGTCGACCGTGACCGTGTAGCTGCCCGGGTCGAGCCCCTCGAAGCTGTAGTCGCCGTTCGTGTCGGTCGTCGTCGTCCGGCTGCCCAGGTGCACCGTGCGTCCGCTCGTGCCGGGCTCGCCCGCATCGCGGTCGCCGTCGGCGTTCAGGTCCTCGAACGTCGAGCCCGACACCGTGGCCGGCCGGAAGCTGGCGAAGTCGTTGCCGCCGTTCGTGCCGTCGCCCGAGGCAGTTGGCACCGAGTGCTCGCAGCCGCCTGCGGTCGAGCAGGTCCAGCCGCTGACGGCGGGCTCGTAGACGCGGTAGGTCGTGCCCGGCGCGAGGGCGCCGAACGAGTAGTCGCCGTTCGCGCCGGTGGTGGTCGACAGGTCGTCGCTCGAGTCGCCCGGCGTGCCCGGATCGAGCTTCACGGTCCGCGCGGCGTTGCCCGGCTCGCCGGAGTCGCGCGTGCCGTCGCCGTCGGTGTCCTCGAAGCTCGTGCCGGCCACGGCGACCTTGCGGTAGTCACCGAAGTCCCTGCCGCCCGCGCTCTCGCCCGACACGACCGTGACCGAGTGCGAGCAGCCGGCGGGCGCCGAGCAGGTCCAGCCCGACGGCTCGTCGACAGTGACCGTGTACGAGCCCGGGTCGAGGTCCTCGAAGCTGTAGTCGCCGTTCGAGTCGGTGGTGGCCGTGCGATTGCCCGGCTCGAGGTGCACGGTGCGACCGCTCGTGGCCGGCTCGCCGGCGTCACGGTCGCCGTCCGCGTTCAGGTCCTCGAAGGTCGAGCCCGCGACGGTGGCCTTGCGGTAGGCGCCGAAGTCACGGCCGGTGGCGGCCGGGTCGCCAGAGGCGGTCGGCACCGTGTACGTGCCGCCGGCCGGAGCCGTGCTCGTCCAGCCCGCCGCGGACTGCTGGGACACGCTGTAGTCGACCCCCGGCGCGAGGCCCGGGAACGAGTAGTCGCCGCTCCCGTCGGTGAGCGTCGTCACGTCGTCGCTCGAGTCGCCCGGCGTGCCGGGGTCGAGCACGATCGTGCGGCTCGCCACGCCCGGCTCGCCGGAGTCGCGGGCGCCGTCGGCGTCCAGGTCGTCGAAGCTCGTGCCGGAGATCGACACCGCCCGGTAGTCGCCGAAGTCCCTGCCGCTCGGCGACTCGCCGGAGCCGACCGTCACCGAATGCGCGCAGCCGGCCGGCGCCGAGCACGTCCAGCCGCTCGGCTCGTCCATCGTCAGCGTGTAGCTGCCGGGCGCAAGGCCGGCGAAGCTGTAGCTGCCCGCCGCGCCGCTCGTGGTGGTCCGGTCGTCGCTCGGGTCGGACGGCGTGCCGGGGTCGAGCCGAACCGTGCGCCCCTCCGTGTAGGGCTCGCCCGCGTCGTGCGCGCCGTCGGCGTTCAGGTCCTCGTACGTGCGGCCGGAGATCGCGGGGCTCGACCAGGCGCCGAAGTCCTGACCCAGCGCGCTCTCGCCGGACGCCGCGGTCACGCTCCGGTAGCAGCCGCTCGAGTCGGAGTCGCTGGGATACGAGCAGGTCCAGCCGGACTGGCCCTGCAGTCGAAGCCTCCAGGTGCCCGGGTTCACGTTGCGGAACGCGAAGTCGCCCGCGTCGCTCGTGGTGGCCGTCGGCTCGCCCGGATCGAGCACGCCGTTCTCGGAGACGGTCTCGAGCCAGACCGTGCGCCCCGCGAGCGCTCCCTCGCCGGCCTCGCGCGGCTGGCCGTCGCCGTCGGCATCCTCGAACACCGTGCCCTCGACGGACATGCCCGGCACGGCGTTGCCGAAGTCGGTGCCGCTCACGTCGCCGCGCGAGGTGACGCTCACACTGTGCCCGCACGGCGTCGGGACGATGCACACGTACTCGCCCTGGAGCTCCTCGAACACCTGGTGCTCGCCCGGCGTGACGCCCTCGATCAGGTAGTGGCCGCTCGAGTCGGTGGTCGCCGACGGCTCGCCGGGGTCGCGCAGCTCGTCGCCGTTCAGGTCCACGAACACGCTCCAGCCGGAAAGTCCGCTCTCGCCGCTGCCCGAGCCGTCGCGGTTCGAGTCCTCGAACACGGTGCCGCTCACGCCACCGGGCTGCCACGCGCCGAAGTCGGCGCTCGCCTCGGCGCCGGCCGCGAACGTAGCGACGTGCACGCACGAGGCCGGGCTCGAGCAGGTCCAGCCGGGCTGGTCCTCGACGCGTACCTTGAACGTGCCGAGCAGCACCCGGTCGATCGTGTAGCCGCCGTTCGGGCCGGTCACCGCGTACGGCTCGCCGGCGTCGCGCGTGCCGTCGTTGTCGTAGTCCACGTACACCGTCCATCCCGCGAGGCCCGGCTCGCCCGCGTCGCGCACGCCGTCGCCGTTCAGGTCCTCGAACTGCGTGCCGCTGACGCTCGCCTCGGGCACGCTGCCGAAGTTGCGCCCGTCCGCGGCGTCGCCGGAGGCGAGCGCGACGGACTGCTCGCAGCCGGCGGGCGCGGTGCACGTCCAGCCGCTCGCCGGGATCGAGTGGACCTCGTACGGCGTGCTGCTCGGACGCAGGCCGCCGATCGTGTAGCTGCCGTCGGCGGCCGCCACCGCGCTCGGCTCGCCCGGATCGAGCGCACCGTCGCCGTCGCCGTCCACGAAGATCGTCGCGCCCGGCGCGGGACCCTCGTCCACGTCCCAGGTGCCGTCGCGGTCGCTGTCCTGCCAGCTGGTGCCGCTGATGCTCGCCGGCCGGTAGCTGCCGAAGTCGATCCCGGCCGCCGCCTCGCCGGCCGCCAGCGTGTACGTCCGGTAGCAGCCGTGCGCGTCGCTCGCCATGGGCGGGGCGAGCGAGCAGGTCCAGCCCGAGCGCGGCGCCTCGCGCACCTTGAACGTCCCGCTCGGCGCGGTCGCGATCGTGTAGCGCCCGTCGGCGTCGGTCACCGCCGACGGCTCGCCCGCGTCGAGCACGCCGTCGTCGTCGGCGTCGACCCATACCGTCGCCCCGGCGTTGCCCGGCTCGCCCGCGCCGCGTTGGCCGTCGCCATTGCTGTCGTCGAAGCTCGTGCCGCTCACCGACTGCTGCTGGTAGCCCCCGAAGTCGATCCCCGACGGCGCCGCGCCGCCCGCGATCACGAAGTTGCCGTACGCGCAGCCGGCCGGTGCGGAGCACGTCCACGTGGGCTGCTCAACCTCGCGCACCGTGTACGGGTTGCCCACGCCGTTGGGCAGCACGCCGGTGATCGTGTAGTCGCCGTTCGCGTCGGTCACCGCGTACGGCTCTCCCGGCTCAGGACCCGGCACGAGCGCGCCGTTGCCGTTGTAGTCCACGTAGACGGTCCAGCCCGCGAGGCCCGGCTCGCCCGCGTCGCGCACGCCGTCGCGGTCGTCGTCGCGGAACCGCGTGCCCGACACCGTGGTGCTCTGCACGTCGCCGAAGTCGCGGCCCGAGGGTCCGCCGTTAGAGGTGAACGTGACGCCCGTGAAGCTGCAGCCGGCGGGCGCCGTGCAGCGCCAACCGGGCTGAGTCTCCTGGCGGATCGCGTAGGTGCCGGGCTTCACGCCGGCGATCGCGTAGCTGCCGTCGCCCGCGCTGTTCGCCGACGGCTCGCCCGCGTCGAGCACGCCGTCGCCGTCGTAGTCCACGTACACGGTCCAGCCGGCCAGGCCGCCCTCGCCGCCGCCTCGCGTGCCGCTGGCATCGAGGTCGCTGAACACGGTGCCGCTGGCGCTCGCCGCGCGCCAGGCGCCGAAGTCGCGGCCCGTGGCGTCGGTGCCCGCGACGAAGGTCTGCGCGTACGAGCAGGGGCTGGGCAGCGAGCAGGTCCAGCCGGACTGCGCGACCTCGCGGATGCGGTGCGTGCCCGCCCGCACGTCGTCGATCGAGTACGCGCCGGTCGGCCCGGTGATCGCCGTCGGCTCGCCGGCGTCGGGCGCCGAGTTGCCGTTGAGGTCCACGTAGATCGTCCAGCCGGGGAGGCCCGGCTCGCCCGCGTCGCGCACGCCGTTCGCGTTCAGGTCCTCGAACTTCACGCCGCTCACGTGCCCCGCCGGGGCGTCGCCGAAGTCGCGCTCGCCGACGGACGCGCCGGAGGTGAGCGTCACGCCGGAGTAGGCACAGCCGCCCGGCGCCGTGCAGGTGTAGCCGCTGCGCGGCTCCTGGCGGACGGTCCGGCTGCCCGGCTTGACGCCGGTGATGGTGTACGTGCCGGTCGCGCCCGAGGTGGCGTACGGCTCGCCCGCGTCACGCACGCCGTCGCCGTCGTAGTCCACGAAGACCGTGGTGCCGGCCAGGCCCGTCTCGGTGCCGTCGCGGAAGCCGTTGCGGTTCACGTCCTCCCAGACGGTGCCGCTCACCTGCGCCGGTTGCCAGTTGCCGAACACGATCCCCGACGAGTTGCCGCCCGCCGTCATCTCGATCGTCTTGTGGCAGCCGCCGCTCGGCTTCGAGCAAGTCCAGCCCGCCGCCGTCTGCGCGGGGGTGAGGTCCTCGCGGACCTCGTAGGTGCCGGCCGGGACGCCGGTGATGTAGTAGGTGCCGTCCGCCCGCGAGGTGTCGTACGGCTCGCCGGCCTGCCACTGGCCGTCGCCGTTCAGGTCCGCGTAGAGCTTGAAGCCCGCCAGGCCCGGCTCGCCCGCGTCGCGCACGCCGTTGGCGTTGCGGTCCTCGAACTTCAGCCCGCTGGCCGAGCAGCTCTGGATGTTGACAGGCGCGGGGAGCACGTAGTCCTGGAGCTGCGAGGTGAGCGACTCGGACGACCGGCTGTGCACCTGGATCTGCACGAATGACGCGCACGGCGTGCCGTTCAGCTGCGAGTTGATCGCCGGAAGGTTGAGCGCCGCCTCGCCGAACGAGTTCGCCGGGAAGGTGGTGCCGTACTTGCCCGAGGCGAGGTAGTTGGCGATCGCCCCGCCGCCGTTCATGCGCGCCTGGAACAGCGTCGAGTCCACGTTGGCCTGCACGAACGTGCCGATCGCGCCCTCCGGGCAGGCCGGCGGTCCCGGGGAGGTGCTCACCCACTTGTAGACGTGGACGCTCGGCGGGTTGCCGGTCTCGAAGCTCACGAGAAGGTCGCCGTTCCTGCGGCACGGGATGGTCGTGCCCGTGAGGTCGACGTAGCTCGCTCCCTGCTGGTTGAGTTCGAAGCTGAGGAACGTGTTGCCGGTCGTGCCCTCGCGCTTGAAGGCCAGGTAGAGGAAGCTCGTGGAGCGCGTCGGCTCGAGCGCCGACCAGGCTGCCTGGACGTTCGACTTGGCGGGCGTCACGCCGCCGGCGGTGTCGACGAGCGTCCAGCTGTACGGCTCGGTCTCCTTGGAGCCGCCGCCGAAGCCGATGTCCAGGTCGTTGCGGTCGTTCATCGTCGTGACGAAGCCCGATGCCCACTCGCCCTGCCAGTCGCCGCTCGCGGGCCCGGTCAGCGAGCTGCCGGAGCCCCCGTCCTGGTTGCCGTCCACGCCCACGAGCGAGCTGCCCGCGTCGATCTTCGCCACGCCCGACACGCGCACGGGCTCGGCGTTTCCGGCGAGGTCGACCGAGTAGTAGCGCACCTGCTGGCCGTCGCGCAGGAGCGGCTTGTTGCCGGCGCTGTAGAGCGCTCGCGACGGGTTTGACGTGTCCGACGGGTCGGAGTCGTCGGTCGTGTACCAGGTCTTGTCCACGCCGGCGCCCGTGTCGCTCGCCGTGAGCGTGACCGTGACGTTGGCGCTCACGACGGCCGCGGGGACGTCGTCCGTGGTGGTCGGCGCCGTGGTGTCGACGCGGAAGGTGCGGGCGCTGCTCACGCCCGTGCTGCCGCCGTCGGACTGCTCGGCCTGGACGGTGTACTGGCCGTCGGCGAGCGGTGCGCGCAGCGGCACGGCGGCGTCCCAGTCCGGGTCGGACACCGACCACGACGCGGCCGAGCGCGTGATGGCGAAGCTGCGCACCGGCGAGCCCGACGCGCTCGCGCCCGCGTAGACCTTCACGGTCACGGTCGCGAGGTCGCCGGAGGCGTTGCCGGCCACGCCGGCCAGGGGCGGGGTCGTGTCGGCGGTCAACGAGGAGGCGGCCGGCTGGGTGACCGTCACCGAGGGAGCCGTGGTATCGACGGTGAACGAGCGCATGGCCGGAGTCGAGTCCACGTTGGCGGCCGCGTCGGTGGCGCGAACGCTGAACGTGTACGACCCCTCGGCGAGGCTCGAGTAGCTCTTGGCCGAGGTGCACGACCCCCAGCTGCCGGTCGCGGCGCCCGGGCCGTCGAGCTTGCACTCGAACGTGACAGGCGACTTGTCGGAGGTGAAGCTGAAGCTCGGCGACGCGCTGGTGGTCGTGCCCGAGGGACCGGCCGTGATCGACGTGTCGGGCGGCACCGTGGCCGCGGTGAAGGCGGGCAGGTCCACGAAGTGCGTGGCGTCCTTCGCCAGCCGCAGCCGCCACGTCCCGTCGTTGCCGGTGAGCGGCGGGCACGAGCCGTCGTAGCTCGCGCTCAGGTTCCATGCCGAGCCCGACGCGCCGGGCTGGTACTGCAGGTAGCCGCCGGTCATGTCCGACGAGTCGAGCCGGTCGGTGCCGGCGGTATTGGCGCACGCGGTGGAGCCGGAGGGCAGGACCCAGGTGGTGGTCCAGTCCGCCTGCGCGGACGTGAGGCCCTGGAGCTTGAGGTAGGCAGTGGCGCCGGCGCCGAACGCGCTGCGCGGGCTGGTGAGCGCGCTGTCCGCGTACGACGTGGCCGTCACGACGCTGAACTGGAGCGAGGCCGTGCTGTTCGCGCTGCTGCAGCTGGCGTCGGCGTTGCCGAACTCCTGCAGCTGGTAGGTGTAGGTGCCGGACGGGTCGCCGGCGCCGACCACGTACGAGTCGGCCTCGGACTCGCTGCCGCCGGTGGTCGACGAGCTGGTGGCGCTGCACGGGCCCACCTGCTGGCTGGCGTCGGGGCGGATCACGGTCCAGCGGTAGTGCTTGCTGTTCGAGACCGAGCCGGCGGCGTCCACCTGGTCGCCGGCGGTGAAGAGGTAGTCCTCCACGCCCGTCGAGTGGAGCTTGAGCGTGGTGACGCTCGCGGCGTCCTCGAACGTGGTCATCGCGAGGATCGCGTTCGTGTCCGGGTCGACCGCGTAGACCCAGTAGGTGCCGTCGACCGTGCCGAGCCGGTAGTCGTAGCCGAGCGACCCGTCGGCGCGGGTGCGCACCATGTCGCTGCCGGGGGTCTCGGTGCCGTCGCCGGTCACGACGCTGCCGTCGGGGCGCACGATCCGCACCGCCACGTCGCAGTCCGCTGCGTAGCCCGTTCCGGTCACGTGGACCAGGTCCTTGTTCGGGTAGCTCGGCCTGTCGGTCCTGACCGTCTCGGCGCCGGTGGCCGCGCAGCGGTTGGACGCGCCGGCGGGGGCGGGCGCGCCCGCGCACGCGAGGACGACCGCCGCGGCGATCGCGAGCACGGCCGCGAGTGCACGCGGCCTCGGGAGGGCGAGGAGGGGGAGGGAGGGCACGAGGTCGGTTGGTCACGCGCCGGTTTGTTCCGGCGCCGACAACCTGGATCGGCATCCCCGGTTTGGGCCTTAAGGGGCGAGTTGGGCCGAGCTCAGCTCGGGTGCATCGCGTCCATCGCCTGCCTCAGCGTGGACGCCGCCAGCGTGCCGCGCGGGATCGGCGTGATCCGGTAGCTCTGGCCCCGCTCGAGCGTCAGCCGCCAGGTCGGGTCGTTGGTGGCGGCGAGCTCCTCCAGGAGCGGCGTCGCGCCCCACGACACCACCCAGTCGCCGCCGGGCAGCCGCCGCGCGCTTCCCTCGGCCGGCGACCACACGAGCGACGGCTCCTCGACCTGCTCGAGCAGCGTCGCCCTTCGCTTGGCGGCGTCGATCCGGAAGCGCATGGCGCGCGGAGCGCCGGGCGTGTGGTTGTCGTACACGGTGAGCGTGCCGTCGGGCAGCAGCCGCGCGTCGTGCTGGCCGCTGAACGTCTTGTCCCGGTGGTCGCCGATCACCGTCAGGCTCTCGGGTCGCTTGGTGCCGCCCAGCTTCCAGGTGATCCTGCCGGTTGCTCGGTCGATCCGGTAGACGGCGTCCATGTGGCGGGCCGAGATGATCAGCCCGTCGCCGTCCGGCTGGACGGAGTTGAGGTGGAAGTAGTCGTACACGTTGGTTCCGTTCGGCAGGCGGCGGTAGCTGCCTCGCCACGCGCCCGCGTTCTCGGCGATCGAGACGTGGTCCTTCGAGTTCCAGTGCCAGACCACTCGCCCGGACGCGTCCTGCTCCTGGATCACCCCGTCGACCACGATCCCGTCGGCCGGCCCGTCGTAGGGCCGCAGGTCCACGTGCCGTCGCAGCCTGTAGGTGAAGAGCAGGAAGTGCCCGTTCGGCAGTGGCTCGAAGTCGTGCAGGTCGGTGGGCGAGCCGGTGGCGTGCAGAGTCCGCACGAGACGGCCGTCCAGCCGGTGGATCTCCCAGCCGGTGGTGGGCGTGATGCCGAACGGCTCCTCGTACCAGCGCGCCCAGGCGATCTCGCCGCCCGGCAGGAGCAGGCTGTTGAACGGCACGATCTTGCGCCTCATCCACCAGAGCGGAGTGCCGTGGCCGTCGATGAAGGTCACGTAGTGCGAGGACGGTTGCGTGGCGCCCTGCTGCGGCGCGAACAGGAAGAGCTGGGCCTGCGGCTTGCGGAAGCGCTCGAACTTCCAGCGCGGGAAGTCCTGCGGCAGGCAGCGCACGTGGTAGCGCCGCGTCCGGCCGCCCGACCGGATGGTCACCGACGCGGCCTGCCCCGGCTCGAGCTGCTCCTCGCGTGTACGCGCCTCGCCGCCGGTGACGATCCGCAGCCGCACCGGCTCGCCGGGCTTGCAGCGCGTCACGTAGTCCACCACGCCGGTCCGAAACGACGGAACCAGCCGCGGCTGGGCGGTGATCGTCGCTCCGCTCGCGGCGGCCGCCGGCAGCAGCGCGAGCAGAATGGCGCCGGGCAGTACGAGCGCGAGTCGGGGCCGCACCCGCCGAGCTTACGCGCGCTCGCATAATTGCCGCGTGACCAGGAGCCAGCGTGCCGTCGCGTACGGCGGCGACCGTCCCGAGGTGCGCGAGCTGGTGCCCGCGCACGCGCGGCGCGTGCTCGACCTCGGCTGCTCGAGCGGCGCGGTGGGCGCGGCGCTCAAGCGCGAGCGCGGCGTGGAGGTGGTGGGGATCGAGCCGGACGCGCGGCCGGCCGCGGCCGCGCGGCGGCTGCTCGACCACGTGGTCGAGGCCGACGCCGAGGAGCTCCTCGCGCGGCCGGACGCGCGGGCGAAGCTCGGCGGCGCGTTCGACTGCCTGCTCGCCGCCGACTCGCTCGAGCACCTGCGCGATCCGTGGACCGCGCTGGCCCGGGCGGCCGAGCTGCTCGAGCCTGGCGCCACCGCGGTCGTCTCGCTGCCCAACGTCCGCTTCTTCGAGACCTTCTGGCAGCTCGGGGTGCGCGGCCGCTGGCCGCGCCGCGACCAGGGGATCTTCGACTCGGGCCATCTGCGCTGGTTCACCCTGCGCGACGCGCGCGACCTGCTCGAGGGGGCGGGCCTCGCGGTCACCCAGGTGCGCCCGGTGATCAGGATCCGGCCGCTCGGCTCGCGCTTCGACCCCTGGTTCGCCTGGCTCGCGCGCACGCCGCTCCGGGAGCTCTTCGCGTTCCAGTACGTGATCGCCGCGGAGCGCGCGGTGGCCCGCCGCGGCTAACCTCGCTCTCGATGGCTCGCCGGGCACTCATCACGGGAATCACCGGGCAGGACGGCAGCTACCTCGCCGAGATCCTGCTCGACAAGGGCTACGAGGTGCACGGCATGGTGCGCCGCAGCTCGAGCGACACGTTCGGCCGCCTCGACGCCGTGCGCCACCGGATCACCTTCCACACCGGCGACCTGCTCGACCAGCGCTCGCTCGGCGACGTGATGCGGGCCAGCCGCCCGGACGAGATCTACAACCTCGCCGCGATGTCGTTCGTCGGGGCGTCGTGGACGCAGCCGGTGCTCACCTCGGAGTTCACCGGCACCGGCGTCACGCGGATGCTCGAGGCGATGCGCGAGACGGTGCCCGAGGCGCGCTTCTACCAGGCCTCGTCGTCCGAGATGTTCGGCCGTGTGAAGCAGGCGCCGCAGAACGAGAGCACGCCGTTCTACCCGCGCAGCCCGTATGGGGTGGCCAAGGCGTACGGGCACCACATCACCGTCAACTACCGCGAGAGCTACGGCCTCTTCTGCTGCGGCGGGATCCTCTTCAACCACGAGTCGCCGCGGCGCGGGATCGACTTCGTCACGCGCCGGATCAGCCACGGGGTCGCCTCGATCAAGCTCGGGATCACCGACAAGCTCACGCTGGGCAACCTCGACGCCGAGCGCGACTGGGGCTACGCCAAGGAGTACGTGGAGGCGATGTGGATGATGCTCCAGGCGGACGAGCCGGAGGACTACGTGATCGCCACCGGCGAGACGCACACGGTGAGGGAGCTGGTCGACCTGGCGTTCGGCCGCGCCGGCCTCGACCCGGCTGACCACGTGGAGATCGACGAGCGCCACATGCGCCCCGCCGAGGTGCACCGGCTGGTGGGCGACTCGTCAAAGGCGCGCGCGCAGCTCGGTTGGGAGCCGAAGACCACGTTCGAGGAGCTCGTCCCGATGATGGTCGACGCCGACATCGAGCTGCTCACGCCGACCGCGGAGCGGCTGAAGGCCGCCGGCGCTCGTTGACGGCGTCCGCGAGCCGGCCCGCCGCCAGCGCAGCCAGCACGACGATCGTGACCTCCGCGGGCGCGCGGAAGCGCGGGATGCCGTAGCCGATCAGGCTCAGCGCCACCACGAGCGCGACCGGCGCGAGCAGCACGAGCAGGTCGCCGCGCCGGCGGCGCAGGAGCCAGCCGCCGGCGACCGCGAACGGCACGAGCAGGTAATAGACGACCACGCCGATCTGGTCGGCGCGCACCGACCGCCCCTCGGCGAACCTGACCATGCGGCGCGGCTGGTAGAGGTCGAAGGTGCGCAGGAGGCGGGCGCCGAGCACCACCGGCAGCCGCCCGAGGTGGTCGCCCGCGTACGACGCGCCCTCGCTGCGCCAGCGCGCCTCCTGCCGCGCCTCGTTGGCGATCGAGCGCTCCGAGATGCACTTGATGTTCCAGAACCCGAGATCCTCGCCGTGGTAGGTCAGCCCGCAGTTCGCGCCCGCGAGGAGCGTGCCGTCGTTCGTGGAGATCAGCACCGGCCGGTCGAGCTCGGCCCAGTTGCGGATCGTCCAGGGGGCGATCAGCAGCGCCGCGGTGAGCACCGCCACGGCGGTCAGCCGCCAGCGGCCGGCGGGCCGTGTGAGCGCGATCGGCAGCACGAGCAGCGGGAACAGCAGGAGCGCCTCGCTGCGGGTGAGCGCCGCCAGCGCCACGACGGCGCCCAGGAGCGCCGCGCCGCGCCCGTCGGGCCGGTCGCGCAGCCGCAGCGCCGCGAGCAGCGCCGCCGCGATCAGCAGCGTGTAGAGCCCCTCGCTCATCAGCGAGCCGTCGGCCGCGATCATCACGGGGTACACCGCTGCCAGCACGCCGGCGATCGTCCCGGCCCGTTCGCCGCCCACGCGCCGGCCCAGCAGCGCCACGAGCACGATCGTGCCCGCCCCCAGGATGCAGCCGAGGGCCCGGTGCGCGAGGTAGCTTGTCCCACCGAGAAAGGAGACGCCGGAGAGGAGCAGCTCCCAGAGCGGCGGGTGTCCGGCGCTCGGCACGAGCCGCCCCTCGAAGGTGTGCAGGAACGGCTCCACGAACCAGTGCCCGTCCGCTATCAGGTTCGCCCCCCAATGGAAGAAGTACCAGTCGCCGATCCCCTTCGTGTGCCGCGCCGGGCCGAAGACGTAGCCCAGCCGCAGCGCGAGCCCGAACGCAGCGATCAGCCCGACGCGGGCGCGGAAGCTGGCCAGACGGCGCATCGGGCCGGAGTCTGATGAACGTCCGGGCGGAGCGCTTCCCGCTGATGGACTCGGTGCGCGCAATCGCGTGTCTGACCGTGGTCGCGTTCCACACCGCCTTCTTCGCCGGGATGTACACCTCGGACTCCGTCCTGCGCCCCTACCTCGCGCAGGCCACCTGGAGCGTGGCGGTCTTCTTCGCCATCTCCGGCTTCCTGCTCTACCGCCCGTTCGTTCGTGCCCGGCTCAAGGACGAGCCCTGGCCTCGCGTGGGCCCCTACGCCGTGCGGCGCTTCATGCGCATCGTGCCCGCCTACTGGCTGGCGTTGACCGTGGTGGCCGTATGGCTCTCGCTGGACATCGTGATCGATCCCGCCTGGCACGTGCCGCTCTTCTACGGCTTCGGGCAGATCTACACGGCGCCCACCTCGATCAGCGGCCTGGCGCAGGGGTGGACCCTCTGCGTGGAGGTGACCTTCTACGCGTTCCTGCCGCTCTGGGCGCTCGCCATGCGCCGGCGCGGCGTGCGAGCCGAGCTGCTGGCCCTCGCGGCCCTGGCGGCCGCCAGTTTCGGCTGGAAGCTCTTCGCCACCCGGCACGTACAGCCGTCCGCGCTCGACAGCGGGCCGTGGCTCATGCCGCTGCCCAACTTCCTCGACCAGTTCGCGGCCGGCATGGCGCTGGCGGTGGTCAGCGTCCGCGGCCTTCCGGACCTGCTCGAGCGCGCCACGCGCCGCGCGCTGCCCTGGTGGCTCCTCGCGGCCGTCGCGTACTGGGTCATGTGCACGCGGATCGGACTGGACGGCCGGCTGAGCGACCGGATCACCCGGCCCCAGTTCCTGCTGCGCCACGAGCTCAACATCGTGGTGGCGGTGGGACTGCTCGTGCCGACGATCTTCGCCGCCGAGCGCGGCGGCGCCGTGCGGCGGCTCCTGGCTTGGCGGCCGCTGCTCTTCGTCGGACTCGTCTCGTACGGCATCTACCTCTGGCACGAGGCGATCGTCCACCAGATCGCCAAGGGAATCAGTCACTGGCTGCGCGACACGGTGGGGCTCGGGGTGGACGCGCGCTTCGCCGTGCTGGCGGCGCTGACGCTTGGCGCGGCCCTGCCGATCGCGACCGCGAGCTACTACGGCTTGGAGCGCCCCCTGCTGCGTCGCGGCTGGCGCTTCGGCGGCGATCCGGGCGCGGCACAGCCCGGCGAGGCGCTCGCCGAGCCCGCCCCGGAGAGCCCCCCACCCGCCTCTACGATCGCCCGCACGTGAACGTTCGCGCCGACCGCTTCTACCTCGTCGACTCGCTGCGCGGCGTGGCGGCGCTCATGGTGCTCGCCGTGCACGTGTCGTGGTTGTCGGGAGCATCCGACATCGGCACCTGGACGGCGCCGTGGTTCTCACGGCTCGAGTCGGCGTTCGCGATGTTCTTCGCGATCTCGGGCTTCCTGCTCTACCGGCCGTTCGTACGCGCGCGGCTGATGAGCCAGCCGCCGCTCTCGACCAGGGCGTACGGCTGGCGCCGCTTCCTGCGCATCGTGCCCGCCTTCTGGGTCGCACTCACGGTGATCGCGATCTGGCTCGGCAACGATGTCTGGAACCCGTACGAGTTGGTGCGCAACTTCGGCTTCCTGCAGCTCTACTACGGCGCCGGCACGAACGACGTGATCCCGCAGGCCTGGACGCTGTCGGTCGAGGTCTCGTTCTACCTACTGCTGCCGATCTGGGCCGCGTTCATGAGACGGTTGCCGGCTCGCGACTTCGAGGGCAGGATGCGCGGTGAGCTGATCGCGGTCTGGGCCGTGGTGGCCGCGAGCCTGGCCTACACCGCCGTGGTCGTCTACTCGCACGCCGTCGACCCGATCCCATACTCGCCCAAGCCCCTGCTCGCGGCGCTGCCCGCTTACATGGACCACATCGGGGTCGGGATGCTGCTTGCGGTGATCAGCGTGCGGGTGCTCGACCGCGGCGACGGCGAGCTTCCGCAACCGCTGCGCACGCTCGCCCGGTACCCGTCGCTCGCGTGGGGGATCGCGGCGGCGGCGTTCGCCGTCGGCGCGCTGTGGCTCGGCCTGCGCCCGGCCTACACGCCCACGGAGTACGTCGGCCGCCACCTGATCAACGACGTGATCGCGGCCTCGGTGCTGATACCGGCTGTGTTCGGCGACCCCCGGCGCGGGCTCACGCGGCGGATCCTGGCGAGCCGCCCGATCCTCTACGTGGGGCTGATCTCGTACGGCTTCTACCTGTTCCACTGGGCCGTCATCCAGCAGCTCTTCCGGTGGAAGCTCGAGGGCAGGATCGGCTTTCTCACCTCGTACCCCGTGTGGTTCGTCACGGCGCTGGTCGGCGCCCTCGTGCTCGGCAGCCTCAGCTATTACCTGGTCGAGCGCCCGGCGCTGTCACTGAAGCGCCTCGTGCCCCCGCGGCCAAGCGCGCGCCGCGACGAGGCGATCGCCGAGGCGGCGCCCGCGACTCCGGTCGTGGCACCTCCCACGGGCTAGCCACACACCTATGCCCGTCCTCCACCACGTGCTGCTCGTCGTCGCCGTGCTCGCGCTGGGCGCCGCGGGCCTGCGCGTGGCGTCGCTGGCGGCGCCGCGTGGGCTCGAGCGGGTGATCGCGGCGGCCGCGCTCGCGTTCGCCGCGGCGGTCGTCGAGGCGCTGCTGCTCGGGCTCGCGGGCCTCGGCGGGACCAGCCCGGCGCTGGCCGCCGCCGCCGCGCTCACCTGGCTCGCCGCTCGGCGCGTGCCGGCGCCGGAGCTGCGGCCGCTCGACGAGCTGCGCGCGTGGTGGGCGGCGCTGCCGCTCGCCCCGCGGCTGACGGCGGGGGCGCTCGCCGGCGTGTGGGCGGTGTGCCAGGCGTGGCTCCTGCGCCACCCGACGCTCGGCTTCGACAGCGTCATCTATCACCTCTCGGAGGCGGTTGTATGGGTCGGTAGCGGCCACCCGGGCGCCACCGACGCGGTCATCCGAACGCTCCCGGTCACGAGCTATCCGATCACCGACGAGGTCTTCGCGAGCTGGTCGATGGGGCTCGCGCACAGCTTCGTGCCGGTGTCGTTCCTGGTGCCGGCGCAGATCGTGCTGCTCGGCCTGTCCGCGACGTGTGGCCTGCGCGCGCTGCGCGTGCCGGCCCTGCCGCGCGCGCTGGCCACCGCCGCGCTCGTGTGCCTTCCGGCGGTGATCGCCTGGCAGAGCAACGGCGCGCTCACGGACCCGGCGGCGCTGGCTTGGCTCGTGGCCTGCGCGGCCCTGTGCGCGGCGGCGCGCGAGCGGCCGCTGCTGCTGGCGCCCGCGATCGTGGCCGGCGGGCTCGCGATCGGCACGAAGACGACGACGGCGATTCTCACGGCCGCTGTCCTCGGGTGGGCGCTGTGGACGCTGCGCGCGCGCCTGGGGCCGCTGTGGCGGCCGCTCGCGCTGGCCACCGTGCTCGCCGTCGGGGCGGGTGGCGTCTGGTACCTGCGCAACCTCGTCGACCACGGCTCCCCGCTGTGGCCGTTCGTCGCGGCGCCATGGGGCGACCGGCTCCCTCGCGCGACGGGCACGGTCAACGACAGCTTCGCGCAGCATCCGCGCGAGACGATCAAGGCGGTGGGCGACCTCTACACCTCGCGCTTCCTCGGCGGGATCGTGCTCCTGGCTGCCGGCGTGGCGTCGCCGCTGCTCGCCTGGCGACGCCGCGCCGTGTGGGCCGCTTCGGCGGCCGTGGCCGTGTCGTTCCTGGCCTGGGCGCAGGCGCCGTTCACCGGCGTGCCGCCGGAGGGGGTGCGGATCTCCGAGGGCGTGTTCTCCACCACGCGCTACCTGGCGCCGACCGTGGCCGCGGCGGTGCTCGCGCTCGCGTTGGCCGGCTCGGGCCGGGGCGCGCGGGCTCGGATCGCCCAGCTCGCGCTGGCGGCCGGGATCGTCATCCAGCTCGTGCAGTCGTTCCGCCTGGGCTGGCCGGCCATGCCGTCGGCCCTCACGCCGCTCGCCGGCGCCGCGGCCGGCGTGGCGCTGGCGGCCACCGTTCATGTGGCCACCGGGCGCGCGACGCCCCGACCGGCCGGAGGTCTCCGGCACGCCCTGGTCGCGGCCGCCCTGGTGTTCGGCGCGCTGCTCGCGGTGCCTGCCGGCGGCTACCTGCGCCGGCAGGCGGAGTCGAGGATCTTCGCCCACGGCGTGAGCGGCTGGCTAGCGCACCGGCGCGAGGACTCGCGGCCGGTGTGGAGCACCCCGCTGGTGGTTGCGACCCTCGCGGGAGACCACCTGAGCCGGCGCATGCGCCTGATCACGCGCGGGGAAGGCTGCGCTGAGGTGCGCGCGCACGCGCGGCGCGGGTACGTGGTGGTGTACGTCGCGCGGTTGCCGCAGCCCGCCGGGCCGCGCCTCGCGAACTGCCTACCGCGCCCTCCGTCGTTCGCCGACGACGCGTTCCGCGCGTGGGCGCCGGCGTCGTGAGGCGCGCGCGCCCGAGCTTCGGGGTGGCGCTGGGGCTGATCGTGCTGGCTGGCCTGGCCGTGCGCCTCTACTACGCCCTCAAGGTCATGGGCGACCACCGCTTCTCGGGCGACGGCGTGGAGTTCCACTACCTTGCGCGCGCGCTCTCCGACCGCGGCGCCTACGAGGAGCCGTTCCCGCACGTGGGGCTGCACGCGTTGCTGAACGCGCGCTCGTTCGACGACGTCTTCGCGCAGCTCGCGCACCAGCACGTTCCCACGGCCGAGAAGCCTCCGCTCTACCCGGGCTACCTCGCCCTGTGGGCCAAGCTCGGGTTGTCGAGCTACCGCTGGAATACGGTCGCGTCGTCGGTCCTCGGCGCCGGCACCGTCGCGGTGATCGGGCTGGTGGGCCGTCGCGTGGGTACGGCGCGCACCGGGCTCGTGGCCGCCGCGCTCGCCGCCGTGTACTTCGACTTCGTGATCCTCGACGGCTCGCTGCGCAGTGAGTCGCTGTACGTGCTGACCGTTGCGCTCGCCCTGCTCGCCGCCTACCGGTTGGTGGAGCGGCCGGCGCTCACGCGCGCCGCGGCGCTCGGGGCCGCGATCGGCGCCGCGGCGCTCACGCGGTCGGAGGGGCTGCTCCTGCTCCTGCTGCTCGCGCTGCCCGCGGCCTGGCTTGCGGCCACCGCGCGCCGGGACCGCCTGCGCCTGCTCGCCGTCGCGGCGGCCGGATGCGCGCTACTCGTCGTGCCGTGGCTCGCCCGCAACTGGATCGCGTTCGACCGTCCCACGGCGATCTCCACCAACGAGGGCGGCCTGCTGGCGGGGGCGAACTGCCCGCCCGCCTACCACGGTCCGTTCATGGGAGCGTGGGCGTGCTTCCCGGAGCCGGACCCGCGCTGGGGCCCGAACGAGGCGGTGATCTCCCGCCGCTTCCGCTCGCGCGCGCTCGACTACGCGTCCGACCACGCGGGACGCGTGCCCGCCGTGGCGGGCGTGCGGCTGCTGCGCACCTGGGAGCTCTGGAACCCGTTCGACTCGGTGAAGTTCGAGGCCGTGATCGCCGACCGCAACGTGCCGCTGAGCCGCTGGGCGCAATGGCTCTTCTGGGCCTCCGCGCTGCTGGCGGTGGCCGGCGCCGTGGTGCTTCGCCGCCGCTGCGCGCCGCTGCGCCTGCTGCTCTCGCTGCCGCTGCTCGTATCCGTCGTGACCGTGCTCAGCTACGGCTCGACCCGCTTCCGCGCGGCCGCCGAGGTGTCGATCGTGATCCTGGCGGCTGTCGCCCTCGAGGCGGCGGGCAGCCGCCTCCTAGAGTCCTTCCGCCATGGACGCGCGCGCGACCGAATGCGCCTGGTGCGGCGCGACCCTACCTCCTGACCGCGGCCGGCTGGCGGGGCGCGTGGTGTGCGAGCGATGCGGCGTGGCCACGACCGATCCCTGGCCCTCCGACGCGACGCTCGCCGAGGCGTACGAGGGCTGGTACCGCCCGGTCGGCGGCCGCTTCCTCGGCGCGGGGGACGCCCTGCTGCGGCGCACCCGCGGGGCGCTCGCGCTGCGGCTCGAGCAGATCGCTCCGCCCGGACCGGTGCTCGACGTTGGCGCGGGCGACGGCTCGCTGGTCGACGCCATTCGCGCCCGCGGCCACACGGCGGTCGGGCTCGAGCGGGTGCCGACCCGACCCGACATCCGCGCCGGCGACATCATGGACGTGGAGGAGCGCGACTGGTCGGCGATCGTCTTCTGGCACTCGCTGGAGCACCTCCGAGCGCCGGGCGCGGCGCTTGCGCACGCAGCGGAGCTGCTGCGCGACGGCGGTGCGGTGGTCGTGGCCGCGCCGAACGCGGCGAGCCTTCAGGCGCGGACGTTCGGCGACCGCTGGCTGGCGCTCGACCTGCCGCGGCACCTCGTGAACATGCCGGCCGGCGCGCTCATCGGGCGCCTGCACCAGCTCGGTCTCGACGTCACGCGGGTGAGCTACGTGCGTGGCGGCCAGGTGGTGTTCGGCTGGCTTCACGGGCTGGTGGGGACCGTGCCGGGAACGGCCGACTTCTACGACGCGGTGCGGCGGCCCGAGGCGCGCAGCGCGCCGGTGTCCCGCGCGGAGCGGGCTCGCACGCTCGCGGCCGGCGTGGCGCTGCTGCCGGTGGCCGCGGCGGCGGCGGCCGCGGAGATCGCGCTGCGGCGCGGAGGCAGCGTCTACGTGGAGGCGATCCGGCGGCGGTGAGGGTCACCGGCGAGCGCGCGTCCACGCCCTTCGGCGGCTGGTGGAGTTCGACGAGCCCGGCCTGCGAGCGCAGTGCCAGGCCGAGTTCGAGTCGGTGGAGCTGCGCGGGCTGTTCGGCTCGGCGCGTTACCTGGTTCCGCTCCGGCTCCGGCAGTCCGCCTACGATCGGATGCTGCGGCGCGCGCGGGCGACCGCCGGCCCCGACGAGGCTGCGATCGACGTGACCGACTTCGAGCTCCGCGGCCCGCCGCTGGCCGAGGCCCTGGACCTGGTCGCGATCTGCCGATGAACACCCGCGCCCACAACTACCCGCTGATGGACTCGATGCGCGGGATCGCGGTGATCGCGGTCGTGGCCACCCACACCTCTTTCTTCGTGGCGCTGAAGGGCGTGCACGCCACCCAGGTGCGGTTCGGCTTCATCAGCGTGACGGTGTTCTTCATGCTGTCGGCGTTCCTCCTCTACGGGCCGTTCGTGCACGCCCGGCTGGCGGACCGGCTCGCACCGACTACGGGCGCCTTCGCGTGGCGGCGGTTCCTGCGCGTGGTGCCCGCCTACTACGTGGCGCTCACGGTGATCGCCATCGTGCTCGGGCTCTCGTACGTGTTCACGGCCCAGGGCATCGCGACCTTCTACGGCTTCGCCCAGGTCTACCGGCCCGACTACGTCCTGCGCGGGCTCCCGCAGGCGTGGACCCTGTGCGTGGAGGTCGTCTTCTACGCCCTGCTGCCGGTGTGGAGCGCGATGATGCGGCGGCTGCGCGCGGCGTCCGTCGCGCAGAAGGTCCGGCAGGAGCTGATCGCGTGCGGCGTGGTGCTGCTGCTGAGCTTCGCGTACAAGCTGGCGATCACGATCAGCGGCGCCATCGACGGCCACTTCGGCCGCCCGCTCCAGCTCAACTTCCTCACGTTCATGGACGACTTCGCCATCGGCATGGCACTCGCCACGATCGCGGCCCGCTACCAGCTGGGCGGCGAGAGGGAGCCTCGCGCGCTCAGGCTGCTGGACCGCTACCCGTCGATCGCCTGGGCCGTGGGCGGCGTGGCGCTGGGTATCGGGGTCATCACCCTCGGCCTGCTGGGCCAGGTTGGGGACCTCCGGACGAACGGAGCGCCGTACGTGATCCGGCACTACCTGATCGAGATCATCGCGATGGGCCTGCTCCTGCCCGCGATGTTCGGCGACCCGGCCAACGGGGTGCTCCGGCGGCTGCTGGCTTGGCGCCCGCTCCTCTACGTGGGCATGGTCTCGTACGGCATCTACCTCTGGCACCTCGCCGTGCTCGACCAGCTCGCCCGCTGGGACTTCAGGTCGCTCGGCGGGGACCGGAGCGCCGTGTGGTTCGCCGCCGCGTTTCCGATCTCGCTCGCGCTCGCGACGGTCAGCTACTACGCGATCGAGCGCCCGTTCCTGTCGCTCAAGGGCCGCGTGCGGGGGCGCCCGCATCCGAGCTCCGGCGAGAGCGTGTCCGAGCCCGCCCCGATCCTGCCGGGGCCCTGAAGCGGATCCCGTTCTCCGCCGCGCTCGCGGGCATCGTGGTCGTGGCCCTGGCGGCGCGGCTGCTGTACGCGCACTTCGCGGCGGTCGGAGGAGGCCGCGGCGACGACGTCTGGTACCACGTGATGGCCAACGCGATCGCGCACGGCCACGGTCTGCGGGTGCCGCGCGAGTATCTGATGGGCGGCGGGTCGCTCACCGACTACTCGGGTCCGTCCGTGCCCACCGCGTACCACCCCCCGCTGTTCCCGGCGCTGCTCGCGATCCCGTCCAAGCTCGGCCTGACCTCGTACGGCCAGCACCGTGCCGTCGGCTGCGCGATGGGCGCGGCCACCGTCGCGGTGATCGGCCTGGCCGGCCGGCGGCTGGCCGGCGACCGGCTGGGCCTGGCGGCCGCCGCGCTCGCGGCCGTGTACCTGCCGCTGATCGCGAACGAGTCGGCACTGATGAGCGAGTCGCTGTACGGGCTCACCATCGCGGCCACGATCCTGGCCGCGATCTGGTTCGCGGAGGCGCCGTCGGTCCGGCGGGCGGCGCTGCTCGGGGCCGCGATCGGCCTCGCGACGCTCACGCGCGCCGAGGCGCTGGCGCTCGTGGTGCTGCTGGTTCCGTTCGCCGTCTGGCGCGCTCCCGCGGGGCGGATCAAGCTCGCGGGGGCGGCCGTGCTGGCCACGGCGGTGGTCGTGGCGCCGTGGTGCGTGCGCAACACGATCGAGTTCCACAGGCCGGTGGGCGTGAGCACCGGCGACGGGGGCGTGCTCGCGGGGGCCAACAACCGCGACGCCTATTACGGCGCGCAGGCCGGGGCCTGGAACCTCGGCGGGCTCGCTCTGGCTCGCTCCGCGCGCGTCGACCGCTTCGACGACGCCGCGCTGTCGGCGCGGCTGCGCCGCAAGGGGCTCGACTACGCGGGCGACCATGCCGGCCGGCTCGTACCGGTCGTCGGTCTGCGCGTGCTGCGCACGTGGAGCCTCTGGCCGCTCGACCCGTCGGAGAAGGTCGCCTACAACGCGTTCGTCAGTGGCCGCGACATGACGGCGGAGTGGGCGACGCTGATCATGGGCTGGGTGGTGATGGCGCTCGCCATCGCCGGGGCCGTGGCGCTCAGGCGCCGCGGCATCGCGCTCCTGCCGCTGGTCGCGCCGCTGGTGCTGGTCACGGTCGTGAGCGCACTGTCCTTCGGCGACGTGCGCTTCCGCGAGGCGGCCGACGTCAGCCTGGTGCTGCTTGCGGCGGCGGCGCTGCCGTGGGCGCTGCGCGGCGGCGCCGGCGCGAGCGCAGCACCGATGCCAGCCCCAGCCCAAGGGTCGCCAGCAGGCTGACGCTGCTCACGACCGCGCCGGCGTGCAGGTCTGACCGGTCGAGCTCGACGTCCACGCTGCGCGCGCCGCGTGGCAGCAGGTAGCCGTGCCCCATCTGGCGGCCCGCGAGGAGCGGTGCGAAGTAGACGAGCACCGCCAGCGCCAGCCCGAGCGCGGCCACCGCGCGGTCGTGCCGCAGGAGCCAGCGCACGGGGGCGAGCTTTACCGGCGCCTGCCAGCGACTACGCTGGCCCGCGGGCGATGAACGCGCGCGCGACCCGCTTTCCCCTGTTCGACTCGCTGCGTGCGATAGCCGCGCTCTGCATCTTCGCCACGCACGCCTACGCGGTACTGGCGGCCGACCGGGCTGGCTGGTTCCGCGAGGCGGCGCGGCACCTCGACGTGGGCGTCTACATCTTCTTCGCGATCTCGGGCTTCCTGCTCTACCGCCCTTTCGTGCGCGCGCGCCTGCGCGACGAGACCCCGCCGGCCGTGCGCGCATACGGCTGGCGGCGGATCCTGCGCATCGGGCCGGCGTACTGGGTCGCGCTCACGGTGATCGCGATCTGGCTGCCGCTCGGCGAGGTCAACGACCTCGACAAGGCGCCGTGGTTCTACCTGTTCGGCCAGTCCTACCGCTGGCAGACCGCGATCGGCGGGCTGTCCCAGGCCTGGAGCCTCAGCGTGGAGGCCGCCTTCTACGTGTTCCTCCCGCTCTGGGCGCTTGGCATGCGCACGCTTCGGTTCCGCGATCCGCGCTCGCGGCTGCGCGCCGAGCTCGCCGGACTGGCGCTGCTCGCCGTGGCCGGGTTCTCGTTCACCAAGCTCGCGCTGGCCAACGGCGCGGTCGACGAGTTCGGCCACTGGCCGCTGCACCTCACGCTGCCGTGCTACCTGCAGGTGTTCGCCGCCGGCATGTGCATCGCGGTGCTCAGCGTCTGGTACGAGGAGCGCGAGCTGCCGCGCTGGCTGCGCCCGGTGGACCGCTGGCCGGGCATCTGCTGGGCGGTGGCGGTCGCTGCGTTCTGGGTCACCACGCAGCTGAGCCACGACGGTCACGAGGGACGCGTGAACGACACGCACTACCTCGAGCGCAGCGCGCTCTACGCGCTCGTGGGGGTCGGGCTCGTGCTGCCGGCCGTTTTCGGCGATCAGACGCGCGGCCTCGTGCGGCGCGTGCTCGCCAACCGCGCGCTGCTCTTCGTCGGGCTCGTCTCGTACTCGCTGTTCCTCTACCACGTGGCGGTGCTCGTGCAGGTGGAGCGCTGGGGCCTGCCCGCGCAGACGGTGATCGGCCTCGCCGGCTCGCTCGCCCTCGCGTCGCTGAGCTACTACCTGGTCGAGCGGTCCGCCCTCCGGCTCAAGCGGCTGGTGGGCCCCCGTCCGGAGCCGCGCGAGGCGATCGCGGAGCCGGCGCCCGTCACCCCGCCGCGCGTGAGCCAAGCCGGCTAGATGGTCGAGGTCGAGGCGCCGCGCCGCGCGTGGCTCGTCCCCGCCGGGCTCTTCGCGGCCGCGGCTCTGATCGCCGCGGTCACGATCCTGCGCGGGCTCGACCCGTTCGACGAGGGCCTGATGCTGAGCGCCGCCCGCCGCGTGGGCCACGGGCAGGTGCCCTATCGCGACTTCCTCTGGAGCTATGGCCCCGCGCAGCCGTACCTGCTCGCGGGCCTGGCCAAGCTCGTCGGCGAGTCGCTCCTCTGGTGGCGCGTGCTGTGGGCGCTGGCGGTCGCGGGAGTCGCGCTGGCCGCGTACGCGCTGGTCAGGCCGGCCGCCGGGGTTCGCTGGGCGGTCGCGGCCTGGCTCGTGACGGCGCTGGGGCTCGCGCAGCCGCGCACGCCCAACCCGCTCCTGTTCGCGCTGCTGGCCGGGATGTGCGCGCTGCTCGTGGCGGGCGTCGCGGGGGAAAGCGACAGGTCCGAGCGCTCGCGCGCCGTCCGCGCCGGCGCGCTCGTGGCGGTCGCGGCGGCGTTCCGGCTGGACTTCGCGCTGTACGCCGCCGCCGCGGCGTGCGTCCTGCTCGGGCTGTCCACGCGGAGTCTTCGCCCGGCGCTCGAGTGCGCCGCTGTGGCGGTCGCCGGCACGCTCCTCGTGTACCTGCCGTTCGCGATCGTGGTCGGGCCCGCGGACCTCTACGACTCGCTCGTCGCCACCTCGCTGCGCGAGCGCGACTACTGGACCCTGCCGTTCCCGTGGTCGTACCACGGACCGGCGCCCGGCTCGGCCAGGGGGATCAAGCACCTGCTGGACTTCTACGTGCCCGCGCTGCTGTTGGCGGGCGTCGGCGTGGCGGCCGTGGGCACTGCGGTGCGGGTCGTGCGGGAGCGCCGCTCCGCCGCGGGCTGGGTCGCGCTGCTCGTGTTCTGCCTCGGCGCGCTGTCGTACCTCCTGTCGCGCACCGACAGATCGCACACGCTGCCGCTGGTGGCTCTGCTCGCGGCGGCGCTCTCGCTCGTGACGGCGTGGGCCGTGCGCGAGCGGCCGCCCGGCCGGTGGGCGCTGTCGGCCGCCGCCTCTGCGGTTCTCGCGCTCCTGTTGGCGCACGGAGCCGCGAACCTCGTGTCGGCGATCGTGCATCCGGCGCGCACCTCCACGCTGCACGTCGGGCCCGCCGACGGCGTGCGCACCCGGCCTGCCGAGGCGCGCGCGATCGAGCGCGTCGTGGCCTTCGTGCACGCGCGCGTGCCGCCGGGCGCCCCGATCTACGTGGCCCCGGCTCGCTCGGATCTGGTCCGGCTGACCGACCCGCTCCTCTACGTGATGGCCGACCGCGACAACGCCACCGACCGCGACTTCGGCCTGATCGCCCGCGCCGGCACGCAGCGGCGGATCGTCGGGCAGCTGGAGCGGTCGCGGCCACGGGTGATCGTGCGCTGGACCGACCCGCTCGGCTACCGCCGCGAGCCCAACCTGCGCGGCCGCCCGAGCGGCGTGCACCTGCTCGACGACTGGCTGCGCCGCAACTACCGCCTCGAGCGGCGGCTCTTCCACTATGACCTGCTGGTGCCGCGCTGACGGCTACCCTCGACGCACCCCCTGGCCCGCACCATGGACTCGCAACCACAGACGAACGGTCACAAGCCGCTCCACGTACTGATCCTGTCCGACCGCGACTGGACCCACCCCCAGGGCGGCGGCACCGGCACCAACCTCTACGGCCAGGTGTCGCGCTGGATCGCGTGGGGTCACCGCGTGTCGGTGATCGCGTGCTCGTACCCCGGCGCGGCGCCTGTGGAGCGGCGCGGGCCGCTCACCCTCCACCGCGTCGGCGGGCGCTCGACCGTCTTCCCGCGCGCGATCCTCCGCCAGTGGCGCGGTCTCGTGCCGGACGCCGACGTGGTCCTGGAGGTGGTCAACGGGATCACCTTCCTCACGCCGGTCTGGTTGCGCGTGCCCCGGCTCACGCTCGTCCACCACATCCACCGCGACCACTACGTGCGCGAGATGGGGCGGCTCGGGCGCGTAGCGGCGTTCATGCTCGAGACCCTGCCGTTGCGGCTGCTCTACCGGCGCTCGCGCTTCCTCACGATCTCCCGCGCGTCGGCGGAAGGCATCGCGGCCGCCGGCATCCCGCGCGAGCGGATCGAGGTCGGCTACATCGGCGTGGAGCTGGGCGCGTTTGCGCCAGACGCGGCCGCGCGCGCCGAGCGGCCCACGCTGCTCTACCTGGGCAGGCTCAAGCGTTACAAGCGGCTGGAGGTGCTGCTCGAGGTGCTCGAGCGCAACCCGGACGCGGTCCTGGAGATCGCCGGCGACGGCGACCACCGCGCGGCGCTCGAGGCGGAGATCGACGAGCGCGGGCTGCGTTCGCGGGTCCGACTGCACGGCCACGTGAGCGAGGAGCGCAAGCGCGAGCTGTACCAGCGTGCGTGGCTGAACGTGACCGCTTCGTCCGCCGAGGGCTGGTGCCTGTCGGTGATGGAGGCGGCGGCCTGCGGCACGCCGTCCGCCGCCCTCGCGGTCGGCGGGCTCGCCGAGTCGATCGACGACGGGCGCACCGGCGCGCTGGCCGCCGACACGGTCGAGCTGGCCGAGAGGGTGCAGGCGATCCTCCGCGACGCCGAGCTGCGCGACTCGCTGGGGCAGGCGGCACTCGAGCGCGCGGCGGAGTTCGGCTGGGACGCCACCGCAGCGCACACGCTCAGGCTGCTCCAGGAGGAGCGCGCGCGGTGGCTGCGCGAGCACGCCCCCGCCGCTTCGCCCGTTGCCGGCCCCTCGCCCGCGCCGCGCTCAGCTCAGGCGCTCGCGGGCAATGGCACCGCGCCGGAGGCTGGGGAAGGGGAGCCCGGTCCCACCGCCGCGGAAACGCAGGACCGGGAGCCCGTCCCCACTGCCGCGGACTCGCAGGTCCCGGCGCCCCGGGCGTGACGGAGCCCCTCGCGGCCACGCCCGCCGCGTCCGGCTTCGACGGCGCGCTCGCCGCGGTGCGCGACGTGGAGGGCTGGCTGTCCGACGACCAGGCGCGCGTGCTCTGGGAGCGGGCACGCAGCGTGCCGCCGGGCGGCCAGATCGTTGAGATCGGCAGCTATCGCGGGCGGTCGGCGATCGTGATGGCGCGCGCCGCGGCCGGGGCGACGAGCGTCGTGGCCATCGACCCGCACGCCGGCGACGACCGCGGGCCGCAGCAGATCCGCGGCAGCGCCGAGGAGGGCGCCGCCGACAACCAGGCGTTCGTGGCCAACCTCGAGCGCGCCGGCGTGGCCGGCCACGTGCGCCACGTGCGGCTGCCGTCGGCCGAGGCGCTGCACGAGGTCGGCGGCGCGATCGACCTGCTCTACGTGGACGGCGCGCACCGCCTCGGACCGGCGCGCGACGACATCGTGCGCTGGGGCGCGCGCGTGCGCCCGGGAGGCACGCTGCTGATCCACGACGCCTTCTCGTCGATCGGCGTGACGCTGGCGCTCGCCACGACGCTGTTCACGGGCCGCGACTTCGCGTACGTGGGCCGGACGCGCTCGCTGGCCGAGTACCGCCGCGTGGCCGCGCCGCTGCGCTTGGTGGAGCGCGCGACCGGCGCCGCGCGCCAGGCGGCCGAGCTGCCCTGGTTTGCCCGCAACGTGCTGGTGAAGGTCGCGCTCGTGCTCCGGCTGCGCCCGGTGGCGCGGCTGCTGGGGCACCGGTCGGGCGACTGGCCGTATTGAGGGGACGGCGAGCCCCCGCGTTCATTCATCACTTGAGCCGCCTATAGCCGGTCTAAGTGATGAATTGACGCCCGAGCCATCCCTTATTGCCCGTCCGACACGGCCACAGGCCCGGCGCTCGCCGGAGCGGAGCGAGACCCGCGCCGCCGCCACCCGACCACCAGCGCCACGATCAGCAGCACCAGCGCCGCCACCGTGACCCAGTGCGCGCCCAGGTGCTCCAGGGCGTAGTCGTTGTCGTAGCCGCCGCGGTCGGTGCCCGGGAACAGCACGTAGAGGATCGGCACGACCAGCGTGAGCAGCGCCCCGGCCGCGAGGATCAGCACGCGCGGCGACCAGCCGCGCCACAGGATCAGCGCCACGGCCGGGGCGATCGCCACGCCGGCGCGGAGCGCGAACGCGAACCCCAGGACGGCGCCGGCCGCCAGGCCCGCGACGAGCGCGCGGCGCAGCGGCCACGGGCGGGGCGCGTCGTCGACCGGCAGGTCGTCGACCGCCGCCTCGGCGCTTGGCTCACCGCGCCGGCGTGGCCGCCGCAGCACCAGGATCGCCGCGAGCACCAGGCACGCGATCCCGCCGATCCAGTAGCCGGCCACGACCACCCGCTGCGGCGCGAAGTGAAACTCCACCCGCCGGCAGTCCGGCCCCACTCGCCAGCCGTTCGCGAACCCGTCGATCACCCGCGGCGACCCGAGCGAGCGGCCCTCGCACTCGGCGCGCCAGCCGCGGTTGTAGCTCTCGCCCAGCACGAGCCAGCTCGGACCGCTCGGCGCGACGCGAACCCCCGTGTACTCGCCGCGGCCCTGGTGGCCCTGCGACTCGACGCGGCCGGACGGGGCCCAAGCCACTCCGCCCGACGGCGGCGAGCGCAGGCCGAGCACGTACGGCGCCAGCAGCGAGGACCGTGTGTGCAGCAGCAGGGGTCCCGCCGGCAGCGCCAGGCCCGGCCCGCAGGGCCGCATCCTGATCGGCCGCCCGGAGTCGAGCTCGGCGACCGTGGCGGCGGGCATCAGCCGCATCGAGCCGAGGGGCCGCGCCGCGGCACCGCTCGTCGTGACCTGCGCCGACAGCACCCCGCAGCGCGTGCGCAGAGGGGCTTCGCGCGGTCGCGGGCGGGAATGCGGCAGCGACCCGTCGTGGCTCGACGAGACGCCGACCTCCGAGATACCGACGGCGTCCAGCGCGCCCGGCGTGGCCGCGAGCACGGTCAGGCGAAACCGGCGCGCGCGCACCGGCCGCGGCAACGGCACCACGCCGCCGGCACCGACGGTGATCGGGGCTGTATGGCCGCGCGGCCACGACACCGCGACCCGGGCCGGCGCCCTCACGCCGCCTCCGGGCCGGCCGAGCACGAGCCGTCGTAGGACAGCAGCCCGCGGCGTGCGCCATTCGATCCACGCCTGGTGTCCCGCGTGCCACGGCGCCGCCCAGGCAGTCGACGGCCGGCCGTCGAACGCCGCCGAGGCCCGGTTGCCCGAGCGCCCGTCGAAGCGCGCCGACGAGCGCAAGCGCGCGCCCGCGGTGCGTGTGCCGGCCAGCCGGTCGACCGCGTCGTCCGGCGCGGTGGGCGCCACGCTGGCCCAGGCATCGCCACGCCAGGTCCGCGCGGCCGGCGGGGAGAACGCGCGGTCGATCCCCGCTTCGGAGTCCTGCGCCGCGCGCTGGAGCGCGGCCTCGGCCTCCACGCGGTTGCCCGTCGCGGGCGCGGACTCGACCGCGGCCGAGCGGCGGAACGGCGCGTCGGCGGTCCGCCGCTCGAACACGTAGGCGAGCGGGCTTCGCGACACGTCCACGCGGCGCAGCGCGCGCTCCGCCAGCACCGGCGGGCGCAGCCGCTCGCTCACGCGAACTCCCGGCACCCGCACCTCGCGCAGGCCGCCGACGCTGCCGGCCGTATCGCCCGTGGTCCGGTGGCCGGTGATCGTCACGCGAACGGCCCGCACGTCCCGCGCGCCCACCCGCAGCCGGTTCCAGCCGGGGTGCACCGGCAGGTCGCGGCCGGCCACCGAGACGCGCGTGACCGCGACCGCCGGATTCGAGTTGTCGGGGAGCACGTCCACATAGGGGACATCGCGCGCGCGCGTCAGCCCGATCTCCACCCACTGCCGCGGGTCGTCGAGCGTCGGATCCGGCAACCACGAGGTGCGCGGGTCGCCATCGAAGGCGGCGAACGGCCGGTGCTCGCCGAACTGCGCTATCTGCGGCGAGAACGGCGCGTCCACGTAGCGCGCGCCGGAGTACTCGGCCACCGTCTGGGCGGCGGCGCCGCGGTCCTCGAACGGGTCGAGCACGGCCGACTCATCGGGGAACGGGAGGT
>JBJMLK010000073.1:0-18685 GCA_045805345.1 Thermoleophilaceae bacterium | reverse complement strand
GCCGCGATCGAGTTGCGCGCCGGCGCCGGCCTGAAGGTGGTGCTGCGCGCCCTCGGCAGCCCGCGGCTCGTCTACCAGAACGTGGTGCGCGCGAACGCGAAGTTCAACACCGTGCACACGATGGACCTGCTCGAGCTCCGCCCCAGCCACGCGAGGATCGACTTCAAGGACATCAGCGGGGTCGGGATCCACCACCTCGACTGCGAGTACAACAAGGGCCTCCTCTCCTGCGTTCCGGCGCTCTTCGGCCACCGCCCGGCCACCGTCTCCCATCCGGTCTGCGCCTGCGACGGCAGCGCGGAGGCATGCGTCTACGACGTGACCTGGCTCGGCCACGGATCGGAGCTGCGCTACGCGGCGGGCTGCGGCGCCGCCGCGATCGCCGCGATCGCCGCTCCGCTCGTGATCGTCCCGGCGCTCGTGCCGCTCGGGGCCGCCGTGGCCACGGTCGCCGGCGCCGCCGCCGCCCGGCGCGGCGCCATCGCCTTCAAGCGCCGCTGGCAGCGGCTGGAGGACGAGCTCGACGCGGTCACGCAGACCGCCGACCAGCTCACCGACTCGCTGCACGACCTCGTCAGCGACCTGCGCCCCGACGAGGTGCTCGCGAAGATCACGCGCCACGCGAAGTCCGCCGTGGGCGGCAACGAATACGCGCTGCTGGTCGCCGGTGAGGACGGGCGCTGGCAGTGCCGCGCGTCCGAGTGCCTGCCCGAGCAGACCGCCCGCGCGCTCGAGCGCTGGGCCGGCTGGGGAGGCCGTGCGCTGGCGGACCCGCTGCTGCTCGACGACCTCTCCGAGGTGCCCGAGCTGCGGACCGTGGCCGAGAACTCGGAGCTGCCGCTGCGCTCGATGTGCGCGGCGCCGCTCGTGTTCCGCGGCGAGGCCCTCGGCACGCTGATCGCGCTCTCGAACGCGGAGCAGAACTTCCTGCCGCGCGACGTCGAGCGGCTTCAGGCCTACGCCAACCAGGGCGCGATCGCGCTCGCCAACGCGCGGCTGTTCGAGGCGCAGCAGGAGCTCGCGAGCCGCGACCCGCTCACCAACCTGCTCAACCACCGGGAGTTCCACGAGAGCACCGCCCGCGAGATCGAGCGCTGCAAGCGCCACGGTGGCGAGTTCAGCGTTGCGCTGTTCGACCTCGACGCCTTCAAGTCGATCAACGACAGCGCCGGGCACGCCGAGGGCGACCGCGTGCTGCGCGCGATCGGCCACGCGATCGAGGGCTCGTGCCGCTCCTCCGACCTCGCGTTCCGCGTCGGCGGTGACGAGTTCGCGCTGCTGCTGCCCGTGACCGCTGCCGAGAACGCGACCACCGCGGCCGTGCGCGCCAAGACCGCGATCAACGCGCAGGTACACGTAGGCACGTCGTACGGGGTGGCCTCGTGGCCCGCCGACGGCGAGTCGAAGGACGAGCTGCTCGCCACCGCCGACCGCCGCCTGTACGCGATGAAGGGCACCTCGGCTCCCGGCGTGCTCGAGCGTCCGATCCGCGCCGTGGCGGGCCCGCCGCCTGCCGCCGCGGGCAGCGAGCACCGCCGCCGCCTCGCGTTCGCCCACCGGCTGTCGACCGAGCTCGCCCCGCTCCGCGAGCCGGAGGAGATCGGCCGCGCCACGGTGGCCGAGCTGACCTCCGGGTTCGGCTACGGCATGGCGGCGCTCCACCGCCGCGACGAGCAGGGGCTGCTGCACCTCGTAGCGTCCGCCGGCCAGGACGCCGGCGTCGACCACGAGGTGAACTGGCGCGTGGCACGCACCGGCGAGGCCGCCATCGTGCCGACCACGGGCTCCGACGAGCTGCGCTCGGGGCTGGCGATCCCGGTCCGCGTCGGCGGCCGGATCTGGGGCGTGCTCGACCTCTACTCGCACCACCCAAACGCCTTCGAGGCTGACGACCTGCTCCTCGGCGACACGGTCGCCGTCCAGGTGGGTGCTGCTCTCCACCGCGCCGAGTTGATCGCCTCGATCGAGACCTCGTTCATGACCACGCTCGGCACGCTCTGCGACGTGCTCGAGGCGAAGGACTCCTACACCGCCGACCACAGCGGCACCGTGGCCGACCTCTCCGAGCGCGTGGCGGCGCGAATGGGGCTCGAGGGAGATGCAGTGCGCGCCGTGCGCTACGCGGGGCTGCTGCACGACATCGGCAAGGTCGGCGTCCGCACCGAGCTGCTCGCCAAGCCCGGACGCCTGACGCGCGAGGAGTTCGACGAGATCAAGGAGCATGCCGCGCTCGGCGCCCGCCTGCTCGAGCAGATCCCGTTCTTCGAGGACGTCCACCCGCTGGTCCGCTCGACCCACGAGCGCTGGGACGGCGCCGGCTACCCCGACGGCCTCTCCGGCGAGGCCATCCCGCTCGGCGCCCGCATCATCGGCGCCTGCGACGCCTTCCACGCGATGACCTCCGAGCGCCCGTATCGCAAGGCGGTATCCCCGGAGGTCGCGATCACCGAGCTGCGCGCGAGCGCCGGCACGCAGTTCGACCTCGCCGTGGTCGAGGCTGTCATCGCCGAGGTCAGCTAGCGCACGGCATACTGCCGCCGCGGATGGAGCGGCCGGCCGACAGGATCCTCGACGCGTTCGCGTCGAATCACTTGATCGAATCGCTGAGCGCGGCCGACCCGTCGTTCGACGAGCCGCGGGCCTACGACGTCGCCGCCGAGGTCCACGCGCGCCGGATGGAGCGCGGAGAGCAGCCCGTCGGCCGGAAGATCGGCTTCACCAATCGCACGCTCTGGCCGCAGTTCGACATCTGGGCGCCGATCTGGGGCTGGATCTACGACTCGACGGTCTCCTACGTGCGTGGCGGCGAGGCTCGCGTCGCGGTCGAGCACCTGCTCCAACCGCGAATCGAGACGGAGATCCAGCTTCACTTCGCCACGGCGCCGCCGGTCACCCGCGACGAGGACGAGCTCCTCGCCTGCGTCGACTGGATCGCCCTCGGCTTCGAGATCGTCCAGTGCCCCTACCCCGACTGGCGCTTCAGCGCCGCCGACGCGATCGCCGCCTTCGCCCACCACGGCGCCCTCGTGGTCGGGGAGCCGGTGCCGGTGGCGGACATCGACGACTGCGCGGCGAAGCTGCGCGAGTTCACTGTCGAGCTGTCGCGCGACGGCCGCCCCGCGCTGACCGGCGCGGGCGCGAACGTGCTCGACAGCCCGCTCGCGGCGTTCGGCCACCTGAGCGAGGTGCTCGCCGCCCGGCCCGAGGCCCCGGCCATCCGTGCAGGCGAGCTGGTGACGACCGGAACGCTGACGGACGTTCCGCCGGTCGAGCCCGGCGCGACTTGGAGCGTGCGCGCCCTCGGCCTCGAGCTCCCCGAGTCGTCGCTCACGATCGAGTAGGCGAGGCGATGCAGCCACGCCTGCTCGAGGGACTGCGCGTGGTCGAGTTCTCGCAGCTGATCGCCGCTCCGCTCTGCGGACTGAGCCTGTTCGACCTGGGCGCGGACGTCGTCAAGGTCGAGCCGCCGGCCGGCGACGATGCGCGCGGCTTTCCGCCATTCCTCGCCGACGGCACGAGCGCGTTCTTCCACGCGCTGAACCGCGGCAAGCGCGGGGTGGTGCTCGACCTCTCCGACGCCGCCGGGCGCGACACCGCGCGCCGGCTGGTGGAGAGCGCCGACGTGGTGATCGAGAACCTGGGCGACCCCGCGACCCGACTCGGCTTCGGCTACGAGGAGGCGTCGAGCGAGAACGGCAGGCTCGTGTGGTGCTCGGTGACGGGCCTCGGGGCGGGCCAGGGCGGCCGGGCGGTGGACCCCACGCTCCAGGCCTCGATGGGCCTGATGGCGCTCACCGGCGAGTCCGGTGGCCCGCCGCTGCGCGTGCCCGTGCCGCTGATCGACCTGATGACCGGCATGTACGCGGCGCAGTCGGTGCTCACCGCCCTGTGGAGCGCGGAGCGCAGCGGCCGGGGCGCGTTCCTGGACTGCGCGCTGATCGACAGCGCCGCGACGCTCACGAGCCTCACGGGGCTGTTCGCGCTGACCGGCGCGGAGCCGCCGCGCCGGCTCGGGGCGGAGAGCCTGCTGGTGGTGCCGAGCGCGGTCTACCCCACCGCCGACGGCGAGCATCTGCAGGTGGTGGCCGTGAACGACCGCCACTGGCGATCGCTGTGCACGGCCCTCGAGCGCACCGAGTGGCTAGACGACCCGCGCATGGCCGACGTCGACGCGCGCGTGGCCAACCGGGCCTTCGTGAACGAGCGGATCGCCGAGGTGATCGCGAGCGACACGGCGGCCGCCTGGGCGGAGCGGATCTCACGCGCCGGCGGCCTGTGCCAGCGCGTGCGCGAGGTCGAGGAGGCGTGGGCCGATCCACTGCTCGAGTCGCGCGGGCTGGTGGGACAAGCTCGGGACGGCACGGAGCTACCGCTCGTGTCGCTGGCCCGCGCCGCCGACCCGGACGCACTCGCACTCGGCCCGGAACTCGGCGAGCACACGGACGCGGTCCTGCGAGCGCTGGCTACTTAGCCGCGGCCCGCTCGGCCGCGCGCTCGATCGCGTCCGGGTCGCCCGCCCAGTGCTCCTGGACGATCTGCTGGGTGTCGACCGAGTCGCGCAGGTACCACTCGGCGTCGAGCGCGGCCTGGCAGCCGGTGCCCGCCGCGGTCACGGCCTGGCGGTAGGTGTGGTCCACGAGGTCGCCCGCGGCGAAGACGCCCGGCACGTTCGTGCGGGTCGACTTGGCCTCGGTGATCACGTAGCCGTCCTCGTCGGTGTCCACCTGGCCGGCAACGATCTCCGACTGCGGCTGGTGGCCGATCGCGATGAACGCGCCGTCGACCTCCTCGACGCGCTCCTCGCCGGTCTCGGTGTTCTTCAGCACGGCGCGGCTCAGCGAGCCCTCCTCGCCGGCCTCGAAGCGGTCGACGACGTACGGCGACAGGAACTCGATGTTCTCGATCTCACGCGCGCGGTCGACCATGATCTGCGACGCGCGGAACTCGGCGCGGCGGTGGACGACGGCCACCGAGCTGCCGAACTTCGACAGGAAGATCGCCTCCTCCATCGCGGAGTCGCCACCGCCGACGACCATGATCTTCTTGTCGCGGAAGAACGCCGCGTCGCAGGTGGCGCAGTAGGAGACGCCGCGGTTGGCCAGCTCGTCCTCGCCGGGCACGCCGAGCTTCTTGTGCTCGGCCCCCATCGAGAGGATCACGGCCCGCGCCAGGTGCTCCTTGTCGCCGGCGATGACCTTGTGCGGCCCGCCGTCGGTGGACAGCTCGACGCGCGACACGTCCTCGGTCTCCAGCCGCGCTCCGAAGCGCTCGGCCTGGTCGCGGAACTTCTGCATCATCTCCGGGCCCATGATCCCCTCGGGGAAGCCCGGATAGTTCTCCACGTCGGTGGTGGTCTGGAGCAGCCCGCCCCAGAGGAAGCCCTCGTAGACAAGCGGCTTGAGGTCCGCGCGCGAGGTGTAGAGCGCGGCGGTGTAGCCCGCGGGGCCGCTGCCGATGATGATCACGTTCTCGATGTCGCTCATGTGCCCCAGTCCTAGGTGGCTCTCGCCGTTACTTCACTTTGTATAGTAGCTCCCCGGTCCTCGTCCGCCCACCGGTGGACCGTGTGGCGGAGCTTCACGTAGGCCCAGATCCCGATCGGGATCGGCAGCCAGAACCCGATCAGCCTGAACACCAGGATCGCCGGGAACACCGTGACAGCGGGGATCCCGAACAGCACGAACGCCCCGATCAATCCGGCGTCCACCGTACCCACGCCCGCGGCCGGAGACGGCAGGAGGTTGGCGATCATGCCCAGGAAGTAGCCCTGGATCACGACGCCGAGTGGCACATCCACGCCGAACGCGTGGAAGCACGACCAGAGGATGCCGATGTTGCCCGCCCACCAGGCGAGCGCGCCCGCCACGGCGCTGGCGCTGCGCCACGGGTGGCGCAGGTACGCGATCGCGGTGCGCACGCCGGTGGCGATCGTGGCCGGGCCGGTGGCGAGCTTCTGGACTCGCCGCAGCCGGTTCATGCGGGCGAGCCGGCGCTCGAAGTCCTCGGGAATCAGCGCCACGAGCCCGATGATCACGAGCGCCCCAAGCGCCAGGGCGGCGGGGATGAGCGTGCCCGCCACCGGCTTGTTGCCCGAGATGGCACCGCTGTAGAGGAGCGTGCCGAAGACGACCAGCGACGCGAGGTACACGGTGTAGAGAAGCGCCATGAAGGCGACCATCCGGCACGCCGCCCGCCGGCGCTCCATGCCCGCCTTGCGCACCGCCCAGTAGGTGAGGGCCACGCCGCCGGCGCCGGCGGCCGAGAAGATGATCGTGGCCACGAATCCCGCCATCGTGATCTGGAACGCCACGCCGAGGTCGATCCTGTCCTGCATCTCGTCGTCGGGGTCGCGGCCTGCGATCACACCCTGGAACAGCGACGTGTAGCCGATGAACGACGCGGCGTTGAAGCCGACTGCCGCGACGAGCCAGTACCACGTGGCGTCGTCGAGCCGGTCGAACGCGTTCGTGACGCCGACGACCTTCGGGAAGATGAAGTAGATCGCGACGATCATCAGCGCGACGGCTGCCGCGAGCAGCGCGATCCGGCGCTTGTTGCCGAGCAGAGCGGCGCCGCGCTCCTCGATGTCCTGGGCGTCCCCCTCGAGGTCGGCCGACGCCATGAGCTGGCGGACCTCCTCCGCCGACTCGGCGAAGGTGTCGCGCTCGCGGGTGTTCTGACCGTCTGCCATCAGTAACTGGGTTCCCAATTACGCACGAAGCGTCCCACCGCGCGGGCCGCCGGCGTCGCCAGGGGAACGGCGCGGCGCACCGCCTGGGTCAGCGCGAGCCCGGCGATCAGGTCGGCCACGTAGTGCTCGCCGAGGTACACGAGCGCGAACCCGAGGGCCGCCGTGTACGCCCAGCCCACGGCACCCGGAACCGGCCCCACGTCCTGGAGGACGTGAGCCGCCATCACCGATGTCGCGAAGTGGAGCGAGGGCATAGCGGCCAGCTGGTTTCCCGACAGGGAATCGTAAAGGCCGGTCCAGTAGCGGCCCCAGGCCTTCTCGCCGGCCTCGGTCATGATCCGCCTGACGTGCGGCAGCTCGCCGGTGTTGCCGGCCCACCACGGCGGCGCGGTGGGCAGGAACCAGTAGACGCCCGAGCCGAGGTCGAACACCGCCGCCACCTGCGCGGCGGAGCGGCCGAAGCGCTCGGGGTGGCGCCAGAGGATCCACACGAGCGCGCTGTGCGGCGCGAAGAACCACGACCAGTGGACCGCCGACAGCAGCGTGTCGTGCGGGCGCACCTGGCCCGGCCGGCCGAGCGCGCGCTGGAGCCGCACGGTCGGCACCTCGCCGAGTCCGATCGCCCTGTCGACGGCGATCGGGTAGCGGACCCGCACGCGCGCCGCGAGCTCCTCGGGGTCGTCGTTGGGCAGCTCGTAGTGGGTGACGTAGGCCCACATCTGCACGGCGTAGACGGCGGCGTCGCGAAACCGCGAGCGCCTGAGCACGAGCGCGGTGGCGAGCGGCGCCTGCCACGCGAGCACCGAGGTGACCGCGGGCGGCAACTTTGCGCGCCGCCGAACAGCGGGGGCGACGATCCCGGCCAGCGCCGCCCCCAACGCAAGGCGGCGAACTGAGCTCGACCCCGGCAAGGCGCGCGGGAGCATATCCGCGCAGACGGCCTGAGAAGATGCCGCCGATGAACGCGCCGCAGGGGGAAAGCGCGTCGATCCGAAATCCGCGGGCGCGCTGGTGGCTGCTCGGCGCCGCGGTTGCGGGCGCCCTCGGATGGAGCGTCGTCTGGGTCGTGGCGGGACGTCACGGCCGTGGCGAGTTCGCGATCCTGGTCATATACGCCGTGTTACCGGCGCTCGTGCCGCTGATTGCCGCGCGTCTACCGACCGCGGCCTTCGTCTGCGTAACGGTGCCGATGGTCGTGGTCGAGGCGTTTCTCCTGCTGTGGGGCCTCTTCCCACTGGCCGCGGCGCTTCCGCCTCAACTGCTGGCCCTGGGTACGGCCCGGCCGGTGCCACTCCCAGCCGTTCGCCGGTGGCTGGTTGCCGCCATCGCCGTGGGCGCGACGGCACTGGCCGTGACGGCATTCGCGATCCCGGCCAAGCCGGCGAACCTGGTGGCCTGCGTTGACCGCACTGTGCCGAGCGATCGCGCGACCGACGCCACCAACGCCGTCTTCGAGCTCGTGGGCGAGCGCGACGTGACAGGCGCAACCAACGTCGGCACCGGGGTGGAGCTCGAGTTGAACGACTGGACGAGCGACGAGGCGATTGCGCGCCTGGGGCGCCGCCTGGGCGCAATCGACGGCATCGGGCACGTGACGCGCGGTTCCGTCGAGCGCTGCTAGACCGGCATGCCCGCGGCCCGCGCCTCCTCCACCGAGGCGATCGGGCCGGGCATCAGGTCCTCGGGCTGCGGGCAGTCGAGCCCGAGCACGCCCAGCCGCCGCTTGAGCTTGCGGTAGGCGTAGCCGTAGATGAACGACGAGTGGTAGCCGTAGGACACGAACTCGCGAGCGCTCGGCGCGTACTCGGGCACGAACACGTGCGCCGCGCGTGGGACGAGCCGCTCGACCGTGCGCATGATCGTGCCGCCGTGGCGGTCGGGGTCGTCGGCCACGGCGTCGCGCAGGAAGCGCACGCCGAACGCGATGTGCCGGTGCTCGTCCTGCTCGACCAGGCCGAACCCCCTCTGGAAGCCCGGGTAGAGCCCGTGGTCCTCGGAGTACTTGAGGATCGTGCGCTGACCTGTTGTGGCGAGCACGCCCTCGATGATCAGGTGGTAGGTGGTGATGCCCTCCACGAAGAGGTCGAGGTCGTCGGGGCTCGCCTTGATCCGCTCGGCCACCGCGTGCAGCCCGTCGTCGAACACCTCGAACCACGGCGGGAGCATCAGGCGCTGCACCTCGAGCATCCGCCCGCGGAAGTCCTCGGCGTCGAGCGCCATCACCTCCGCACCGAAGCGGTCGAAGAACACGGCGTGGCGCGCCTCGTCCACGAGCTGCGTGGCGAGGAAGGCCTCGATCTCGCCGCTCGGCGCGGCGGCCAGGAACGGCGCCAGGTCGGCTGTCACGCGCTCCTCGCCGATGTAGAACGCGCCGAGGCTCCAGGTGGTGTTGGCCTGCGCCTCGCTAGGCGTGGTCACCCACTGCTCGCGGTCGACCGAGAAGTCGATCTCGTGCGCCTTCCAGTTCTGCCGCTCCCACAGCGCGTAGAGCTCGCCGTAGCTCATCAGGTCGCCGCCGGCGCGGCGGCCACCCGGCGGAGCGATCGCGGGGTCGGCCTCCTCGGAGCCCTCTATCGGCAGCGGTCCCGACACCTGCTCGGACCGCGGTGCCGCTCCGTTGGTCGCGCCCACGCCGCCCCACGAGCCGGCGCGCCGCGCCTGCACCTCGCGCTGGCGCTTCTCGCGCTCGAGCTCGGCGTCGTCGCGGCCCTGCGCGCGCTCGATCCAGCGACCGACGAGCACCGTCGGATAGATGTCGCCGTCGATCTCTGCGCGCTGCTCGCGCATCGACTGCGCCGGCGTGATCTCGCCGGTCACGAGGCCGCGGAACGTGTCGACCGACACGCGCGTGGTGGCCGCCACGCCGCCGTTCGGCTCGGTGGTCACGCGCACGCGGTCGCCGTCGTTCACGTGCACGTACCACTTGCCGCCGCCGTCGCCGTCGAGCTCGTACGCGACCGTGAAGTTGTGGCCGCGCGTCCACTCCGGGTCGATCAGGTAGCCGAGCGACCGGTAGACGGCGTCGACGTCGAGCTGCGCCCCGGCGGCCAGGGCGTCGGCCAGCGTCGGGTCGTCGCCCTCCGACATCGCGCGGAGCTTCATCGCGCGGCGGCGCTTGCCGCGGATGCGCATGCGGCCGCCGAGCAGCAGGCGCATCGGGTTGGCGCCGGCGGCCAGCTCGGCGAGCCCGGCGGCGTCGGTGCGCAGCGTGAAGTCGAGGTCGCCGTTGGGCTCGACGGTCGCCGGCTCGACCCGCGCGCGGTCGTCGTCGACGCTCACGAGCCACGTGCCGATGTCGTCGACCATCAGGTGGTAGCGCAGCGGGGCCGGGATGCGCGCGGACGCGGCGGGGAGCGTCTGGAGGACGAGTCGCGCGGCGAGCTCGGGATCGTCCCGAGCCATCTCGCGGAGAGCGGTGCGCGTTCGGTCCATCAGCGTGACGCCTTGTCCATGATCCTAACGGGGACGGGGGCCAGATCGGCGAACGACTCGGCGTCTGCGCGCGTCCCGATGTCGTCGCCCCAGTGCATTGGTACGGCGACGCCCGGCTGGATCCTGCGTGCGGCCTCCGCGGCCTCGCCGGCGGTCATCACGTACGTGCCGCTCACCGCCAGCAGCGCCACGTCCACTCCCGCCACCTGGTCCATCTCCGGGATCACGTCGGTGTCGCCCGAGTGGTAGAGGCGCTCGCCGCCCACGCGCAGCTCGTAGCCGACCCAGCCGGCCTCGCGCGGGTGGAACGGATTACCCGAGGGGTCGCGCTTCGACGTGTTGTAGGCGGCGATGCCGCGCACGTCGATCCGCCCGAGCTCGAGCACCTCGCCGGGCGCGATCGAGCGCACCTGCCCCGACAGCCGCTCGGCCACCGGGGCCGGCGCCACCACGGTCGTGTCCGGACCCGACAGCCGCTCGAGGTCCTGCGGCGAGAAGTGGTCGTAGTGGCCGTGGGTGATGAGGATCGCGTCCGCGACCGGGCCGTCGGGCGCGCGGTACGGATCGACGTAGATCGACGCCCTGCCGGCGCGAATGCGAAAGCCCGAGTGACCCAGCCACTCGACCGCGTCGATCAGCATCGGTCAATGTAAGCGCACTGCTGCGCGACAAGGAGCTTGCTGATGACCGACAAGACTGTGCTGTGGGAGGTCGCCGACGGGGTCGGGCGGATCACGCTCAACCGGCCGGACTCGCTGAACGCCTGGACGGCGGAGTTCGGCGCCGAGCTGCGCGACATCATCGCGGGCCCGGCCGCCGGGGACGACGTGCGAGCGCTGCTGATCACGGGCGCGGGGCGCGGGTTCTCGTCGGGCGCCGATCTGAAGGCGGGCTTCGACGCCCACCCCGACGACGGCCGGCCGGACGTGCACAAGGAGCTGCACAACGTGTACCACCCGGCGATCGCCGGCATCCGCCGACTGCCGAAGCCCGTGGTCACGGCGGTGAACGGGCCGGCGGTGGGTATCGGTTGCTCGCTCGCCCTGGCGGGCGACCTGGTGATGGCGGCCGAGTCGGCGTTCTTTGGGCTCGCGTTCGTGAACATCGGGCTGATGCCGGACGGCGGGTCGACGCTGTTCGTGCCCGCGGCCGTGGGCAAGGCGCGAGCGTTCCAGATGGCGCTGCTGGGCGAGCGCGTCACCGCGCAGCAGGCGCTCGACTGGGGACTGGTGAACTGGGTGCACCCGGACGACCGGCTCGTGCCGGAGGCCGAGGCGCTGGCCGCGAAGCTCGCGGCCGGGCCGACCCTCTCCTACGCGGGCTCGAAGCGCGCGCTCAACAAGATGATCTACCCCGACCTCGACGGCCAGCTCGACCTCGAGGCGGAGATCCAGCACGAGCTGGCGCGCACCGACGACTTCGTCGAGGGCGTGGGCGCGTTCGTGGAGAAGCGGGAGCCGGCGTTCACGGGGTCGTGAGTCCTCCGGCCGCTGCGGCCGCACGACCGTAAACAGCGGCAATAAGGGGACGGCTCGGGCGTCGAGTGTTCACTTGAGCCGGTCATAGGCGGCTCAAGTGATGAATGGACGCGCAACGGGTGGCCTGGCCCCCTGTTGCATGTGGGACACTCGCCGCGTGGGGGCACGAGGGGCGATCGCCGCGACGGTCGCGGTCGCACTGCTGACCGCGGCGCCGGCGCATGCAGGGCCAGTCGACGATGGCGTGCGCGAGCAGAGCTGCAAGGCGCTCGCGGCCAGCACCGTCGGGCAGCCGGAGCAGGCGGGTGCCGAGGGGCCGGCGTCGCTGCCGGTCACCTGGGCGGCCGCGCCGCGCGGCGTGCTGCCCGCGCGCGTGTACCTGCGCACGAGGACCGAGACGTTCAACCGGGAGTACGCGTTCGCCGTCCGGCGCGGCGCCATCTACGCGCAGGTGCCTGGAGGGCAGTGGCGGCGGATGCCGCTGCCGCCGTGCTTCGACGGGCGCGTGAAGTCGATTGCCGCCGACGACGACGAGATGATCGCGCTCGACGCGGCCCGGCGCGTGTTCACGATGGACAACGCGTCAAAGCCGGGCGCGCTGTTCAGCTGGAGCTCGCGCTGGGGCACGCCGTTCTGGCTCGGTCCCGGCTACGCCCTGCCGCGCGACGCGATCCGCGCGTGGTCGTGGTCGGTGGTCTCCCCGATCGAGGACGGCAACTGGACCGACCCGGCCGGCAACCGGCACGCGATCGGCAACGGCAAGGTCTCGCACATCTGGGCGCTCAGGCGGAGCGGTAGGCGCATCTCGTTCTGGGACCCCTGGCTGCCGCTCGACGAGAGCTACGGCACCTGCGGCCCGCTGCGCGGCCGCTTCCGCGCGGTGAACCTGTCTGCCAGCGGCTCGACGCTGTTCGTGATCGGCAAGCGCGGCGACATGTTCACCCGCATCTACGACTTCGACCTATCTGGCCACGACGACTTCTTCTTCGACTACTCGTACGAGGACCAGCGCGGCAAGGGCGACAGCGCGCCCATCCAGCTCCCGGCCGCGCCCTGGGTCCACCAGCCGAAGATCCCGGGCGCGATCACGCGCTCGATCTCGATCCACAAGGTCGGGCGCGACCTGCTGCACCGCACGCTGCGCGTTCGCGGCGACGGCGGCTACTGGGAGAAGGACTTCTCCCCGCGCGCGCGGTGGAAGTTCCACAGGGCCACCCTGCCCGGCGCGGCCCGCCGGCTCTCCAACCCGCGCCGCGACACTTCGCGCCGCGACCTGCCCCGCCTGCACGAGATGCGCTACCGCGCCGGCCGCGTGGAGGTGCGCGGCTTCTCGGTGCACTGCTCCCCGGCGCGCCTGCGCGTGGCCGGCGCGCACCCGTTCACGCTCAGGCTCCACGCGGTCGACGGCCTGCGTCAAGAGCCGCGCTCGGCCGGGCTCGACGGCGTGCCGCGCGAGTACTACGGCGACGTGGAGGTGCCCAAGCGGCTGCTCGGGCGCGACTGGGTGAGGCGCCGGCTCGGCGGCCGCCGCCACACCAAGGTCACGATCGAGGCGACGGCGGGCGCGCTCCAGCTGCGCGAGCTCGGCCTGACCCTGAAGCGCGTCAGGTGATCGCGGCCGTCCCCGACTACGTCCACGAGGCCGAGCGGATCCTGCGCGACGGCAGCACGTTCGAGTGGTCGACCGTGGCCCTGCTCGGCTTCGCGGTCTACGTCTACGCCGTCGAGGTCGAGCGGCGGCGCTTCGACATCGTGCTGGCGGGGCTCGCTTTCTGGCTCATGGACTGGTTCAACGAGCTCGCCAACTCGGCGATCTACCACGCGAGCGGCGAGGCGCCGCTCTGGGCGGTGACCGGCGACACGAGCTACCTGATCCTGATCGGGCTGACGATCGAGATCTCGCTGCTGTTCCTGGTGGCGGGCGTGGCGTTCGTCAAGCAGCTCCCGGCGGACCCGCGCGCCCGCTGGCTGGGCCTGCCCAACCGGCTCGTGCTCGTGTTCGTCTTCTCGGTGTTCTGCGTGCTCGTGGAGGTCTTCCTGCACGCCACCGGCTACTTCCACTGGCACTACTGGTGGTGGAACGTGCCGTTCGTGCCCCTGATCGTGGTCTTCGGCTACATGACGTTCTTCGCAGTCGCGGCCTGGGTCTACGACATGGGGGACGACCGCCGGCGCCAGCTCCGCGTGGTGGGCACTCTGGCCGCGGTCAACGTGGGCGCCGGCCTGGTGCTGGGCCTGGTGGGCTGGCTCTAGAGCGCCCCACAGATACAATCCCGGCCGCCTTGCCAGCCGCCACGTCCCCACGATTCCGCAGCGCGGCGCCCCTGGCCGTGCTCGGGGCGCTCGCCCTGCTCCTGACCGCCGCCCCGGCGGCGTTCGGCAACGCCATCTCGCCGGAGCACGCGGGCGGCAGCCGCAACGCCGACGACATCCACACGCTCTACACGATCGCGGTGCTGATGGGGGCCGTGATCTTCTTCCTGGTCGAGGGTGTGCTGATCACCTCGCTGGTCCGCTTCCGCAGGCGGCGCGGCGGGCCCCAGCCCGCCCAGATCCGGGGCAACGCGCCGCTCGAGATCGGCTGGACCATCGGCGCGGCCACGGTCGTGCTGATCCTGGCGGTGCTCACGTTCGCCTACCTCAACGACATCAAGAACCCCGAGCCGTCAGAGGCCGGCGTGACGAACGGCGAGGCGGGCATCCACCTGGCCTCCCTGCACCAGGCCGCGGTGCCCGGCAGCAAGGGCCTCCAGATCCGCGTGAACGGCCAGCAGTACCTCTGGCGCTTCGAGTACCCCGGCCGGGACCAGGTCTTCAGCTATCACGACATGTACGTGCCGGTGGGGACGACCGTCGCGCTCCGGATCACCGCGTCGGACGTGGACCACTCCTGGTGGATCCCGAAGCTCGGCGGCAAGGCCGACGCCATACCCGGCCACACCAACGACACCTGGTTCCGGATCAACAAGGCGGGTACCTACGAGGGCCAGTGCGCCGAGCTGTGCGGTGACGGCCACGCCGACATGCGCGCTCGGGTGATCGCGCTGCCGCCCGACCAGTTCAGGACGTGGATGGCCCGTCAGGCCGCCGACATCAAGCAGGCGCAGGCCAAGCTGTCGCTTGCGCGCCAGATCCGAGGGGAGAGCAGCCCGTAGCCATGGCCACCGACACGGTCACCCGCGCACCCGCGCTCGCGACGAACGGCGGCCGCCCCGAGGTCGTGATGCGCGGGCTGCGCGAGCGCCCCACCGGCTGGACCTCGTGGCTCACGACGACCGACCACAAGCGGATCGGGATCCTCTACCTCTACACCACGTTCCTGTTCTTCATCCTCGGCGGCGTCGAGGCGCTGATGATGCGGCTGCAGCTGGCCGTGCCGAACAACACGCTGCTCGAGCCGAAGACCTACAACGAGTTGCTGACGATGCACGGGACGACGATGATCTTCCTGTTCGTCGTGCCGGTGCTGGCCGGGTTCGCGAACTACATGCTGCCGCTGTTGATCGGCGCGCGGGACATGGCGTTCCCGCGCCTGAACGCGCTGTCGTACTGGCTGCTCCTGGCCGGCGGCATCGTCTTCTACGCCAGCGTCTTCTTCACGCCCCCGGGCGCGGGCTGGACCTCGTACGCCCCGCTCTCGGACAACGCGTTCCTGCCCGACAACGGCATCGACGCCTGGATCCTGCTGATTCACCTCACCGGCCTCTCGTCGATCCTCGGCGCGATCAACTTCACGGCCACGATCCACAACATGAGGGCGAAGGGCATGGGCTGGGGCCGCATGCCGATCTTCGTCTGGACCCTCCTGGTCTACAGCTACCTGCTGATCCTGGCGCTGCCGGCGATCGCCGCGGCGGTCACGATGCTCCTCACCGACCGGCACTTCGGCACCGCCTTCTTCGACAGCACCGGCGGAGGTGACCCGCTGCTCTGGCAGCACCTGTTCTGGTTCTTCGGCCACCCCGAGGTCTACATCATGATCCTGCCGGTCTTCGGGATGATCTCGGAGATCCTGCCGGTGTTCGCGCGCAAGCCGATCTTCGGCTACAAGGCGATCGTCGCCTCGTCGGCGGGCATCACCTTCCTCAGCATGCTCGTGTGGGCGCACCACATGTTCGCCACGCCCACCGCCAACGTGGTGCTCGCGTTCTTCATGATCTCGTCGTTCGCGATCGCGATCCCGACGGGCATAAAGATCTTCAACTGGCTGGCCACGCTGTGGCGCGGCACGATCGTGTTCAAGACGCCGCTCTACTTCGCCGCGGGCTTCCTCTCGATGTTCGTGATCGGCGGCATCTCGGGCGTGATCCTCGCGATCTTCCCGGTCGACTGGTACTTCACCGACACCTACTTCGTGGTCGCCCACATCCACTACGTGCTCTTCGGCGGCAGCGTGTTCGGGATCCTGGCCGGCCTCTACTACTGGTTCCCGAAGATGTCCGGCCGGATGATGTCGGAGGGGCTCGGGAAGGTCTCCTTCTGGCTGGTGTTCCTGGGCTTCAACATGACCTTCCTGATCCAGCACTCGATGGGGCTCGAGGGCATGCCGCGGCGGATCTACCGCTACCCCGACCACGCGGATTGGGCCGCCTTCAACATGATCTCGACGATCGGCTCGTTCGTGCTCGGGATCGGCGTGCTGGTGACGGTCGTGAACGTGCTCCTGAGCGTGCGCAACGGCAAGCGCGCCGGCAACGACCCGTGGCAGGCGAACACGCTCGAGTGGTTCACGCAGTCGCCGCCGCCCGAGAACAACTTCGACATCGTGCCGCGCGTGCGCAGCGTCGAGCCGATGAAGGACATCCGCCGCGACGTCGGGCGCGCCGGCCGCAGCGAGGAGACGGTCGCGCAACCCGCCACGACGGGCGCGACGTGACCGTCCCATCCCCCGCGTACCGGCGGCTCGCCCTCTGGACAGCGGCCGCCACGTTCCTGCTGATCGTGCTCGGCGGCGTGGTGCGCGTGTCGGACTCGGGCCTCGGCTGCGGGCCGGGCGGCAGCGGCGTGAACGGCTGGCCGCTGTGCCGCGGCGACGTGGTTCCCGGCTTCTCCCTCCACACCGCCATCGAGTTCGCGCACCGGACCGTCGCGTCGATAGTGGTCGTGGAGATGATCGTGCTCGCCGTCTGGGCGTGGCGGCGCTACCGCGCCCACCGGGCGCTCGTCAGGGCCACGGGCGGCGCGGTGCTGCTGATCGTCGCGCAGGCGGTGCTGGGCGCCGCCACCGTGGAGCAGGACCTGGACGAGCCGCTCGTGGCCGCGCACCTCGGCCTGGCGATGCTCCTGTTCGCGGTGGTGCTCTACATCGTTCGCGCCACGCGCCCCGACGCGCCGGCCGTGGAGGCGCGACCGGGCTTTCGGCGGCACGCCGTCGCCACCCAGGTGCTGCTGTTCGGCACGATCGTGGCGGGCGGCTACATGGCGGGCACGGAGCGGCTCGGCTCGAGCGAGCAGGGGCTCACCGACGGCGCCCACCACGCCTGCGGCACCCAGTTCCCGTCGTGCAACGACGCCTTCCTGCCGTTCGGCCACAACAGGTCCGTGGACATCCACCTCACCCACCGGGTGTTCGTCTACCTGTTCAGCGTCGCGGTGATCGCCCTGATCGTCATGGCGCTCCGGCGGCGGCTGGGCGGCACCGTCGGACGCGCGGCCTGGGCGCTCGCCGGACTGCTGGTGCTGCAGATCCTGCTCGGCGCCGTGAACGTGTGGCTGTCGAAGGAGTACGAGCTGCTGATCCTGGCGCACCTGGCCACGGCCACGCTGCTGTGGGGGACGCTCACCGTGCTCAACCTGCAGCTCTACCGGATACCCGCCCCGGTGCCCGAGGCCGCGCGGCGCGTACAGGCGGTGACCGCCTGATGGAGGCCGGAGTCGCCACGCGCGAGCGCACGCGGCGGCTGACGGCCACCGTCGTACGCGACTACTGGACCCTCACGAAGCCGAAGGTCCAGTCGCTGCTGCTCTTCACGACGGTCACGACCATGTACGTGGCCGGGACGCCGCCGATCGGGCTCGTCGTGCTCACATGCCTCGGTGGCGCGCTGTCGGCGGGCGGCGCCGGCGCGATCAACCACTACCTCGACCGCGACATCGACGCGCTGATGAGCCGCACCGCCGACAGGCCGGTGCCGGCGGGCCGCGTCGCCCCGCGGGCTGCGCTCGCCTACGGGATCGCGCTCGGGATCGCCTCGTTCGTGCTGCTGGCGACCACGGTCAACGTGCTCAGCGCCGCGCTCGCGCTGAGCGGACTGCTCGGCTACGTGCTGGTCTACACCGTGTGGCTCAAGCGGACCACTCCGCAGAACATCGTGATCGGCGGCGCGGCGGGCGCGGTGCCGCCGCTGGTGGCCTGGGCGGCGACGACCGGCAGCCTGTCGGGCAGCGCGCTCTACCTGTTCGCGATCGTCTTCTACTGGACGCCGCCGCACTTCTGGGCGCTCTCGCTGTTGATGAAGGACGACTACGCGCGGGCGCGGGTGCCGATGCTGCCGGTGGTGCGCGGCGAGCGCGAGACGCGCCGCCAGATCGTCCTGTACTCGCTGCTGCTGGTGGCCGTGACGCTGCTGCCGTTCGCGGGACGGCTGTTCGACGGCATCTACCTGGCGGCCGCGCTGATCCTCGGCGGAGCGCTGATGACGCTGGCGCTCCGGCTGAGCCGCCACGCCGACCGGATGTCGGCCCTCCGGCTCTACCTCTTCTCGCTCGCCTACCTCGCGCTGCTGTTCGCGGCGATGGTGGCGGACGCGCGGCTCTAGTCGGCGTTCCGCGCCACCGCGGCGCGCCTTGCCCGGCCGCGTCCGATAAGCGATGAGGGGTGAGCGAAGAGTGAGGGTCCATTTGTAGTGGCTATAGCCACCAGTAATGGACCCTCGTCTGAGCCGAGCCGTGGCTAGCGCCGCCGGCGACGCAGCAGCGCCAAACCGACCGACACCAGCGACGCCGCCGCGACCGCAGCCGGACGGGTCCGGCGCCGGGAAGCCGGCGGCGGGACGACGCGCGCGGGCTGGCTCGGCGCCTGGTCCAGCACCTCCGTCGGGGGCTCGGGCTCCGGCTGAGCCTCCTCAGGCGCCGCCGCGGGCGG
>JBJMLK010000072.1:0-15402 GCA_045805345.1 Thermoleophilaceae bacterium | reverse complement strand
GGCGGTTGTAGACCCACACCCTGATCCGCCGCTCGGCGATCTGGCGGTCGGCGGTCTGCTTGTCGGCGGCGGTCGGATCGGTGCCCTCGCCGATCGCGGCCAGGAACGCCGCCGGCGTCAGGAGCCGCAGCCCGAGAGCCGCCGCGAGCGGCGCGAAGATGCTCTCCGAAGCGCCCACGGGCGTTCCCGCGTAGCGCGCGCGGATGCGAGCGATCAGCGCGCGGTAGCGACCGAGGTCGCCGGAGCGCACCAGCGCCGCGCGGCGGTCGAAGTAAGCGGCGTGGCGGGGATCGAGACGCCTGTAGCCGGCCACGATCCGGTCCACCACGCGCGCCACGGCGCCGGGCGAGTACCACTGGTGCGGGTTGGCCCCGGGCTTCAGCCCCACCACGTCGCCCACGTTCAGCACCGCGCGGCCGGCGACGGGATTGGCCGCGATCAGCCGGTTCGCCCACTCGTCGTAGCCGATCCCGTTGACGATCGCGAACCGTGCTCGGGCCATCGTGCGGGCGTCGGTCGCGCGCGGCTCGTAGTCGTGCGGGTCGGTGCTCGGGCTCGTGACGATGCTCGTCACGCGCACGCGGTCGCCGCCGAGCTGCGCCGCCAGGCTGCCCCAGAAGCTCTCGGCGGCCACGACCTCGAGCCGGCCGCCGGCGGAGCCGTCCGACGGGCCCGTGCCGCACCCGGCGGCCGCGACCGCGGCGAGCGCGAGGGCCATCACCCGCTGCACGACGAGCAGGTTCCCGAGAAGACCAGGGTGTGACCGCTGATGGCGAAGCCGGTCTGCCTGGCGACGGCGGGGATGGCCTCGGCCACCACGCACCCCGGCACCTCCTCCACCTTGCCGCAGCTCTCGCACCGGACGTGCTCGTGGTGGGCCGCCGCCGGCTCGAACCGCGCCTTGCCGTCGCCGAGCTCGACGCGGGCCAGCGCGCCCTCCTCCACGAGTCGCTCCACGCCGCGGAAGACCGACGAGAAGTCCGCCGCGGTCCCCCGCTCCGCCAGCGCGGCGACTATCTCGTCGAGCGACCAGCCGTGACGATGGGTCTCGGCCAGCAGTGCCGCGATCGCTGTCCGCACATGACTCGGGCGCGCCATCGAGGCGTGGACCCTATCGACTTTTTCAAGCAGCTTGCGTTTAAGCGGCGGGCGCATCGCGCCACATGCAGCCCACGGTGGGACTGCCGCCCGGCCCGGCGAACTCCGCCACCTGCGCGAAGCCGAGCCGCTCGTACCGGTGGTCGTTCGCGCGATTGCTGGACTCGAGATAGGTGGCGATGCCCTCCTCGTCAGCGTCAGCCAGTCGCGTGGCGAGCAGCGCCATCCCCTCGCCGCGGCCGCGGTGATCGGGGTGGGTGCCCAACAGGCTCAGGTAGTAGTGCGGGCGGCCACGGGGGTGGTTCGCCTCGAACGTGTCGAGCAACGTGAGAACGTCGTCGGCGTGTGAGCCGACCAGCTCTCGGAGCATCGGCTCGACCCTCGCTTCGTCCTCGTGCGTGAGCTCGGGCTCGCCCGGTGGGAACCAGACCGCTGCCGCACCGGCGTCGTCCGTCATCCAGACGAGTCCGCGCGCAACGGCGCTGCGCACATAGAGGCCCCACCAAGCACGGTGGTGCTCCAGGCGCATCGCCGGGTCCGGGAACGCCCAGCTCCAGGTGGGATCGTCGTAGAAGGCGAGCGTGAAGAGCTCGGTGGCCAGATCGGCCTCGTCCTCGGTTATGCGCCTGGGTCCGGCCGGCACCGCGGACGACACGCGGGTGCGCCTCGGCCTCAGCCGCCTGCCGCGCCGGACACGCTGCTGAACGGGCGGGAGGCCCCGATCACGCGGCCGGAGGCGTCGAGCGCCTGGATGCGCGCCCCGGTCAGCTTCCGGTCCACCTGGATCGCGGTCTCGAAGCCGGTCTTCTTGTGGACCGCGACCTTCGCCGGCGCCAGCACGCGCCACGAGGCGACCTCGGTCGCGCCGTTCCAGCTGGCGTAGACCGTCGTCCGCCCACCACGGGTGCGTGCGGCACCGCGCGGGCCGTCGAGCGGCCGTCCCACCCACCGCTGGACGTAGGCGCGGTACGTCATGTTCGGCTCCGGGAAGGCGCCGTCGAACAGCGGCTTGCCCGTCTTGGTGAACGCCGAGATGTACGGCACCTGGCCCCAGCCCACGAACACGTCCCCGGTGGGCAGCTTCTCCACGTTCCCCATGTACTGCGAGTGGAACGTCGTGCCGTGGGTGTATTCGGTGATGGGGGTCGCCGAGTGCCGGGCGGGATCGAGCCGGAAGGCCAGCCCGCGCGACGGCGCCTTGGCGGGGAGGTACTCGCCGGCGCCGGTGATCTCGCAGCAGTGGTTGTCGAACAGCGACACCACCCCATTGGCGTCCATCTCGATGTCGTGCTGCCACCTGAACTGCGCCTTGGACGGAATGCGGAAGGTCGAATGCCTGCCGCCGAGCTGCCACACGATTCGCCCGCTGCGCGGGTCGATCAGGTAGCCGGTCCACGTGTTGCGCATGGAGACCAGCACGCGGCCGCCCGGGGCCAGGGAGATCGAGTTGATGTGGTACGCGTCCCAGGGAAACCCGTTCGGCGGCGGCTGAGTCTGCCCGCTCGCGATCGGGATGTGGTCGGACGCACGCCACGTGTACACGAGCCGGCCCGTCCGAAGGTCGTACTTCTGCACCGCCGAGTCGACGTACACGCCGCTGCTCACACCGCCGTAGCGCGAGAGGTTCGCCCGGATGTTCTTGTTCGCCGTCACCCAGGCGTAGTTGCCCTGGATCACCATCGAGTGCAGCGTGAGGACCCAGCCGTCCTTGCCCTCGATCTTCGCCAGCGGCCGGTAGCGGTTGTCGACCACGACGTACCTGCCGCTGTCGATCAGGCCGGTGGGAGTGACCGCGCCCTGCCACCACGTGAGCACCGGCTTGCCCCGGTAGCTCTGCTCGTGGAGGTTGGCGGCCACCTGATCCTCCGGAACCGGACGGAACCAGACCGGCTCGAGGTTGCCGTCGAGCACCAGCGGGCCGCTCTGCCCGACCATCTTCGGCTTGTTGAGGTCGTAGAAGTTCGCGACCATGATGAGCCCGGGCAGCGCATGGCCCTTGGGCGCTGGGAGCTGCAGCTGGAGCTTGGGCGGGTGCAGGCCGGGTGCCGACTCGAAGCTCATCGCGCCCTTCGTGACGTACGCCCCGATCGGCGCAGCGTGGGTTCGCGGTACGCCGAAGTCGATGGCCAGGAACACCGCGAGGATCGCGACCGCGCCCAGGGCGACCCGTCGCCGCGCCGCCGTCCCTTCGGGTGCGGCAGCCCGGGGCAGGCACGCGAAGCTGAGCACCGCTGCGGCGGCCGCCAGGGCCGCACAGAGCAGGTACGCGATCTGGAAGCCGTCAGTCAGCGCGTCGGACACGGGCCGGCCGTCGCCGATCTGATGGGCGGTGTGCTGCGTGGCGATCGAGATCAGGATCGCCAGGCCGAGCCCGCCGCCGGCCTGCCGGGCGGTGTTGACGAAGCCCGACGCGAGTCCCGCCTGCGCGGCGCCGGCGCTCTGGGTGGCCGCGATCGTCGACGGGACGATCGCGAAGCCGATCCCGATCGCCGTCAGGATGCCGGGGACCATCACGTACTGGAGCGCGCTGCCGCCCGAGCCGGCCCTCGCCAGGAGCGCCATTCCGACCGCCATGAGGGTCAACCCGCCGCCGAGCACGATTCGCACGCCGACGCGTATCGAGAGCTTGCCGGCCTGCGACGCGCACGCGAAGATCGCGAGCGCCATCGGCAGGAACACGAGGCCTGTCTCGAGCGGCGATAGGTCGAGCACCTGCTGGAGGTAGAGCGAGCTGACGAACCACATCGGGAAGATCGCCGCGCTGAACAGGACGACGATCCCGTTGACCAGCTTCAGCTCGCGCGTGAGCGACTTGGGCGGCACGAGCGGAGCCTTGGCGCGGCTCTCGACGAACCCGAACATCGCCAGCACCACGTTTCCGATCACCAGCGGGACGAGCGCGGCGGCCGATCCCCAGCCGTCGGAGCCGGCGGTCACGCCGCCGTAGGTCACGATCAGCAGTCCGGAGGTGAGCACGAGCGCGCCGAGCAGGTCGAAGCTGCGGCGATCGCGGCCCTGGCGCTCGGCGACGACGGCGGCGGCCACCGCGGCGGCGGCGATGCCGATCGGCACGTTGACCAGCAGCACCCAGCGCCAGCTGAGGAGGTCGGTGATGACGCCGCCGAACAGGACGCCGGCCGCGCCGCCCGCGCCGTTCATCGCGCCCCACAGGGCGATAGCGCGGTGGCGCTCGGGACCGGCGGCGAACGTCGAGGTGATGATGGCGAGCGAGCAGGCGGCCATGCCGGCGCCACCGAGACCCTGCAGGCCGCGGGCGAAGATCAGGACGCCGCTCGTGGGCGCGGTGCCGCCGATCAGCGACGCGAGCGAGAAGACGAACAGCGAGAGCGCGAACGTCCGCCGCTGGCCGAACAGATCGGACGCGCGGCCGGCGAGCATGAGGAAGCCGGCGAAGACGATCGCGTAGGCGTCGACGACCCACTGCAGGTCGGCCGAGGAGAAGCGCAGCCCCTCCTGGATGTTGGGCAGCGCGACGTTGACGATCGACAGATCGAGGATGACCATGAACTGCGAGACGCAGCACACGGCCAGCACGAGCTGCTTGCGCGTGGCCCTAGGGGCCTCGACGGGATTCTGCTCGGTAGTTCCCATGGTGGCCCTCCCCGGGGGCCGTGGTCGCTAGTAGTCGCCGCGCTTGGTCGACTTGATCGGCTTGCCCGTGGGAGCCACGAGATACCACGTGCCTCCGTCGGACTTCTGGCCCGCCCCCGACACGAGACCCCTTCCCGTGTGCTTGTACAGGGCGTGCTTGGCATAGAGCACCTGGGCGGTGCCGTCGGAGCGCTTGAACGTGGATAGCAGCGACTTGTCCACCCCCGAACCCGCGGCCGGGTCGCCCTTCGTGGTGAACGGCGGCCAGGTGGAGGCGCACGCGCCGGTGCACTTGCTGCCCCCGGGCGGGTCGGAGCTGTGCACGTAGACCGGCTTCCCGGAAACCGCGAGCACCTTGCCGTATCCGACGACCTCCATCGTGCTCACCGTCGAGCCCGCGGGAGCGCTCCCGTTGCCGCCGTCGTCCTTGGACGAGCTTCCGCAACCGGCGACCGCGAGGCCCGCCGCTATCAACAAGGGCACGATCCAACGCACCCGGCCGAACCTACCAGAGCGGCTACTCTCGCGCCCGATGACCGCCCCCCGAGCGACCCTCCCCATCGCACTTCTGGCCGTCCTGCTGGCCGGGTGCGACAGCGGCGGGAAGGGCGAGCCTCCGCTGAAGCATCCGGTGAGCGTGTTCCCGGCAGATGGCACGAAGATGGCCTCTCCGCGGACGCAGATCACGATCCGCGGCGCCACTCCGGGCCAGCTCGACGACGTCGACGTCAAGGGGTCGAAGAGCGGGAGCCACGACGGGAAGCTCAAGGCGCACTCCGACCGCCGCGGCGCCAGCTTCGTGCTGAAGAAGCCGCTGGCCGACCACGAGCGGGTGACCGTGCAGGTCCGCGGGAAGGTCGTGTCGCGCTTCTCGGTGACCGCCCCGACCGAGGCGGCCCTGCCCGCGCAGCAGACCGGGCAGAAGCGCGTCGGCGTCGCGCGGTTCCGGTCGCGGCCCGACCTGGCGCCGACCGCGCTGAAGGTCAACGTCGCGCAGTCCGACGCAGCCCCCGGAGAGATCTTCGTGGCGCCGAAGGGGCCGGCGAGCCAGGGCGGCCCGATGATCCTCGACCCAAAGGGCCGGCTCGTCTGGTTCCGCCCGATGCCGGGCGACCTCCAGGCCTACAACTTCCGCGTTCAGCGCTGGAACGGAAAGCCGGTCCTCACGTGGTTCCAGGGTGAGCAGGCGACTGGGGTCGGACGCGGCGAGGGACTGGTCTACGACACCTCCTACCGCCCGGTGGCGCGCATCCACACCGGCAACGGCTACGCCCAGGACCTGCACGAGTTCACACTCACCGACCACGGCACTGCGCTGGTCGACGCCTACAACCCGGTCACGGCCGACCTCACCGCCGTCGGCGGCCCGCGCGACGGGCTCGTGTGGGACTGCGTCGTGCAGGAGATCGACGTCAAGACCGGGCTCGTGCTCTTCGAGTGGCACTCGCTCGACCACGTCCCCATCACCGACTCCTATCGCCGCGCCCCCAAGGGGGACAAGATCTACGACTACTTCCACCTCAACTCGATCGACGAGGTGCCGGACGGCAACCTGCTGATCTCCTCGCGCGACACCCACACCGTGTACGAGATCGACCGCTCCACCGGGCGGATCGTCTGGCGGCTGGGCGGCAAGCACAGCACGTTCGACGTCGACAGCGACGCCGACTTCCACTGGCAGCACGACGCCGAGTGGCACGGAAAGGACCAGGTCAGCGTCTTCAACAACAACTCGCTCGCCGGCGAGAAGAATCCCGCCGAGAGCAGCGGCCTCGTGATCCGCCTCGACCGCGGCGCCAAGCGGGCGACGCTCGTCCGGGCGTTCAAGCACCCGGATCGCATCGAGAGCCCGAGCAAGGGCAACCTCCAGCTGCTGCCTCGCGGCCACGCGTTCGCGGGCTGGGGTGGCAAGAACCCGCGCTTCTCCGAGTTCGGGGACGACGGGACGCTGCTGTTCGACGAGACCTTCCTCTCCCCGCATAGCAGCTCGTACAGGGCGTATCGCTCAGAGTGGAGCGCCCGGCCGATGGATCGTCCCGCCGCCGTCGCGACGACCACGGGCGCGAAGACCACCGTCTACGCCAGTTGGAACGGCGCCACCGAGGTCGCCCGCTGGCGCGTGCTCAGCGGCGCCGCGCCCGGGTCGCTGACCGCCGGCCCGACGGTCGAGCGAACCGACTTCGAGACCGCGATCCCGCTCGAGATCGCCGCCAAGCTCGTGCAGGTCGAGGCGCTCGACCGGACCGGCAAGGTCATCGGGCGCTCCAAGGTGGTCGCGGCCAAGCCGACAGCCTGACGACTGGACCGCCCGCGCCAGGCCACCGGCGGGATACTGGGTGCTGTGTCGAACGAGAACGTGGACGTCGTGCGGCGCGTGGTCGACGCACTGGACCGTCGTGACTTCGAGGCTCTCGACGAGCTGAACCACCCGGATGTGGAGATGGACTGGACACGGTCTCGCGGTCTGGACGCCCGCGTCCACCGTGGGCACGAGGCGGTCACCCGGTTCTTGCGCGACCTCGCCGACGCCTTCCACGGCTTCGAGGTGGAGGCGGACGAGTTCATCGAGGCGGGCGATTCCGTCGTCGTGCCCAACACCGGCCGCCTGCGAGGACGGGACGGGGTCGAGACCGTGGCCCGCAGCACCTTGGTCTTCGGGCTGCGCGATGGTCGCGTCGCCCGGATCTGCCTCTATCAGGAGAAGGCCGAGGCGCTCGAGACCGTCAGGCTGGCCCGCAGCTAAGCGCAGCGCACGAACTTCGTCGTGCTCAAGTACCGGGACGGCCGTTCGGTGTCAAGCGCCGTTAGCGTCCGTGCTCTGCAGGCGACGCCCGACCGCTGGCGCGCCCACGAGCGTCGTGAGACCCTGAGTCGTATGAGGGCGCTCCTCGTGACATGGATCGCGGCCGCACTCGTAACGCTCGGATTGTCTGCGCAGGCCGAGGGCGCCTACCCCGGCCAGAACGGCAGGATCGTCTACGTCCGCACGCCGGGTGGCCTCCCGCCAGACTCGACGCGACGCCTGATGGTTCTCGACCCGACGACGGGCATCGCGCGGAACTTGCGCGGGAGCGTGAGCGCCCCCGCGGCGTCGCCGGCCGGCGCCCGGATCGCATACGTCTGCGGAAGTCACGAGATCGACGAGCCCGCCATCTCCCACATCTGTGTCGTGAACACGGACGGGACTGCAAAGCGCCGGCTGACACACGGCTCGGGATACGACCTTGCTCCATCTTTCTCGCGTGACGGCGGGCGGATTGCCTTCGTGCGCCGGATCGACGGGCGGACGCGGGTGACGGTGATGCGAGGTGACGGGAGCCGGCCGCGCGGTATCCCGGGCACGACGGGCGCCGAGAGCACGGCGTTTCGTCCCGTGGGCCGAGGCCTCCTGTTCACGCGTGACGACATCGTGTACTCGATTCGGAGCGACGGAACCGCCCTACGGCGGATCACGCGTGCAGGAGCGACGGCTCCCGTCGACCTGCGCGCGATCTCGCCCGATGGCCGCAGGAGCGTGTTCGTGCGCTGGGGGCAGGGTCTGTTCGCCGGCACGCTCTACACGGCGGCCATCGACGGCACCGACGCCCGGCCTGTGCCTGGCAGCCCAAGCAACGCCGGCTCCAGCCCGGCGTTCTCGCCCGACGGGCTCTCGATCGTCTTCGGCAGGCGCTACGCGGCCCCGAACGGCGGGTCATACGACGAGGCTCGCACCGCCATCTGGGCGATCGACGTGGACGGCGGGAACCTCAGGCTCGTCAAGCGCGGCCGTGCCGGCTACGGGGCGTCCCAGTTTGATTGGCAGCCACTGGTGCTCGGCGCGCAGGCCTCTGCCAGGTGAAGTTAGGCTTGGGGAGGGTGCGAGCTGCTGCGGGTTCAGAAGCGGTTGATCGTCGGGAACGCGTCGTGGTCGTGACAGACAGCACGGCGTATCTGCCTGCCGCTTTGCTCGAGCGGTCGGGCATCCGAACGGTCGATCTGTACATGGGGTGGGATGGCGACCTGAAGGCCGAGACCGAGTATCGGGACCTCGACGCCTTTTACGCGCGCTTGCGCGATTCGTCGCAACTGCCGAGCACATCGCAGCCCTCGGTCGGCGACTTCGTGAGCTGCTTCGAGCCGCTCGTTCGCGATGGCTGGGACGTCGTTTCCGTCCACATTGCCAGCGGGCTGTCGGGCACGTACGCGAGCGCGAGCAGCGCTGCGAGTCTCGTGGCCGAAAGCGCACCGCCGGGTCGCGTCGAGGTGGTCGACGGTCAGACCGGCGCTGGGGGGCTGGGCTGCCTCGTCCTCGTCGCCGCGGGCGTCGCCGAGGCGGGCGGTGACCTTGATTCGGTCGTCAAGTCGATTGGCATCGCTCGAGAGAGTCTCGACATCTGGTTCTGTTTGGACACGCTCGAGTACCTGCATCGCGGCGGCCGTATCGGCGCCGCCCAGGCGATGCTCGGCTCAGCGCTGAAGGTCAAGCCGATCTTGACCTTCACGTCCGAGATCGCTCCAGTCGGTCGCGTCCGCACGCGCCGGCGAGCGTTCGAGCGGATGACCGCCTACCTGCACGAATTGCGCGACCGGGGTGCCACCGACTGGATCGTGCAGCACGCGCAGGCCCCAGAAGAAGCCGCCCGACTTGTCGATGAGGGCACCACGATCTTCGGATCGGGACCCTGGTTCTGCACTGAGATTGGGCCCGTGCTCGGCGCGCACCTCGGTTCGGGGTTCCTGGTCGGCGGCCTACGGCGGCCTTAGAGAGCTCAGCGTCATCCGAAGCGGGTGATGTGGGCCGCAGGCGGTCGCGCGAGCCTCTGGCCGAGCGACGATCGGAGCTTCGGTGGACCTCGTAGAGCTGCAGGAGAAGACGACCCTTCCGCGTGAGCAGGCCGCGGCTCGGCTGAGGGAGATCGCTGACGAACTGGCGTCGGGTAACGGCATCGTGATGGAGCGCGACCGGCTGCGGTTCGTAGCGCGCGTGCCCGACGAGGTCCACATGAAGGTCGAGTTCGAGGTCGAGGAGGACGGCACCGAGTTCGAGATCGAGCTCACATGGTGACCGCGGCGAAGCGCCGGCCGGCAGCGGAGCACGCGACGGCGGCGGACCGCGCCGCGCGCGGGAAGGCGGCGCGGGCGCGCTCGAGTCACGGCGACTGGGAGCAGACCGGCAAGCGCCCCAACCCGATCGAGCTCCTGGAGGAGCAGGCCGCCGCGCGAGCAGTCGCTCGTCCCGATCCGCTAAGGGCAGCATCTCGTCCCTGATCTCAGGGTTCGAGTACACGGGGAATGCGATCAGCGTGCGCGGCGGCGCCGTCGATCGCGCCGCAGGATCGCGCGGTAGCGCGCGTGATCGACCATGAACTCGCGACGATCACCAAAGTCCCGCCTGCGGCGGCGTGCCGCCTCTTCCGCAAGCTCGCGCCACGCTTCGCGAGAGGGAAGCGCCAGCTCGCCGGAAATCGCGTCGGCGACCCACGTCGCCTGGTCCTCTGCGATCGGCAAGAGCGCCCGGTGGGCTTCCATCATCCCAACAAAGAAAAGCCCCTCGACATCGGTGTGCGCGATGCCGCGGAAGAGCTTGTTGGGTCGCGGCTGGGCCTCCTTCGGAAGGAAGTCCCCGCCCGGGTGATAACCGGTCGCGTGCACGATTACTTCCACCTCCGCGGTCGTGCCGTCGCTGAACTCGGCGGTTCGGTCGTCTATGCGTGTGAGTGCGGGCCGGAACCGCACGAGTCCCTTCCGGACTGCGCGCGGAAAGGTGTCGGAAATCGCGATGATGTCGTCACCGCAGCGCCTGGTCGGACGTGGAAGTCCAGATCGGTGCAGCCGCCCTGTCGTCGCCTTGCAGAAGCCCGCAAGCGCCACGCGTCTGACGCGCCATGGCATCACCCTCGCGACGTGAGGATTGTCAAGCCAGTCGATCGGCACGCCATAGAGACGGCGGCTCATCATCCAGAGCGGCGAGCGCGCGCAAACCTGGACAGTTCGAGCGACCGGCGCGAGTTCGCCGGCAACTTCCGCTCCCGAGGTCCCGAGCCCCAGCACCAGGACGCTCCTTCCCTTGAACCGATCGGGAGTCCGGTACGCAGCGCTGTGGAGTTGCTCGCCGCCGAACGAGCCGGGCAGTTCCGCGAAGCGAGGGCGGCCATTGGTCGGAAGCGCGCAGACGAGCGCCCGATACCGGCGTCGCGCTCCGCCCTCCTCAGTCAGGACCCAGCCATCGTCCTCTTGCCGGGCGTTCGTAACCCTCCAGCCAAGCCGAATGTGAGGGCGGAGGTGCTCGTCGTCGGCGAATGCCTCGAGGTGGGAGAGGATCTCGTCGTGGCGCGCGTACTGCCATGGACGTCCGGCGATCCGGCGCCCGCCGAAAGACATCCGGAGCTTGCTCGTGTTGGCGACAAGCGAGGCGTAGCACGCTGAGCCGGAACCATCCTCGTCATAGCGCCAGGTACCGCCGATGCCGTCGCGCGCTTCGAGGAGCTCGAACCGCACGCCCGCTCGCCTCAGAGCGGCGGCTGCGAGCAGCCCCGAGCCCCCACCGCCGACGACTGCGACCGGGAGGGATGCTTCCATCCGCCAACCCTCGTCCGAGGGAAGGGCAAAGTCAAGAGGACGCGATCGCGCCAGTGGCTAGGTGGTCGCCTCGGCGAGATGGTCCGCCAGCCGGTGGGCGAGCGCGACGATCATGAACGTCGGATTCGCCGCCCCGCCGGTCGGGAAGACGGAGCTTCCCGCGACGTAGAGGTTCTCCATCCCGTGGACCTTGCAATCGCGGTCGACCACGCCCGTGGCCGGATCGTCGGACATGCGGGTCGTGCCGAGCTGGTGGTAGCCCCAGGTCGCGTTCTCAGTCTCGTTCGGCCCGGCCGGCGTCAAGGGCCACGGGTGCTCGGCCTGGATGTACAGCTCGCCCGGCGCACCGTGTTCCTGCTTGAAGTCATCGACTACGAGCTCGGTGGTACGGACGATGCTGTTCCAATCCCGGCCCACGAGGCGCCAATGAAGGACCGGCCAAGGCATGCCGTAGCGATCCTCGCGCTGGCCGAGCACCACACGGCTGTCGGGGTTCGGCGCCTGCTCCGCGCGCACGTAGAGGAAGCAGTCGACGGGTCCGCTCACGGGCGCCACGACCTCCTTCGGCCGCAACTGCACCGTCGCGTTCTGGAGGCGCTCGTTCCACTGGCGCTCACCCTCGAGCGCGATCACGTCGAGGCTCACCACGTCGCGGTTGTTCACGTCCGCCATACAGGAGACCCACTCGGAGGCGTCGGGGATCTCGACCCCGCCGGCAAGCACGTGCGGATGCTCCATGAAGCACCTCCCAGTGGCCTCACTCCGCACCGGCAGGGTGTCTTCATGAAGCAGGAGCATGCGCGCGTTCTCGATCGCACCGGCAGCGAGCACGACCGCGTCGGCGTGAACACGCAGCTCGTCCCCGTCCGAGAACGCGAAGCGCACGTGCTCGATCTGATCGCCGCGTAACCAGAGCTTGGTGGCCGTGGCACCGAGCACCGCGTCGAAGTTGGGCCCACCCGACAGCTCACCGAAGATTGAGCGGAATACGAGAGGGTCAGACGGGAAGTGGTACGAAACTCGCGCCAGGGCACCGTTGCTCTGCGGAGGCTCGAACGGATCGAAGGCGAACGTCTCGGCCGCACGCTGCTCGTACGGCGCGAGTTCCTCGGTAGTGACCGGCCAGCCGCTGTAGGTGATCCACGGCCGGTGCTTGAAGTCAACAGGCTGAAACGGCATGCAGAAGCCGCGGCCCCAGCCTTTCGCCGCGCCCTGGACGCCACGCCATCGGCCGTCGAGGAGGTAGCGCCAGTAACCCTTGAGGATCGGGCCATCGGCGACGCCGCGATTCAGCTCCTGGGCCGCAGGATCTTCGTGTAGGCGACCGCTGTCCGCGAGGACCACGCTCGCGCCCGCGCGCACGAGGTCGCGGCTCACGGTGATGCCGGCGGGCCCGGCGCCGATCACGCACACGTCGGCTTTCATCGTCCGCGTCGTCGAATTACGGGCCGGGCGCTGCACCCTCGACTCGGGCCCCGGCTCGTTGCCCGCCGGGCCTTGAGCCTGACAGACCGAAACCGAGACTCCGGAGATGCGCGGTCCGAGCTCCTCCCAGTCCGACCAGCCGAGCAGCCCGCCGGAATCGAGCTGCCAGCGATGGCCCAGCACACCGCCGGGACCCGCCGCGAATAGCTCGAGACGCCCGTCGGGATTCTGGAACACGGCGGGGGGGCCGGCGATCTCCGGCCCGAAGCCCTCCCACTCTGACCAGCCGGTGGCGCCGCCCGGCTCGAATTGCCACAGGTGCCCGAGCCGGCCGTCGGCGGCCGCGGCGAACACCTCGAGCCGCCCGTCGGGATTCTGGAACACGGCGGGTTCGCTCGCGATCGGCTGCCCGAGGTCGCCCCATGGGCCCCAGCCCGTGCCCCCGTTTACGTCCACCTGCCAGATGCTTCCGAGCACTCCTCCGCTATCGGCGGCAAAGACCTCCAGGCGCCCGTCGGCGCTCTGGAAGACGGCGGGACGACCCGTGATCTCAGGTCCGAGAACCTCCCAGTCGGACCAGCCGCTGTGCCCGCCCGGCGCGATCTGCCAGCGGTGCCCGAGCCGTCCATCGGGCCCGGCGGCAAACACCTCGAGGCGCCCGTCGGCGTTCTGGAAGACCGCCGGATCTGAGATCGCCGGCCCGAGCTCCTCCCATGCCGACCAACCGCTGCGGCCGAGCGGGTCCACCTGCCAGGCATGGCCCAGCTCGGCGCCGGGGCCGGCCGCGAATAGTTCGAGGCGGCCGTCTCCGTTCTGGAAGACCGCCGGTCGTCCGGACTCGGGAGGCCCGATCTGCTCCCAGCCCGACCAGCCGGCGCGCCCGGTGTGGTCGAGCTGCGCGCGGCGCCCAACGAATCCGTCGCGGCCGATCGCAAATACTTCGAGTCGCCCATCAGCGCTCTCTGCCACCACCGGGTCCACCGACAGAGCCGGCCCGAGGTCAGTCCAGACGGACCACTGGCCCGGCTGCGTCTGCCACATCCCGCCGAGCAAGCCGGCCGGACCTCTGCCGACGACGGCGAGCATGCCCCCGCTTATCAACGCCTGTATCGACAGTTTGCCCTCCGCCCCCCTATCGATTAGGTTGGACTCGGTGGCCAACATAGCCGTCGTACACGTCCCGTTCTACAGCCACATCGAGGCCGCGACACGCTTGAGCGGCGCGCTGGTGCGGCAGGGGCACAGCGTCATCGCGTGGGGGCCCGAGAGAAGCCGGGCGACGATCGAGGCGAGCGGCGCACGCTTCGTGCTCCACACGCCCGAGATGCCCCACGTCGACACCTTCATGGCGCACGTCGCCTCGCTTGCGGCGACGACGGAGGAGGCCACGACGGGCCTCGTCGACGAGCTCCACGAGCATGAGATCGACCTGATCATTCACGACAGCCAGGTGCCGTGGGCGCGTGTCGCCGGCGACTACCTCGGGCTGCCGCGAATCGTGTCCTACCCGATGTTCCCGATCGCCGCGAACCGCGCGATTCCGTCTGACTTCGGCGAGGGGGAGGAGCCCGCGCCCACCTCGGAGGAGGCGCTGGAGGGGTTCGAAGCGAGCTGGCGTGCCATCGCCCTTCGCTGGGGAGTCGAGCTCGGCGACTGGAACAGCGTGATCCACACCGCGGGTGAGAGCGAGACCACGCTCACGTTCACGACACAGGAGATCCTGGGCGACTACGAGCTGCGGCCCGGGTGGCACTGCATCGGGCCGCTGATGGACGCCCCGCCTCCGCGCGCGCCCAGGCCTGAGCGGCCGCTCGTCTACGTGTGCTTCGGGACCTCGTTCAACGCCCGTTACGGGCATTTCATGGCAGCGATCGAGGGCCTCGCCGACGAGCCGGTCGACGTGCTGGTGTCTACCGGCGGGGGACCGATGACGAAGGAGCACCTCCCGCCGCTGCCCGCGAACGTGACGGTGCACGAGTTCGCTCCGGGGCGAGAGGTGCTCGCGCGTGCGAGCTTGCACGTTACCCACGGCGGCAACAACTCGGTGAACGAGACGCTGCTCGCGGGAGTTCCGATGCTCCTGATGCCGCAGGCATGGGACCAGTGGCCCTTGGCCGGCAGGGTCGAGGGCCTCGGCGCGGGACTGATCGCCGATGAATCCGCCGACGCGGTGCGCACCGCCGCGCGCTGGCTCCTCGAGGACGACCGCATCACGGCGCGCGCGCGCGAGCTCGGGCGGCATCTCGCCGGCTACGACGGCGCGGGCCGCGTGGCGGATGCGGTGGATCACGTGCTCGACGGCGACCTAGCCCTCAGCGCCTAACGTCCCGCTGACGCTCGAGCGCCGCGACCCTCGCGTCGAGTTCCTTGAGCGCCTCGATCAACGGCGCGATCAAGCCGAGGTAGTTGACGGTCTTGTATCCGTCCGGGCTCGTCCGCACGAGCTCTGGAAAGACCTCCTCGACCTCCTGAGCGATGACGCCCAGGTCGGCGCCGGCGTGGCCGGACACCGCATTCTCCCGCCACTCGAACGATACGCCGCGGAGGCGCCTCACCAGCGCCATCACAGTCGGTTCGCCCTCACTCAGGCCCGAGCGGGGGCCCCGGCTACCGGTGTCCGCCAAGCGTCCTGATGTTGCGCTTCAGCCTGCGGTCCGACGGGGTGTAGTAGGGGGCGTACCCACTCGAAGCGGCCGCGGCCGGCATCGG
>JBJMLK010000071.1:0-11906 GCA_045805345.1 Thermoleophilaceae bacterium | reverse complement strand
GCGCCGTAGTGGTACTTCACGTCGCCGGTGCCGCCCGCGGGCAGCGCGGTGTCGGCCTCGAGGTTCTGCTCGCCCTCGAACTCCACGAAGATGTTCTGGTAGCCGCGGCCGACGTTGTGGGCGATCACGTTGAGCCGGCCGCGGTGGGCCATGCCGATCACGACCTCGCGGGCGCCGGCGTCGGCGGCAAGCTCCACGGTCTCGTCCAGCATCGGCACCAGCGCGTCCAGGCCCTCGATCGAGAACTGCTTGCGGCCGAGGAACGCCTTGTGCAGGTAGGTCTCGAGCGCCTCGACTTGGGTCAGCCGCTCGAGCAGCCGCCGCCGCAGCTCCGCGTCGGGCGGCCAGCGGTGGTCGCCGGACTCGACAACCTGCCGCAGCCAGACGCGCTGCTTGTGGTCGGAGATGTGCTCGATCTCGTAGGCGATCGTGCCGCAGTAGGTCTCCTGGAGGTGGGGGAGGGCGTCGGCGAACGTCTCGCCCGGCACCGCCACGCGCAGCACCGACGCGGGGATCGCGCGCATCAGCTCGGGCGTGAGGTTGACCGTGGCCGGGTCGAGCGCGGGGTCGCCGACCGGCTTGGACCCGAGCGGGTCGAGGTCGGCGGCCAGGTGGCCGTGCATGCGGTGGGCCTTGACCACCGACGTCGCGGCCTGGACGGCCTGGAGCAGCGCCTCGTCGGGCGCGCCGGTGATGTCGGGCTTGACGACCGACGGCGCGGGCTCCGCGGCGGTCACCGGCCCGGCGCCGTCCTCCGCGGGCACCGGCGGCGCGGCGGTCTGCGGCGCGTCCGCCAGCCCTAGCCCGGCGAACACGTGGTCGTAGAAGTCGTCCTCGCCCTGGAGCAGCTGATCGAGCCGGCGCAGGAACGCCCCCGACTCCGCGCCCTGGATCACGCGGTGGTCGTAGGTGCTGGTCATCGTCATGACCTTGGCCACCCCGAGGTCGCGGACCTTCACCGGGTCCGCGCTGCGCAGGCCGGGCGGCAGGCCGATGGCGCCCGTGGCGATGATCGTGCCCTGGCCCGGCATCAGGCGTGGCACCGACGCGATCGTGCCGATGCCGCCGGGGTTCGTGAGCGTGATGCTCGCGCCCGTGTAGGCGTCGGCCGGCAGCTTGTTGTCGCGCGCGCCCGCGACCAGCTCGTCGTAGCGCGCCACGAACGACTCGAGGTCGAGCGTGTCGGCGTCCTTCAGCACCGGCACGACCAGCGAGCGCGTGCCGTCCTTGCGCTCGACGTCGACCGCCAGGCCGAGGCTCACGCCTGCCGGCGCGATCCGGTGCGGCTTGCCGTCGCGCTCCTCGAAGCTGTGGGTCATCACCGGCATGTCGCGCGCGGCCTGCACGATCGCCCAGGCGATCAGGTGGGTGAAGGAGAGCTTGCGGCCGGCCTCCTTGAGCGCGCGGCGGCGCGCGTCGAGCGTGTCCACCTCGAGGGTGCGGAAGCTGGTGGCCGTGGGGATCCCGCGGCTCTCCTCCATGAAGCGCGCGAGCGTGGCCGCCGGGCCGCGGATCGGCGTGGCGCTGGCCTCGCGGTCGCCGGCCGGGGCGGCCGCCGGGGCCCGAGCCGGTGGGCGGGGAGCCGGCGGGGCGGCCGCCGCGCCGTTCCCGCCGTTCTCGATCGCGGCCTCCACGTCGGCCTTCGTCACGCGGCCGCGCGGGCCGCTGCCCTCGATGGCCTCGACGTCGATGCCGTTGGCCTCCGCCATCCGCGCTGCCACGGGCGTGGCGTTGCCGTCGCCGTTGCCAGTCGCGGCCGGGCGGGGCTCGACCGGCTCCTCCTTCGCGGCCGGCTCGCCGGCGGGCATTCGCGACGCGCCGGGCGCGATCCGGCAGAGCACGGTCCCGGTGGTCACGGTCTCGTCCGGCTCGACCAGGATCTCGGCCACCGTGCCGGCCACCGGCGACGGCACCTCGGCGTCGACCTTGTCGGTCGAGATCTCGACGAGGCCCTCGTTGACCTCCACGGCGTCGCCGGGCTTCACGAGCCACTCGAGCACCGTGCCCTCGCTCACCGACTCGCCCATGTCCGGCACGGCCACGTCCACGAGCGCGGCCTCGGCCGGCCGCTCCTCCGGCGTCGCGGACTCGACCTCCTCCTTGGCGGCCAGGTACTCCTCCTCGGCGGCCGAGCCGTGCGTGGCCTCCTCGACCGCGGACTCGTCGGAGGCGAACTCGGGGTGGTGCTCAGGCTGGCCGCCGTTGCCGCCGGCGCCGTTCACCTGGATCTCGCCGAGGACGGTGCCGGTTGGCACCGTCTCGTCGGGCTCGACCAGGATCTTGGCGAGGACGCCGCTCGCGGGGGCGGGCACCTCGGCGTCGACCTTGTCGGTCGAGACCTCGACGATCCCCTCGTCGGCCTCGACCGGGTCTCCGACCTGCTTCAGCCACTCGAGGATCGTTCCCTCGGTCACCGACTCGCCCATCTCGGGCATCGTGATCTGGACGGTGGTGCCAGTGGCCATCGGAGCGGTACCCAACGATAGCCCTTCGCTTCCTTTGGGGACCCTCCTTCCGCCGCGTGAGAAGCTGCGCCGGTGGCGGTGGCTCTCAATCGGCGTCTCAAGCACTGGGGCTGGGGCTATGAGGATCAACAGCCGCCGCCCGCTGAGCTGCGCGATGCGGCCGCCGGGATCCGCGCCCACCTCGGCTTCGAGCCGGCCGAGGCCGAGCTGCCGGTGCCGCTCGAGGAGGTCCACCTGCCGGTGCCGCGGCTGGCGCCGCCCCAGGCGCTCGCGGCCATCTGCTCGTCCTCCGACCACGAGCGGGCCAGCCACGCGATGGGGAAGGGCTACCGCGACATCGTGCGGGCGTTCCGCGGCCAGATCGACTGCCCGCCCGACGTGGTGGCCCGCCCGCGCGACGAGGCGGAGCTGACGGCGGTGCTCGAGTGGTGCGTGGGGGCGCGCGCCGCGGCGATCCCGTTCGGCGGCGGCACCAGCGTGGTGGGCGGGGTCGAGCCGCGCATCGGCGGCGCCTACGAGGGCGCGGTGTCGATCGACCTGCACGCGCTCGACCGCGTGCTCGAGGTGGACACGGTCTCGCGCGCCGCGCGGATCCAGGCCGGCGCGCCCGGGCCGGTGCTCGAGGAGCAGCTGCGCCCGCACGGCCTGACGATGCGCCACTACCCGCAGTCGTTCGAGTTCTCCACGCTTGGCGGCTGGATCGCCACCCGCGCCGGCGGCCACTTCGCCACCCGGCTCACGCACGTGGACGACCTGGTGGAGTCGGTGCGGGCGATCACCCCGGCCGGCGACTGGGAGAGCCGGCGACTGCCGGGGTCCGGCGCAGGGCCGAGTCCCGACCGGATGCTGATCGGCTCCGAGGGCATTCTCGGCGTGATCACGGAGGCATGGGTGCGGCTGCAGGCGCGGCCCACGTATCGCAGCTCGGCGAGCGTGCGGTTCGCGACGTTCGAGGCCGGCGCCGGCGCCGTGCGCGAGCTGTCGCAGTCCGGGCTCGAGCCGGCCAACTGCCGGCTGCTCGAGGGGCGCGAGGCGATGATCACCGGCGCGGCCACGGACGACCGCGCGCTGCTGGTGCTCGGCTTCGAGTCCGCCGACCACGGCCTCGAGGCCTGGATGAATCGCGCGCTGGACATCTGCCGGGAGCACGGCGGCGGATGGGGCGAGGTGCGCTATCAGCAGCCCCACGGCGAGCGAGGAGTGCTCGACGAGACGGTTCGCGTCGTCGGCGGCGACGAGGACGCCTCCGGTCAGTGGCGAGCCGCCTTTCTCGCCGCTCCCTACGTGCGCGACACGATGGTCGCCGCCGGCGTCTTCTCCGAGACTTTCGAGACCGCGATCACCTGGGACCGCCTCGACGGCTTCGTGGCCGAGGTGCGCGACCGGGCCGAGTCGGCGCTGCGCGAGATCTCGGGCACGGGAACGGTCACCTGCCGCTTCACGCACGTGTACCCCGACGGCGCCGCCCCGTACTTCACGATGCTCGCCCCCGCCGTCCGCGGCGGCGAGCTGGAGCAGTGGGACGCGGTGAAGGAGGCCGCGTCCGACGCCGTGATCGCGGCGGGCGGCACGATCACGCACCACCATGCCGTCGGCCGCGACCACCGACCCTGGTACGACCGGCAGCGCCCCGACGCGTTCGCTCGCGCGCTGCGCGCCGCCAAGCGCGAGCTCGACCCGGCCGGGGTCCTCAACCCCGGCGTGCTGATCGACCCGTGAGCGAGGCCGCGCGCAAGCGCGAGGTGCCGCGCGCGGACCGGGTGGTGCCGGGCGTGTGGCGGCTGCGGCTGCCGCTGCCGTGGCCGGGGGTGCCGCACGGCAACGCGTGGGCCCTGGCCGCCGGGAGCGGCATCGTGTTGATCGACACCGGGATCGGCGGCCCGGGCGCGATCCGCAACCTGGAGCTCGCGCTGTCGCAGGCGGGGCTGCGGCTCGAGCACGTGCGGCTGCTCGTGGTCACGCACGCGCACTCCGATCACTACGGGCTGGCCGGCCCGATCGTCGACGGCTCGGGCTGCGAGCTGTGGATGCACCCGAACCACGCGCACATGACCAAGCGCGCCGCCGACCCGGAGCAGGCGCTCACGCGCCGGCTGGAGGTGGCGCGGCAGAGCGGCGTGCCCGAGGAGGCGCTGCGCCGCTACGAGGAGCGCGTGCGCGAGGACGGTGGCAACATCGGCGTGGACCGGATCGTGCTGCCCGACCGCGAGCTGGTGGACGGCGTGGAGGTCGAGACCGACCTCGGCACCTGGCACGCCTACGAGACGCCCGGCCACGCGCCGTCGCACGTCTGCCTCCACCAGCCCGACCGCGCGATCCTGGCCTCCGGCGACCACCTCCTGGGGCGCGTGTCGCTCTACTACGACTACGGCTACACGGCCGATCCGGCCGGCGAGTTCCTGAACAGCCTCGACGTGATCGACGCGCTGCCCGCACGGCTCTGCCTGTCCGGCCACGGGCGGCCGTTCATCGATGTGAAGGCGCACATCGAGGCGAACCGGCGCGAGGTGGCCGAGCGCATGGGCCGCGTGCGCGGCGCGCTCGAGGAGGGACCGAAGACCGCGTTCGACATCGTGCCCGCGCTGATGCAGACCGACGAGCTGACGCCGATGGTCGTGAACTGGGGGCTGTCCGAGGCGCTCTGCTACCTGCGCTACATGGAGCTGCGCGACCAGGTGCGCAGGCTCGACGGCGACGAGCCGGAGCGCTGGGAGCTCACGTAGGGCTCGCCGGCTGGGCGGCGCGCTCCCACGGTCGCGCCGCGCGCAGGGCGGCGAGGATCGCGCGCGTCGCCGGGGAGCGGTTGAGCGTGTAGAAGTGGATCCCGGGCGCGCCGCGGGCGAGCAGGTCGACGCACTGCGCCGTGGCGTATGCCACCCCGAGGTCACCCACGGCGTCCGGGTACTGGGCGCGGACGGCCAGCTCGTGCTCCAGACGATCCGGGATGCTCGCGCCGCACATCTCGGTGAAGCGCTTGATCTGGGCGAAGTTCGTGACCGGGATGATCCCCGGGATGATCGGCACGTCGATGCCGGCCGCGCGGGCCTCGCTCACGAAGTCGAAGTAGAGCTGGTTGTCGAAGAAGAGCTGGGTGATGAGGAACGACGCCCCGGCGTCCACCTTCTTCTTCGTGAACACGAGGTCGTGCTCCAGGTCGGGCGCCTCCGGGTGCACCTCGGGGAAGCAGGCGCCGCCCACGCAGAAGTCCGGCGCCACCAGCTCCACCAGCTCGGGCGAGCTCTTCAGGCCCTCCGGGTGCGGCGTCCACTCCGTCTCGCCGCGCGGCGGGTCGCCGCGGAGCGCGAGCACGTTCTCGATCCCGGCCGAGCCGATCTCGTCGAGGATCTCGCGCAGCCGGCTGACGGGCTCGCCCACGCACGAGAGGTGCGCCATCGCCTCGATCCCCAGGTCCTGCTTGATCCACTTGGTGATCTCCACGGTGCGGTCGCGCGTGGATCCGCCGGCGCCGTAGGTCACCGACACGTAGGCGGGCTCGTCCTTGGCGAGGTCGTCGAGCGCGCCCTTCAGCTGCGTCATCCCCTGCTTGTCCTTGGGCGGGAAGAACTCGAACGAGAAGACGGGCAGGCGGTCGTCGAGGATCTTGTCGATGCGCATCGCGGGGGAAGGCTACGAAGCGTCGCCCGGCCGCCCCTCCGGCGGCTGCTCGATGTCGAGCCCCACCGCCAAGAGGCGTCCCCCGCCAAGCCCGTACTCGACGTCCACCGAGTCGTTCTTCCGGTAGGTGCCGAAGAGCGCCATGAACATCGCGAACCAGCGCCAGAAGCCGAGCTTGCCCTCCTTCTCGAGGTGGCGCGAGAAGGCGAGCGAGTGGCCGCGCAGCTCGTAGTCGACGCCCTCCTGCTGCGGCACGCCGTTCACGAACACGCGGTACGGCGGCTCGGCCCCGCGCGGAAGCCTCACGATCCAGCGCCTCTCGTCCACCCCGGCCAGGCTAACCACCGCTCGCCACCCGGCGCAGGGCCTCGATCGCGGACTCCCCGCGGCGCTGCTCGATCAGCTCGCGGCGCAGGCGGCCGGTCCAGCTCTCCACGGAGCCGTCGCCGCGCACGTCGAGGCCCGCTCGCAGCCGCCTCGGTCCGGACAGCTCGAGCCGCGCGGCCACCTGCTGGACGGGCTCGAAACGGCGGCCCACCTTGAGGTCGACGGTGCGCCGCGGCGCCGTGCGCTGGAGCTCCTCGGCGCGTGCCCCGAGCGCCTCGAGCGCGCCGTCGAGGTCGCGGTGCTTCGAGCGCTCGACCTTGGGGCCGATGCGTACCTTCAGCCTGTAGGCGGCCATCGCGGCGGGACGCTACTGCGCCGCCCGTACCATCGCCCCGTGCCGAACCCGCCCCGGATACTGATCGTGTCCGCCGACATCGGCGAGGGGCACGACGCCCCGGCGCGGGTGCTCGCCGCGGGCATCCGCGAGGAGCGGCCGGGCGCGGTGGTGGAGATCGTCGACGGCCTCGACGCGATGGGCGCGCTGATCGCGCGGGTCGTCCGCGACGGGACCACGATCCTCTTCGGCCGCTTCGCGTTCATGTACGACTTCGAGTACTGGCTGATCGTGCACTTCCCGCCCGCCCGCTGGCTGGCCGGCGCGTTGATGTACCTGGTCGGCGGGCGGGGCCTGCTGCGGGCCATCCGCCGCTTCCGCCCCGACGTCGTCGTCTCCACCTACCCCGGGACCACAGACGTGATCGGGCGCTTCCGGCTCGACGGCTACCTGCGCGTGCCGACCGTGTCCGCCATCACCGACCTCGCGGCGCTGCGCTACTGGGCGCACCCGGGCGTCGACCTGCACCTGATCACGCATCCGGAGTCGACGGGCGAGGTGCGCGGGATCGCGCCGCGCAGCCGCGTGGAGTGGGTGCGCGGGCTCACCTCGCCCGGCTGCCTCGACGAGTTCGACAAGCGCGCAGCGCGGCGGAGCTTCGACCTGCCGGAGGACGGGCCGGTGGTGCTCGTCTCGGGCGGCGGCTGGGCCGTGGGTGACCTGGCCGGCGCCGCCGAGGTGGCGCGCTCGGTCGACGGCACCACGGTCGTGTGCATGTGCGGCCGCAACGACACGGTGCGCTCGGCGATCGAGGAGCGCTTCGCCCGCGACCCGCGGGTGCGCGCGATCGGCTTCACCGACCGGATGTGCGACCTGCTCGCGGCCGGCGACGTGCTCGTGCACTCGACCGCCGGGCTCACCGTGCTCGAGGCGCTAATGCGCGGCACCTCGCCGATCTCCTATGGCTGGGGCATGGCCCACATCCGCATCAACAACCGCGCGTTCGCCGAGCACGGGCTGGCGGACGTGGCCGCCACGCTCGCCGAGCTGGACGCCGCGATCCGCCGCGCGCTCGCCAACCCGCGGTCGCCGGACCGCTCGGCGGCGCAGCGGCCGACGGCGGCGTCGGTGGTGCTGGATGTCGTGGGCTCCGCCTCCGCCGGCCGTGCTGGCCGCTGATACGCAAACAGCGGCTTTTGAGGGTGGCCCGGAGCGTCGGTTCATCACTTGAGCCGCCTATAGCCGGCTTAAGTGAAGAATGAACGGCGCAGTGCCTACGGCACCGTCGGCGTCTCCGCCGTTGCCACCAGCTCGCCAACCACGTGCGTGCGACCGATCACCGCCCCGCCCCCCGCGACCACGAGCAGCGACGCCACGATCACCGCGCCGCCCAGCGGCGTGCCGCTCCAGTCCTCGCCCGTCACGAGCGGGGCGAGCATGACCGGCACGATCGTCTCGATCACGAAGATCGGCGGTGCCACCCGCGCCGCCGCGCGGCGCTGCAGTCCCGACATCTCGCCGAGCAGCCCGAGGATCGCTCCGGCCGCTACGCCCACCGCCCACGCCAGCGCGACGCCTATCCGGCCGCGCGACAGCTCGTCCACGAGCAGCTTGCTCATCACCGACGACATCGCGAAGGCGGCCCCTGCTCCGACCACGATCAGCGCGCTCACGCGCACGGTGGCGCGTCGGGCCACGAACGGCGCGAGCGCGACCGCCACGAGCACGCCGAGCGAGATCCATAGCGCCGGGCCGGTCGTGTACTCGTCGCTGTTCGCGGGCGCCGCGAGCGCGATGCCCACCACGCCGGCGATGATCGCGACCGCCGCGCCCGCCTGGACGGCTCCGACCCGCTCGCCGAGGATCCGCGAGCCGAGCGCCAGGAGCAGCAGGATCCCGAGCGCGAAGGTCGGCTGCACGAGGGTGAGCGGCGCAAGCGAGAGCGCCGCGAGCTGGAGCGGCCAACCAAGGGTGGAGAGCCCCCAGGCGGCCAGCCAGCGCGGGCGCCGCACGAGCCGCGCGAGCAGGCTCAGCCGCATCGAGTGCCCCTGCACCTGACGCGCCTCGAGCGCCTGGAACACCGTCGCGCCGTCGAAGCACGCCGCCGCGCACGCGGCGAGGCCGAGGCCGGCGAGGTTGGAGCCGTCGATCACTGGCACGATCCTGTCATGCGAAGCCCGATCCTCCTGGGTGGCGCGGCGGCCGCGGCCGGCTGGTCGCTCCCGGCGCTCGCGCCGATCGCGCGGCCGGTGGCGGCCGCGCTCGGCGTTCCCCGCACGCTCGAGGCGGCCGGGCCCACGCTCACGTTCGACGACGGCCCGCACCCCGAGGGCACGCCGGCGATCCTCGACGCGCTCGCGCGCGCCGACGCCAGGGCGATCTTCTTCCTCGTGGGCGAGCAGGTGGAGCGCAACCGGTCGCTGGCCGCGGAGGTCGCCGCCGCCGGGCACACGGTCGCGAGCCACGGCCACCGCCACATCAACCAGCTGCGCCGGCTCGACGTGCGAGACGACCTGGACCGCGCGCACGCGGCGATCGCGGACGCGACCGGCAGCGAGCCCGGCCTCTACAGGCCGCCGTACGGGATCTTCTCCTGGCCCGGCCTGCGCGCCGCGCGCGAGCGCTACGGCCTACTGCTGTGGTCGAAGTGGGGCCACGACTGGCGCGCCCGCACGACGCCGGAGGCGATCGCCGCCGAGGTGACCGAGGACCTCGCGCCGGGCGACGTCCTCCTGCTGCACGACGCCGACACCTACAGCGCGCCGGGCTCCCACCGCCGCACCGCGGCTGCGCTCCCGCGGGTGCTCGAGGCGCTTCAGGGCCGGTAGTACAGCGGCACGCACCAGTGGTTCTCGGCCACCCAGTCCGTGTTGGGCAGGTCGACCGCCTGGCCCATGATCCGGTGACACGGCTGGTCGTAGACCTTGCCGGTGGAGCGCTCGATCGGCTCGAACACGACGTACTTGTAGAGGCCCGAGGTCATGCCGTCCGGCAACTCGAGCCGGCGCTCGTGGACCGGGTCGAGCCGCTCGCGCGCCACGGCGTTCTTCCAGGCCACGATCTCGTCGAGCCGCTCGGTCTGGACCGTCGCGAGCGCCGCCGTGAACTCGCTCATCCGGAAGTTCAGGCCCTCCACGCGGTGCTCAGGCTTGCCGTAGTTGCGGAAGGCGCGCGCGAACTCGAGCAGCTCGTCGTGGCGCGACACCAGCACGCCGCCCTCGCCGGTGGAGACCGTCTTGGTGGCGTAGAACGAGTAGACGCCCGCGTCGCCGTAGGCGCCCGGCCGCCGGTCGCCCCAGCTCGCGCCGTGCGCGTGTGCGCAGTCCTCGATCAGGAAGATGCCCTCGCTGCGGCACAGCTCGGCGATCCGCTCCGCCTCGAACGCGATGTGCCCGCCGATGTGCACGAGGATCGCCGCGCGCGGCCGGTGCTCGGCCACCTTGCGCTCGAAGTCGTCGAACGACATGCAGAGGTCCTCGCGGTTGCAGTCCACGAAGCGGACCTCGGCGCCCGCGCGCACCGCCGCGAGCGGCGTGGCCATGAACGTGTTCGACGGGCACAGGACCGTCTGGCCGCGCACGCCCGCGTAGTCGAGCGCCGCGAGGGCGCCGCCGGCCCACGAGCCGAACGCGACGGCGCCGAGCCCGTTCCAGGCCGACCACGCGTCCTCGAAGCGCCGTGTCCACTCGCCCTCCGACCACTGCTGGCCCTCCAGGATCGAGTCCCAGATAGCGAGCACGCGCTCGCGGTCGCGACGATCGAAGCCGATCGTGAACTGCGCGTGGCGGTCGAGGACGTCAGCCACCGATGGCGCTCATCGTGCGCGGTGGCTGGCGGAACCCCGTCTCGCCCACCCGGTGCTTCAGCTCCTTGCGCCACACGGCCCCGCGGATCAGCTCGGCCAGCTCGCTGTCGCCGGCGCCCTCGCGCAGCGGGCCGCGCAGGTCGGTCTCGTGCAGCGAGAACAGGCACGTGCGCAGCTTCCCGTCGCTCGTGAGGCGGACGCGGTCGCAGTCCGCGCAGAAAGGCTCCGAGACGGGATTCACGAACCCGATCTCGCCGTGGCCGCCGTCGCGGAAGCGGAACACGCGCGCGGTGGCCGACGGCTCGCGCGGCAGCTCCTCGAGCGGGTGCACGCGCTCGATCAGGGCGCGCACCTCGTCGCCGGTCAGCACGCTGTCCTCGCTCCACGCGTGGTCGGCGTCGAGCGGCATGAACTCGATGAAGCGCACCTGGAACCCCGTGCGGCGGGCGTACTCGGCGAACGGGACCACCTCTTGCTCGGTGAACCCGCGCAGCGCCACCGCGTTCAGCTTGATCGGGCGCAGCCGCGGATGGCCGGCCGCGGCGTCGATCCCGCGCAGCACCTGCGGGAGCGAGTCGCGCCGCGTGATCTGGAAGAAGCGGTCGCGCTGGAGCGAGTCGACCGAGATGTTGATCCGGCGCAGCCCCGCGGCGACCAGGGCGTCGGCGTCGCGCTCGAGCAGGTAGCCGTTCGTGGTCAGCGACAGGTCGCGCAGCCCGTCCACGCGCGCGAGCATCGCCACGAGCTTCGGGAAGTCGCGCCGCACCAGCGGCTCGCCGCCCGTGAGCCTGACCGACTCCACCCCGAGCCCGGCGAACACGCGCACCAGCCGTTCGAGCTCCTCGAAGCGCAGGACCTCGTCGCGGTCCAGCCACGGCAGCCCGTCGGCCGGCATGCAGTATTGGCAGCGGAAGTTGCAGCGGTCGGTGACCGAGACGCGGAGGTCGCGGATCCTGCGACCGTGGCCGTCTGTGAGCTGGTCGGAGCCGATGCCCTAACCGTAGGGCACCGCGCGAGCCGGCGCCGTCGCTACGCGTCGGTCGGCGCCACCGCGATCACGGTCATGCCGCCCTCCGGGATCCCGCGCGCGTCGACCTGCGCCACGTGCATGACGGCGGCGGTGCCCGTCTTCAGGTTCGAGTGGTCGAAGCGCAGCAGCACCTCGGCAGGCTTGCGCGGTCCCAGCACGAACGAGGCGCCGGCCAGCAGCCGGTCGCCGAGGAACAGCGGATTCCGGACCGGGGGGCGCATGGTGCGCGTCGCGCGCGCGCCGATCACCTCGAGCTCGACCTTGGCCGGCGGGTCCGGCGAGAAGCGGATCTTCGCCTCCCTGAGCGTCCGGCGCACGGCGCGGTCGATG
>JBJMLK010000070.1:0-15655 GCA_045805345.1 Thermoleophilaceae bacterium | reverse complement strand
CGGCGAGATCGAGGTGCAGGAGATCGTCTCGTTCGGCAAGGAGGACGGCGTGCCGGCGCGGCTCTCGGGGATCTTCCATCCCGCCGGCTCGGACCTCACGATCGCGAAGGCCACGAGGTCCAGCGTCAGTGCGTTCGGCATCGACTTCGCCTTCGAGGGCGGCTCGGCGTTCGCTAACCGGTTCTCCTGGGCGGCATAGCGTTGGAGGCCTCGCAGGCGCGCGCCCGGCCGCCGGCGGCACGGCTCGACCGTGCGCAGCTGGTCCTGCTCGCGGCCCTGCTGGCGCTCGCGGCCGTTGCCTGGCTCGTCACGAACGACCGCATGGGCGGCATGGCGTCGACCCCGGGCATGGACCTCGGCGGCGTCGGCTTCTACGTGACCGTCTGGGTGGTGATGATGGCGGCGATGATGTTCCCGTCGGTGGCCCCGACGGTGCTCGCCTACGACCGGCTCCGCGACGGCCATCGCGCGCGCGGCAGGGGCGCGGCCCCCGACGCCACCGCGCTGTTCGTGGCCGGCTACCTGTGGGTGTGGACGGCGGCGGGGCTGGCCGCCTACGCCCTCCTCGATCTGGTCCGGGCCATCGACCCGGCGTTCCTGGCCTGGCACGAGGCCGGCCGCTACGTGGCCGGCGGGGTGATCGTGGTGGGCGCGATCTACCAGGTCACGCCGTTCAAGCAGGCCTGCCTCGTGAAGTGCCGCAGCCCGCTGATGTTCCTCGCCGAGCACTGGCGCCACGGCCGCGCGGGCGCGTTCGAGCTGGGCTCGCGGCACGGCGCATGGTGCCTCGGCTGCTGCTGGGCGCTGATGGCCGCCCTGTTCGCCGTTGGCGTGATGAGCCTCGGCTGGATGGCGCTCATCGCGGCGTTCATCGCAGGCGAGAAGCTGCTGCCCTGGCCGGCGGCCGCGCGGGTGGCAGTAGCGGTCGTTCTGCTCGCGCTCGGCCTCGGGGTGGCCTTCTTCCCGGCCAGCGTGCCCGGCTTCGATGAGCCGGGCGGGGGCATGCACGACGGCGGCATGCACGACGGCGGCGGCAGCGTGAAGATGATGCAGTGACCAGCTTCCTTCCCTGGCAGATGTCCGGCACCTACCTGGAGGCGTGCAACTGCGAGGCGATCTGCCCGTGCCGCAGGGTGGGCGGGCGCAGCGGCGGGCGCTCGACGAACGGCGTCTGCCTCGGCGCCCTGTCCTGGGTCGTGCGAAGCGGCCGCGCCGGGGACACCGACCTGACGTCGCTGGCGGCGGTCCTCGCGTTGCGCTACGACGACGATGTGCCCGGGTCGCCGTGGGACTTCGTGCTGTACGTGGACGAGCGCGGCGACGACGACCAGCGCGCGGCGCTCGCCGGGATCCTGCTCGGCGAGCTCGGCGGCGCGCCGCAGGACCAGTTCCCGTGGGTCTTCAAGGAGTCGCACCTGCTCGGCTGCGTGCCGGCTCCGATCGAGGTCGACCACACGCCGCGGCGCGGGCGCTTCCGCGCCGGCGAGCACGTGACGGTGAGCATCAGGGGCCCGGTCGAGGAGCAGGAGCCCGTGACCTGCGTGATCCCGGGACACGACCGCGACGGCACCGAGCTGTACGCCGAACTGCTCCGCGTGGACGCCGCGCCGCTCGGCTTCGAGCTGAGCGGCAAGTGCGCGTACGAGTCGACGTTCGACTACTCGTCGGACTGACCCCGCGCTGCGCGCGCGGCCGCGAGCGCCTGCTCGCGCTCGAAGAAGATCTGCCAGCGCGTGACCTTCCCGTCCCGGAGCCTGAACTCGTGGAAGGGGTGCAGCTCCACCTCGAGCCCCGAGTAGCGCGCGCGCCCGCCGAAGGCCACCGCCACGACGAGCGCGTCGGGCTCGCCGAGCAGGATCTCGTCGACCCGCAGCCACATGTCCTCGAGCACTTCCATCTGGTTGGCGACGAAGCCGACGGCTCCGTCGTGCCCGCGCCACTCGCCCTCCAGGAACGCGCCCCCCGGCGCTGCGAGCACGACGTCGGGCTCGAAGGTCTCCTCCAGGTGACGGCGGAACGGCCCCATGTCGCCGGTGCTGTAGGTCTCGTTGATCGCTGCGACCGCGCGGTTCACCAGCTCGACGCTCTTCTCGTGCACGGCGCGGGCGGTCAGCGCGCCGGCGCCCAGGCGAACGCCGTGTAGCCGGCGATCTCGGCGTGCTCGATCGGCGGCTGGCGCCCCTCGACCGGACCCAAGCCCGCCGCGATCGCGGTGGCGAGCCGGGCCGAGCCGCGGTGCTTGCCCGGGCGCGCGGGGAGCCTCATGGCAGCCGAGGCTCTCATCGCGCGCGGCGGGTGTCAAGCCCTCGGTGCTGCAACGCGGCGGCCCGTAGCGAGGTACGGTGGCCGGAGGGATGGCTCGTCATCTCCACAGCCCTCGCGGCCGGTTGGTCGCGGCCACGGCGGGTGCGCTCGCGGCCGCGGCGCTGCCGGCGCCCGCGCTCGCTCAGAGCGTGGCCCAACGGGCGGCGCAGGAGGTGCGCCAGTGCGCGAACAAGGAGCGCGCCAAGCGCGGGCTGCCGCACCTCGTGGACAACCCGATCCTCGACAAGGCGGCCATGTTCCACGCGAAGAACATGGCCAAGGAGAACTTCTTCGACCACACCGATCCCAAGGGCCGCGGACCCGCCGAGCGGATCGACATCTTCGGCAGCTGGGAGGCCTTCAACGGGATCGGCGAGAACATCGCCGCCGGCGAAGACGGTCCGGGCCAGGCGTGCCGCGACTGGATGGAGAGCCCCGGCCACCGCGAGAACATCCTCGACCCGAAGTTCCACGCCGTCGGCGGGGGCTTCGCGACGGGCGACACCGACTACCGCTTCTACTACGTGCAGGAGTTCGGCGAGCGCAACGTCGGCCCGCCGGCGCCGAAGGTCACCGACGACCCGTCGCAGCAGCCGCCGGTCGCGGTGCGCCTGTTCAACGCGCAGGACAGCCTGACCGTCTCGGTCGATGGTCAGCCGCGCGCCACGGTCCGCGCCGGCCAGGAGCGGACGGTGAACCTCGGGCGGCTCGGCCCGGAGGTGCGGATCAAGGTCGAGGCGTTCAGCTCCGGCAGCTACCTGTCGTGGGGCATCGAGGAGCGCAGCGGGAAGCGCAAGGTGTACGAGGACACGCGCGCGCTGGGTGCGAAGTCGAGCACGGCGGCGCCGGAGGTCGACCTGGCGAGCGGGCCCGAGCCGCTCGTGCACCGCGTGATCCTGGACGCCCGTGGCCGCGTGCTCGCCTCCACGTCGGCCCACCCGCCGCGACTTCCAGGGCCCGCGCCGCGCGGTCCGATCTCCACCTGGCGTTGACCGCCCGCCCCGCGCGCGGCGGCCGCACGTCGCGATAGCTTGACCGGTCGATGGAGAAGGTGATCGAGCCGGAGGCCGCGCAGGCCGACCGGTTCACGCTCCAGGAGTACTTCACGCCGGTCCGGCAACGCCGGCTGCGGCGCTTCCCCCAACTGCTGCGCACCGCCCTCGGCATCGTGTGGACCGCCGCGCGCAGGGAGCTGCTCGCGCTCACGGGGCTCCAGCTCGTGGTGGGCGTCGGGCTGGCGGTGCAGCTGCTCGCGATCCGAGCGCTGCTGAGCGACCTGCTGGCGCACGGCGGGCCCGGCTCGTTCTCCGCGGTGCTCCCCGAGTTGATCTTGGTCTCGGTGCTCGGCGCGCTGGTGGCGACGGCGACCGTGGTGATCGACGCCCAGCAGCGCGTGCTCGGCCAGCTCGTGGCGCTGCACGCCGCGGACGAGGTGATCCGCACGGCCGTGAGCGTCGACCTCGTCACGTTCGACTCGCCCGAGTTCCACGACCGCCTCCAGCGCGCGCAGCTGAGCGCCAGCCAACGGCCGGCGCAGATGGTCAACGGCCTGCTGACGGTCGGCGGGTCGGCCTTCGCGATCGGCGGCATCGTGTTCGCGCTCCTGGTGATCCAGCCGCTCTTCTGCGCGCTCGTGCTGGTGGCCTACCTGCCCGCGTGGCTCGCCACCAACCGCGCCGCCCGGCTGGTCTACCGCTTCACGGTCGAGCAGACCGAGCGCGAGCGGCGGCGGCTGTACCTGTTCGAGCTCCTCACGAGCAAGCGGGACGCGCAGGAGGTGCGCGCGTTCGATCTCGGCAAGTACCTCGGCGAGCGGCACCGCCGCATCTACCAGGGGCTGATCGACGACCTGCGCGAGGTGCTGCGAAGCCGGCTGCGGGTGGCGCTCGCCGGCCAGCTGCTCACCGCCGTGCTCACGGCGGCGGCGCTGGCCGTGCTGGTCTGGTTCGTGGTCCGCGGCTGGATGTCGCTGTCCGAGGCCGGCTCGGCCGCGGGCGCCATGCTCTTGCTCACCGGCCGGCTGCGGGCGCTGTCGAGCGGCGCCGGCGGGCTGTACGAGAGCTCGCTCTACCTCGAGGACTACTCCACGTTCGTGGCCGCGCGCCCGCGCATCGAGGCCGCGCGCCCCACCGGCGTGGCGCCGGCCGATCCGCAGGTGCTCACGGCCGACGGGGTGTCGTTCACCTATCCGAGCCGCACCCGTCCCAGCCTGGTGGACGCGTCGCTCGACTTGCGCCGTGGCGAGGTCGTGGCGCTGGTCGGCGAGAATGGATCGGGCAAGACGACGTTCGCCAAGCTCCTGGCCGGGCTCTACGAGCCGGACTCCGGCACCGTGGCGTGGGACGGCGTCGACGCCTCCACGCTCGACCCGCACACGATCCGCGCGAACGTGGCGGTGATCTTCCAGGACTTCGTGCGCTACCTGCTGAGCGCGCGCGACAACATTGCGCTGGGCGAGCACGAGCGCTTCGACGACGCCGAGGGAGTCGAGCGCGCGGCGCGCGCGGCCGGGATGCACGACGCGCTCGCTGCGCTGCCGGGCGGCTACGAGACGCTGCTGGGCCCCGAGCACTTCGGCGGCAGCGACCTCTCGGGCGGCCAGTGGCAGCGTGTGGCCCTCGCGCGCGCGTTCTTCCGCGACGCGCCGGTGGTGATCCTCGACGAGCCGACCGCCTCGCTCGACCCGCGCGCCGAGGCGGCGCTCTACGAGAGCATGCGCGACCTCTATGCCGGGCGCAGCGTGCTGCTGATCAGCCACCGCTTCGGCTCGGTGCGCACCGCCGACCGGATCTACGTGCTGCGGGACGGGCGGGTGACCGAGCAGGGCAGCCACGCGGAGCTGATGGAGGCGGACGGCTACTACGCCGAGCTGTTCCGCCTGCAGGCGAGCTCCTACGTCGATTGACCGCGCCCGCTCCACGCCAGCGGCTCGTGAGGGCCGCGCTCGCCAGCGGGCGGCTGCCGCGTGGCCTCGAGCGGGCGGCTCGCGGCGCGCTGGCGGGCCTCTGGCTGGGCGTCCTCTCCGACGACGAGCTGCGCGCGCTCGACGAGGCCTACTACGACTCCGAGGGCGTCTACCGCACCGCGGACTGGAACGAGCGCGGGTTGTTCGGCTGGGAGCACGCGCTCGTGGGCGAGCACTTCGGGGGCGGGGGCCGCGTGGTGGTGCTCGGCTGCGGCGGGGGCCGCGAGGTGCTGGCCCTGGTCGAGGCCGGCTTCGACGCGGTCGGCTACGAGCCACATCCCGCGCTGGCGGCCTATGCGAGCGACCTGCTCGCCGCCCACGGGCACCCGGGGCGCGTGCACGGCGCGCCGCGCGGCGAGCTGCCGCCGGACTCGCCCGCGGCGGACGGGCTGATCGTCGGCTGGGGCGCGTACTCGCTCGTGCGCGGGCGAGTCGCGCGCGTACGGCTCCTGGCGGGAGCCCGCGAGCGCCTGCGCCCGGGCGCGCCGGTCCTGCTCTCGTGCTTCGAGACGAGCCGCCACGGCCGCGAGCTGCACGCCACGCTTGGAATCGCCAACGCGCTGCGGCGCGGGCGCGGGCGGGGGCCGGTCGAGCTGGGCGACACGCTGGCGCCCAACCTCGTACACGTGTTCACCCCGGCGGAGCTGGCCGGCGAGGTGGCCGCGGCGGGGCTCGAGCCGGCCGACCACCGGCGCGTGGGGGAGGCCGACCCGTCGGTGAGCTATGCGGCGCTGGTCGCGCGCGTGCCGTGAGCGCCGCGCCGACCCCGGCCCCGCGCCCGACGGAGCTCGAGCTTCTCGTGAACCTCCTGCTCGGGCTCGACCCGGCGGCGCCCGATCTGCCCGCGCCCGCCGGGACCGGCGTCCGCGCCGCGCTCGAGGCGGCCGTGCTGCCCGCGCTGCGGCGAGCGCCGTGCCTCGTGAGCTTCTCGGGCGGGCGCGACTCGAGCGCGATGCTGGCGGTGGCGACCGACGCCGCGCGCCGCCACGGGCTACCCGATCCGGTTCCGGCGATCATGCGCTTCCCGGACGCCCCGGACACCGACGAGACGCCGTGGCAGGAGCTTGTGTTGCGCCACCTGGGGATCCGCGAGCCGGAGGTGATCGAGCTGCGCGGCGAGCTCGACGCCCTCGGCGCGATCGCCACCGACGTGATCCGCGCGGCCGGCGTGGTGTGGCCGGCCAACGCGTACATGCACGTGCCGATCCTCGAGCGCGGTCGCGGCGGATCGCTCGTGACCGGCGCGGGCGGGGACGAGCTGCTCGGGACCGTGGCCGCCCGCCACGTGCTGATCGCGCGCCGCCGCGCGCGCCCGCGGCCGCGCGACGTGGCATCGGTGCCGCTGGCCGCGCTGCCGCGACCGGTCCGCGCGGCGGTCTGGCGCCGCCGCAACGCCCCGCCGCAGCCGTGGCTCACCCCGCGCGGCGCCGCGCGTGCGAGTCGCGCGCTGGCGCGCGAGGAGGTGTCGTGGCCGCACCGCTGGGACCGCTCCGTGGCGCACTGGCATCGCAGCCGGGCCTACGTCGCACTCGACCGCGCGCTCGCCACGATGGCCCCGCAGCGCGACGTGCTCGTGGTGAACCCGTTCCTCGTGCCGGCGGTGATGGGCGAGCTGGCGGCGGCGGGCGGGGCGACCGGCTTTCCCGGCCGCACCGACGCGATGCGGACGCTGTTCGGCGACCTGCTCCCGGAGAAGCTGATCGCGCGCCCGAACAAGGCCGGGTTCAGCGGCCCCGTGTGGGGCCCGGCCGTGCGCGAGTTCGCGGCGGGCTGGACGGGTGAGGGCGTCGACCACGACTACGTGGACGCCGGCGAGCTGCGCCGGCACTGGCAGTCCGAGCGTCCCGACTTCGGCACCGCGCTCCTGCTGCACGCGGCGTGGCTGGCCACCCGGGGCTAGGCCGTTAGCCCAGGACTTCCAGCAGGCGCTCGCCACTCGCGTCGAGCGTGGCGAGGTCGCGCGGACGCACGAAGCGGAAGGTCGGAAGTGCCGCGAGGTCGAGGAACGGCGCGGCGTCGCCGGAGCCCGGCCGGATCACGCTGCCGGCGATCAGGCCGGTGAGCCGCTCGGCGGCGTCGAGCGGCTCGAGGCGGATCTCGTCGCCCCACTCCAGGTGCACGACCCCGCAGAGCGGCGCCGACGACCGCGCCTCGCCCGGGAGCAGCCGCCAGCGCACGCGGTTGCCGAGCATCCCCACGTCCTCGCCCCCGAGGACCGCCGCGGCCTCCGGACGGAGGTCGATGCAGCGCGGGCCGGCGAACAGGACGCCGTCCTCGACCACCAGGACGTCGTCGCTGAGCACCTCCGCGCCGTGGTGCGCCAGCCAGCCGAGCGTCGAACTCTTGCCCGACTCCTTGTTGCCCAGCAGCGCCCAGCCGCGGCCGTCGCGCGCGAAGCCGCCGCCGTGGAGCACCTGCCGGCCCAGCCAGTTGCTGGCGATCGAGGCGGGGAGCCCCAGGTAGGGGTGGACCACCAGGCGGTCCGCCAGCGGCTCGGTCGTGCGAAAGCTCACGGTCATCGCGTCGCGGTCGACTTCCACGCGGCCGCCGTCGCCGATCCAGATCTCGGCGCGATGGTCGGTCACGTTCACCGTGCCGGGCGCCTCGAGCGGCCCATCGGGCCCCGCCACCACGCGCACGATCTCGAGCGGCGGCCAGCGGGGCTCGGCCGGGCCGAGGAGCTCGCCCGGGGCGTCGAGCCCCGAGATCGCGAACCCGTATGCGCCACTTTCCGCCGGCATCTGGTAGTTTGCCGCGCCGTCAGGGGAATACCCAGGGAACGACAGGGGGGTCAGGTTAATGACGACGGACTACGAGGCACCGGCAGTCAGGGATCTTGGGTCGCTCACCGAGCTGACCGCGCAGACCTTCAACAAGGTCGGGACGACGCCGGATACGTTCACGCAGATCACGAACGGCGCCGTGATCGGCAGCCTGGTCAGCTCGCCGTAGCGCGCTAACCGGCTTTCGACGCAGTACCCCTGGGCGCGCTCGGCGCGCCGATCACCCCTGTCTTCGATCCGGATCCGGAACGGCCGTCGCCGGCCGGCCGGAGGCCCCGGCCGGCCGGCGCGACCCCGTCCCGACTACGGCCGGCTCGCCGAAGCTGCGACCTGGCCGCGTGCGGACTCGTTCGGGCCACCCGTCTCGGAAATGGACGACCCCGAGGCCGACGCCGCGGCCTGACCGCGCACGGCCTCGTTCGGTCCGCCGACCTGGCTGGTCGGGGCGAAGCTCGTGTGGCTGGTGTTGTCGGATCCGCCGATCACGAGGACGAGCGTGACGGCGACGACGGCGCCGAGGAGCAGCAGGGCGGCGACGAGGGCGCGCGTGTTGCGGACCCTGAGCGGGACTGTGGTGGGAGCGATACCGGACATTCGATGACCTCCATGGGTCGGGACGGTTGACGCGGCACACCATCCGCTCAGGCGCCAAAGCCGCGGTAACGCCCCGGTAAAGGCCCCGCCCGGGGTGGTACGTTCGCGCCCGTCGCAATGGACTTCCGCATCCTGGGGCCGCTCGAGGTCGCCGTGGACGGCGGCGTGGTGCCGCTCGGCGGCGGGAAGCAGCGCGCCCTGCTCGCGGTTCTCCTGCTGCACGCGAACGAGGTGCTGTCGAGCGATCGCCTGATCGACTCGCTCTGGGGCGAGCGCCCGCCGGACACCGCCGCCAAGGCGCTTCAGGTGCACGTCTCGCAGCTGAGGAAGGCGCTGGGTCCCGACGTGCTCCGAACCCAGCCGCCCGGCTACGTCCTGACCGTGCGCGACGGCCAGCTCGACCTGAGCCGGTTCGAGCGCCTGCTGGCCGAGGCGGGCGCCGAGCCCGATCGCGCTCGGGCGCGCGAGCTGCTCGGCGAGGCGCTCGGGCTGTGGCGCGGCCAGCCGCTCGCCGACGTCGCCTACGAGCCGTTCGCGCAGTCAGAGATCGGCCGGCTCGAGGAGCTCCGGATCGCCGCGACGGAGGACCGCATCGACGCCGACCTGGCGCTCGGCCGCGACTCGGCGCTCGTCGGCGAGCTGGAGTCGCTCATCGCGGCCCACCCGCATCGCGAGCGCCCGCGCGCGCAGCTCATGCGCGCGCTCTACCGCGCCGGCCGGCAGGCCGAGGCCCTCGAGGCGTACCGGGACGCGCGCAGCGCGCTGACCGGCGAGCTCGGGATCGAGCCGAGCCGCGAGCTGCGCGAGCTCCAGGAGGCGATCCTGCGCCAGGACCCCGCGCTCGACCACGTCCCTCCGGCACCGCGGGCCAAGGCCGGGCCGGAGGTGAGCGAGACCTTCGTGGGACGCGCGGCCGAGCTCGGCGTGCTGCTGGGCGCCCTCGAGGATGCCCGCGCGGGGCGGGGTCGCGTGGTGTTGGTGGCGGGCGAGCCCGGCATCGGCAAGAGCCGCCTGGCGGATGAGCTGCTCGAAGCCGCCCGCTCGCGCGACGCGCGCGTGCTGGTGGGCCGCTGCTGGGAGGCGGGCGGCGCGCCGCCCTACTGGCCGTGGGTGCAGGCGCTGCGCGAGTACGTCCGCCACGCCGCGCCCGGGGAGCTGCGGGAGCAGCTCGGCACGGCGCCGGGCGAGGTCGCCGGCCTGCTGCCGGAGCTGCGCGACGCGTTGCCGGACCTGCCGGCGCCCGATGCGGCCCTCTCGGAGGGGGCGCGCTTCCGCCTGCTCGAGGCGGTCGCCGCGTTCCTACGCGCCGTGGCCGAGTCACGGCCGCTCGTCGTGCTCCTCGACGACCTCCACGCGGCCGACGCCGAGTCGCTGCTGCTCCTGCGCTTCGCCGCCGCGCAGCTCGCCGCGCCGCTCTTGATCGTCGGCTGCTACCGCGACACCGAGGTGGGCGCCGACCTCGACGAGGCGCTGGCCGACCTCGAGCGCCGGCCCGCCGTGCAGCGGGTCGCGCTCGCCGGGCTCACGGAGCACGACACCGCGCGCCTCCTCGGGCTGGCGATGGGCAGGGGCCCGGAGCGCGAGCTGGCCGAGCGCGTGCAGGCCGGCACACAGGGAAACCCGCTGTTTGCCACCGAGCTCGGCCGGCTGCTCGCGACGGAGGGGGCCGTCGGCGACGACCTGCCGATCCCCGCGGGCGTCAGCGACGCGATCGGCCGCCGGCTGCGCCGGCAGTCGGACGAGTGCCGAGCGGTGCTTGCCGTCGCGTCGGTGATGGGTCGCGAGTTCGATCCCGACCCGATCGCGCGCGTGAGCGGCCTCGGCGAGGACGCGCTGTTCGAGGCGCTCGACGAGGCGGCCAGCGCACGCCTGATCGACGCGGTGCCGGGTGGCGGCGGCCGGCTGCGCTTCTCGCACATCCTCGTCCGCGACGCCCTCTACGAGACCCTCCCGGCTCCGCGACGGATGCGACTGCACCGGGCCACCGCCGAGGCGCTCGAGGCGGCGTTCGCGTCGAACCCCGACCCGCATCTCGCCGAGCTCGCGCACCACTACCTGGAGGCGGGCAGCGCGGTCGCGCCGAAGGCGCTCGACTACGCGCGGCGGGCGGGGGAGGTGGCGGTGCGCCAGCACGGCTACGAGGAGGCCGCGCGCCACTACGGCTCGGCCCTGCGCGTGATCGAGACAACGGGCGCGGGCGACGCGCAGACCGCGTGCGAGCTGCAGCTCGCTCTGGGGGACGCACTGAGCCGGTCGGGTAGCGCCCGCGAGTCGCGCGCCGTTCTGCGCGACGCCGCCGACGCCGCCGACGCCGCGGGGCGCCCCGATCTGCTGGCGCCGATCGCACTGGTCTACGGCGGCCGGTTCGGCTGGGCACGGGCCAGCAGCGACCCCGAGCTCGTCCCGCTGCTCGAACGGGCGCTGGCGGCCGCCGGCGAGGGTCCGAGCCGCGAGCGTGCGATGTTGACCGCGCGCCTCGCCGCGGCGCTGCGCGACGAGCCCCTGAGGGAGCGCCGGGTGCGCTTGGCGGACGAGGCGCTGGCGATGGCCGAGGCGATCGGCGACCCGGCGACGCTCGCGCACGTCCTCGCCGGCGCCCGGACGGCGACCGAGGCGCCGCACCTGGTGAGTGAGGGTCTCGCCGCGGCACGCCGGGTGATCGCGCTCGGGGAGCAGATCGGCGACCGCGAAAAGACGTTCGCCGGCCACGACCACGCGCTGCACCTCGTCTGGCAGCTCGCCGACCGCGCGGCGGTCGACGTCGAGCTGGACGCGCTCGAGCGCCTCGCGGACGAGCTGCGCCAGCCGGCGCGGCGCTGGCACGTTGGTACCGGCCGGACGATGCTCGCGCTCATGGAGGGTCGCTTCGACGACGCCGAGCGCCTCATCGGCGAGACGCTCGCCCTGGGGGAGCGGGCCGAGAGCTGGAACGCCGTCGTCTCGTACCGCCTCGAGCTGTTCGTCCTCCGTCGCGCGCAGGGCCGCCTCGCCGAGCTCGCCGAGGTGATCGAGCGCTCGGTGGCCGAGTACCCGAGCCTGCTGCGGTTCCGCTGCGCCCTGGCACATCTCGACGCCGAGATCGGGCGCGATGACGCCGCCCGCGCGGTCCTCGCCGACCTGCTCGCCCGGGATCTCGAGCACGAGCATCTCGACGCCGAGTGGGTCCTGGCCATGGTGCTGCTCGCCGATCCATGCGCCGCCCTCGGAGAGCGCGACGGGGCGGCGCTGCTCTACGACCTGCTGCTCCCTCACGAGCAGGCGTACGCGGTTGCCCCGGTCGAGGCGGCGTTCGGGTCCGCCGCACGGGCCCTCGGAGGACTGGCTGCCGCGCTCGAGCGCTACGACGACGCCGAGCGACACTTCCAGACCGCGATCGAGATCGAGGGCCGGATGCGCGCCCGCCCGTGGCTCGCCCACGCGCAGCAGGGGCTGGCGGACATGCTGCTCGCGCGCGCCGCGACCGGCGACGCCGAGCGCGCCGAGGCGCTGCTCGCCGAGGCGGGGGCCGCCTACCGGGAGCTCGGGATGGACGCGTGGGCGGCTCGGGCCGCGGCCGTCACCTGACGCGGCGATAGGTGAGGTGCGCCACCGCGTCCGACGCCAGCACCCGCACCTGCTCGAGCTCGATCCGGTCGGCGTCGAGCCGGTCGAACAGCCGCACGCCGTCGCCCAGCAGGATCGGCGCGACGTGGATCTGCAGCTCGTCGAGCAGCCCCGCGTTGAGGTACTGCTGGGCCACGTCGGCGCCGCCGGCGATCGACACGTCCTTGTCGCCCGCCGCCGCGCGCGCCTGCTCGAGGGCGGACTCGATCCCGTCGGTCACGAACGTGAACGTCGTCCCGCCCTCCTTGACCACCGGCTCGCGCGCGTGGTGGGTCAACACGAACACCGGGTGGTGGAACGGCGGCTCGTCGCCCCACCACGCGTCGGCGTTCGGGTCGTGCTCCCACGGCCCCTCGCCGCCGCTGAACATCCGCCGGCCCATGATCGTCGCCCCGGCGCGCCCGATCCCCTCCTCGATCACGTCGCTGTCGACGCCGCCCTCGCCGCCCTCTCTGCCGTGGCTCTCGTTCCAGGCGCGCGTGGCGAACGCCCAGTCGTGGAGCCGCTCGCCGCCCACGCCGAGCGGGTGCTCGAGCGAGACGTTCGGCCCCGCGACGAACCCGTCGAGCGACGTGGTGATGGTGAGCGTCAGCGCCACGGCCCGGAAGTCTCCCGCAGAGCCGCGAGTGGCGTGCGCTGGCGCCCGTCGTGGTCGAAGTTGCCGGGCTCGAGCCACGCCTCGAACGCGGCGCGCACGCGCGGCCAGTCGCCGTCGACGATCGCGTACCAGGCCGTGTCGCGGTTGCGTCCCTTCACGACCATGTGCTGGCGGAAGACGCCCTCGAACGTGAAGCCGAGCCGCTCGGCGGCCGCGCGCGAGCGGGCGTTGAGCGCGTTGCACTTCCACTCGAGCCGCCGGTAGCCCAAAACGTCGAAGGCGTGGCGTGCGAGGAGGTAGACCGCCTCGGTGGCGCCACGCGTGCGCTGGAGCGCCGGGCTGAAGGCCAGGTGGCCGATCTCGATCACCCCGTGGCCGGGCTCGATTCGCAGGTAGCTGCCCTGCCCGACCGGCCTGCCGCCGTCCCGGTCCACCACGGCGAAGAAGAGCGGGTCCTCGGACGCTGCCGCGCCCGCGAACCAGTCGCGCCAGCCGGGCTCGCCGAATGGGCCGTACGGCAGGTAATCCCAGAGGCCTCCGTCGCCGGTGTGGAGGCACGCGAACAGCGCGTCGCGATGCGAGCCGGCCAGCGGCTCCAGCCGCACGAATCGCCCGTCGAGCGCCTCGCGCCCGGGCTCTCGCGCGGGGGTCCACTCGAGCGGCGCTCCGAGGTCGCGCTCCCTAGCCACGCCGGCATTGTGGCGAGCGGCACACCGCGATCGGTCAGGCGGTCTCCTCGAGCTCCTTCACACGTGGCTCGAGTGGCGGCGCGCTGTGCAACGGCTGGGTGACGCGGTCGAGCTCGAACCAGACGCAGGTGCGCATGCCGGTCGGCCGGCCCCACCGGTCGGCCAGCTCCTGCACGAGCTCGAGGCCGCGACCCGAGTCCGATTCGACGTCCGGGACCGGCGGCGCATCGAATCCCTCGCCGTCGTCGCTGACCTCGACCCGCAGGTAGCGCGGCGTGAGCGTCGCCACGACCTCGATCACGCCGGCGCGCACCTTCGAGTGCCTCACGCTGTTTGTCGCGAGCTCGCTGATCAGCAGCACCGCGACGTCATGGAGCTCCTCGCCGAGCTCCCCGTATAGGCCGTCCAGAGCGTGGCGTGCGCTGTGGATCGATTGCGGCGCCGAGGGGAACTCACGGCAGAGCGTGCGGGCGCCGCTCGGGCTGGGGAACCACTTGACGGCGTCCAGGAGCGACTCGCCGCAGACGGGGCACGCATCGTCGATCCAGGAGCGAGTCGCGGCGCTGTAGAGCCTGAGGCGGCAGGCCGGGCATTCGAGGTACGGCATGGACCTTCTCCTCCTCGCCCGAGTCCGGCACCGTGCCGTCCAGGGCGAGTCATTGTGGTCCGGCTCCTCCCCTGGCGGACCCCGTGGGGGATCCGGAACGAAGGGTCGGTCTTTGTTCGACCAGCGTAGTGGCGTCGTGCGCCGAGTTCAACCGAGCGCGTCGGCCACCCGGTCGGGGGCCTCCAGCTGTGGCCAGTGACCGACGTCGTCGAGCGCCGTGAGTGCCGCGTCGGGGCGTCGCTCGCGGATCCGCTCGGCCATGTGCGCCCCCGAGATCGGGTCGAGCATCCCCCACACGAAGCGCAGCGGCACGTCCGTCGTCTCGAGCGCGCCCGTCCAGCGCGCCTCGTTCTCGCGGCGGTCGGTCATGTAGCGGATCAGCCTGTGGACGATGCGGATGCCGTCGTCGCGCTCCATCGACCGCCAGATCTCGGCGCTGTCGCCGGCCGCGTCGTAGTCGTCGGGGAACGTCGGCCGCAGGCTCTGCGCGAACAGCTCCTCGTTGATGGCCGCCGCGAGCTGCGGCCCCTGCTCCGGGTCGAGCAGCGCCTCCTGGGTCGGCTGCGGACGGTGGACGTCGGGGTAGAGGCCGCCGTTGAGCAGGCCGAGCGCCGTGAGCTCGACCCCCAGCGCGCCGTCGGCGCGCCGCGCCAGCAGCTCCTGCGCCACCGACACGCCGTAGTCGTGAGCCACGACCGCGGTCGCGGTCACGCCGTCGCGGGCCCACAGCGCCTCCACGAGGTCGGTCTGCTCGTCCAGCGAGTAGTCGTGGCCGGGCGGCTTGTCGGACGCGCCGAAGCCGAGGAAGTCCGGCATGAGGAGAGCGTGGCGCCCGGCCAGCGCCGGCGCGACCTTGGCCCAGTCGTGCGAGGAGCTCGGGAACCCGTGCAGCAGCGTGATCGGATCGCCCTCGCCCATGCGGCGCACGAAAACCCCGCGCTCAGCGCCGCGGAGGTCGAGCGCGACGCGCTCGCCCGCCTCCCACCAGCGCTCGATCGCCACCGTGCTCAGACGTCCCGCGGCTCGAGCGGGCTCACCGCCGGGCCCTCGAGCACTCCGCCGTCGACGTCGAAGCGCGAGCCGTGGCACGGGCAGTCCCAGCTCGTCTCGGCGGAGTTGAAGCGCAGCAGGCAGCCGAGGTGCGTGCAGCGCAGCGACACGGCGTGCAGCCCGCCGCCCGTGTCGCGGTAGACGCCCGTCTTGCCGACCCCGTCGCGGACGACCCTCGCCTCGCCCGCGGGCACCTCGTCGGCCGAGCCGGCCTCGGCCAGCTTCACGCGGTCGGCCACGAAGTCGAAGCTGAACTTGGCGCCGAGCTTGGCCACCTCGTGCGCCGAGCGGGGCGACAGGCGGTTGGGGTTGAACGTCGGGGCCCACCCGTTGTCGCGCTCGGCGATCTCGTCCGCCAGCAGCTGACCGGCGAACGTTCCGGTCGCGAGCCCCCACTTCATGAAGCCGGCGGCCACCCAGAGCCGCGACGAGCCCGGCGCGTACGGGCCGATCACCGGCAGG
>JBJMLK010000069.1:0-10862 GCA_045805345.1 Thermoleophilaceae bacterium | reverse complement strand
GATCTCGTAGCCGAGCACCGCCAGCCGCTCGCGCATCGCGTCGGCGCGCCGCACGCGGTCGTCCCGCGCGTCGAGCAACCGCTCGGCGAGCGTCGCGTCGGTGTGGTCGAACCCGGAGCCGAGCACGTGCAGGTCCTCGTGCGGGCCCTCGACCGCCGAGATCTCCGTGGCGGGCACGATGGTCACGCCGATCCTGGCGCCCGCGTCGAGCGCCTCCTGCACGCCGTCGACGGTGTCGTGATCCGATAGCGCCAGCACCTCGACGCCCGCCTCGCGCGCGTACCCGACGACCTCGGCGGCACCGTGGTCGCCGTCGGAGTGGATCGAATGCGACTGGAGGTCGAAGCTCGGGCCGGGCACGCGGCGCGAGGATACCGGCGGTCTATCCTGGCCCGGCGTGCGGCTGGCCCCCGGCATCCTCGCGCTGGCGCTGCTCGCCTCGCCTGCGGCGACGAGCGTCGCGGGGCCGCGGATCGCCTTCCAGCGGAGCACGACGAGCGGCACGGCCACGCGCACCAACGTCCTCACGATGCGCGGCGACGGGACGGGCGTCTTCGCGCTCACGCGCAACCGCGCGCCGGTGCTCAACACCGCGCCCGACTGGCGGCCCGACCACAAGCGGCTCGTGTTCGCGAGCCGCCGTCAGAGCACCGCGAACCTCTGGACGGTCAGGGCGAACGGCGACGCCCTGACGCGGCTGACCCACGGCGACCGGCTCGACACCGACCCGGCCTGGGGAGCCGGCGGCAAGCGGATCGCGTTCGCGCGCACCACCCGCCCAGTCGGGGTGGACGGCTCCCGCTTCGACGTGTTCTCGGTCCACCCGGACGGCTCGGGGCTGCGGAAGCTGACGCACGGGTCGGCGAGCGCGCGAGCACCCGACTGGTCGCCCGACGGGAGGTCGCTCGTGTTCCAGCGCTCCTCGGGCGGCGACCCGCCGCAGATCTGGCGGATGAACGGCGACGGGACGCACCTCAAGCGGCTGACGGGCGTGGCGTACGGCGCGTACGCGCCGGCCTGGTCGCCGGACGGGAGGCTCGTCGCGTTCGCCGGGCCCAAGGGCCTGGCGTACGAGATCTTCGTGGCGTCCGCGAGCGGCGGCAGCGTGCGGCAGGGGACCGACGACCGCGCGGGCACGTTCAACGACGATCCGGCCTGGCGCCCCGACTCCGACCGGATCGTGTTCAGCACGAGTCACTCGCCGCCCGGCGGCTCGAACATCGCCCAGATCAAGCCGAACGGCAAGAGCCGGCGCGTGCTCAAGGCCGACCCGAAGGGCCAGCGCGTGTACGGCGCCCCGGCCTGGGACTGATTACGCAGGGTCGCTCGAGGGGTATCTTCCAAACGGGATGAGGGGTCGTGTCGTGATCGCCGCCGCGCTGCTGGCCGCGGTTGTGCCTACGGGCGCCGCCGACGCGGCCAGGAGCTCGCTGTACCGCGGGCCCGGGCGGCCGGGGCCGGACATCCTGTACTCGAAGGCCTTCAAGGCTCCGCAGCTTGCGAACGCCGGGCCGTGGCACGCGCACCCGATCCTCGTCTCTGGCACCACGGCCTACCGCCGTGGCGAGTTCCTCTACCAGGACTTCCTGTACGACGACCACGGCGCGCGTCAGGAGGTCGACCCCGGCGACCCGCGCACCGCCGGCAACCTGTTCTCGAAGCCGAACGGCACCTACACGTACCCGACCGACAAGCGCTACGCCAACGACGCCGCCGACTTCGTGGAGCTGCGCGTCAAGCCGCTGCGGCGTGCAACGGCGTTCCGGGTCACGCTCAACACGCTCAAGGACCCGTCGCTCGTCGCGTTCTCGATCGCGATCGGCGGCAAGCGGGGGAAGACCTTCGCCTTCCCGAACGGCGCCAACGTCCGCGCGCCCGCCAGCCTGTTCCTCACGGTCCACCCGCGCAAGGGATCGTCGAAGCTCGTGGCGGAGCTTCGGCACGCCGCGTCGGGCAAGCTCGTGAAGGGCTCGGCGCCCACCGTGAAGCTGAGCAAGCTGCGGCGCCAGATCGAGGTCCGGGTGCCTCACGGGGGCTGGAACCCGCACCGCGGCACGGTGCGCCTCGCCGCCGGCGTGGGCCTCTGGGACAAGGCCGCCGGCCGCTACCTGCTGCCTCAGGCCGCGGCGAACGAGACCACGCCCGGGGGCGCCGGCTCGGCGTCGGCGCCGGCGGCGTTCTTCAACCTCGCCTTCCGTACCGCCGAGCCATTCCAGAGCCCCACCGAGGGCGTGCGCGTGGTCACGAACGCGGCCTGGTGGCGCGACCGCCGGCAGGGCACGGCGCTGGCCGCCAACGACATCTCGAGCCAGTTCGCCCTCGTCAACTTCCGCAAGCTCGCGAAGCGCGTCCGCGACAACAGCAAGGTGCCGAAGCACGGCCCCATGGACCGCATCTACGGGACTCACTTCGAGCTCTCCCAGGGCGCCGACTTCGGCCCGTCGTGCCTGACGGCGGCGGCCGACTGCCCGGGCCAGTACCAGGGCCGCCTCCAGCCGTACGCGATCTACATCCCCCGCAAGGGGCGGCCGGCGAAGGGCTACGGGATGACGCTGCTCCTGCACTCCCTGTCGGCCCCCTACAACCAATACTCCGGCTCGCGCAACCAGAGCCAGCTTGGCGAGCGCGGCGGCGGCTCGATCGTGATCACTCCCGAGTCGCGCGGGCCCGACGAGAACTACGAGAACTACGGGTCGGCCGACGTCTTCGACGTCTGGGCCGACGTGGCGCGGCGCTACCGGCTGGACCCGTCGTGGGCGGCGATCAGCGGCTACTCGATGGGCGGCATCGGCACGTTCCTGCTCGGCGAGCAGTTCCCCGACCTCTTCGCCCGCGCGCAGTCGACGGTCGGCGACGAGGGGACCGCCGAGGACGTCGCATCGCTGCGCGACCTCCCGATCCTGATGTGGAACAACCACGGCGACGAGCTCGTGAACGAGGCCGGGTTCACGCAGACCGCCTCCACGCTCGACTCGCTCGGCTACCGCTACGAGCTCGACGCCTACCAGCCGTGCGCGAACCCCATGTGCAGCCCGCTCTTCCCCAACCACCTCCAGCTGGCCATCAACGACCAGTACGCGCCGGCCGCGAAGTTCCTCGGCACGGCTCGCCTCGAGCGCAACCCTGCGCGCGTCACCTACACGCTCGACGCCACCCGCAACCACGCGAACCTGAAGCTCGTCGGCAACCACGCCTACTGGGTCTCGCGGCTCAAGCTGCGCGACGCCTCGCAGGGCTCAGGTCAGATCGACGCGACCTCGCGCGGCTTCGGCGGCGGCGTGACGGCGTCGCCCACGAAGACCGGCATTGGGTCGCTCACGGGCGGCAACCTCGGCCCGCTCACCTTCAACTTCATGAAGCGGACGTGGAGCCCGGTGCCCGGGCCGGCGCCGCACGACGCGCTGGCGATCAAGGCCACGAACATCGCCTCCGCGGCGGTCGACGTAAAGCGCGCGCACCTCGACTGCAAGGTCAAGGTGACGATCGACAGCGACGGCCCGATCAAGGTCGCGCTGCCCGGCTGCGGCCGGACGGTCAGCGGGAGCTGACGGCGGCCGCGGCGGCGGCGCGCGGGACCAGCTTCACGCCCCGGCTGCGCTGCACAACCGTGTGCCCCGCGTTGACTGTCGACGCGGTGACCCTCACGTTGAGCCTGCCCTTCGCCCTGAGGGTCGCGAGCGGCTTCGACGCCAGCTTGAAGTGCACGCGGCGCGTGGCCTTCGGGGGGAACTTCGCGAACGACACGCGGGCGAAGCTCACGAAGGTCTTCGACTTCGGCGGCTTCCAGGCGACCGCGATCTTGCCCTTGCACGCCAGCTCGCGCACGCAGGCGAGCTTGACGTTCGCGTCCCCGGAGGCGGTCACCTTCGCCGTCTTGGTGCGGACCGCGGCGACGGCCGCCTTCGGCACGCGCACGACCTTCGTCCTGGTGCCGGTCGGCGACCCGTTGCAGAAGGGGGTGTGGCCGGCGCTGGCCACGCCGAGCGGGCCGAAGACCGCCTTCCCGTCGCAGATGTTGCTCTCGAACAGCTTGACCGTGTAGCTCCCGGCCTTGCGGTAGCGGTGCCTGACTCGCGGGCTGGTGCCGGCGGCGTCGCCGCCGTCGCCGAAGTCCCAGCTGTAGGCCGCGATCGGGCCGCCCTTCGACGTCGAGGCGTCGAACAGCGGGCGGTCCAGCGGGTCGCTGACCTTGAACGCCGCCTGCGGCGCCTGAGCGGGCGGTATCGCCACCTCGCCGGTGCCCGTGAGCGTGACCGGGCCCTTCACGATCTTCCGCGCGACGAGGTCCACGATCGCCCACTTCTCGTCCTGGCTGGCGACCACGAAGGCGCGGCGGCCGTCGGGCGTGATCGCCACGCTCATCGGGCCGAAGGGCATCGGGATCGTTCCGACGACCTTCTTGGTGGCGGGATTGATCAGCGACAGCGACATCGAGTCGCGCGAGGCCACGACCACCAGCGTGCCCGCCGCGTTCGACTCCACGCCGACGGGGGTTTTGCCGACGGTCACCGACGTGCCCTTGGCCGCGGCGGGCTCGGCGATCGACACGCTCGTCCCGCCCGCGCTCCCCCCGAAGTTGGCGATGTGCACGAGGCTCCCGGTGGGCGAGATCCCGATGTTCTCCGGCCGGTCGAGCACGAGGCCCGGGAGCTTCGAGGTCTCGAGGTTCGTGGTGAGGTCGATCTGGGACACGGACTCCGGACTGCCGGTGTTGCCGGAGTAGGCGTGCTTGCCCGCGGAGTCCACGACCACGGCGCGCGGCTCGTCGCCGACGGCTATCGGCGTGCCGACGGTGAGCGTGGCGGTGTCGACCACGTCCACGGTGTTGGCGGCCTCGTGGGTCACGAACACCCGCTTGCCGTCGGGGTCCACGGCCACGTCGCCGAAGAGCCCGGGGATCGCCTTCAGCAGCGCGCCGCCGGGGAGGGCCACGACGTCGAGCCCCACGTTCGTCCCCACGTAGGCACGACTGGCGTCCGGCGAGATCGCGATCGCGGACGCCTCGTCCGGCAGGTCGATCGAGCCCACCCTTGCGCCGGTCGCGACGTCGAACACGGCCAGCGAGTGCTGCGCAGGGCCGCCGAGCTCGGTGTGGCCCTGGGCCACGTACGCGAGCGGCGCCGCCGAGGCGCTCCCGGCCGCGACGAGCGCGGCACAGGCGGTCGCCGCGATCGTGGGCCAGAGTCGCACGGCGCGACACTACTCTCCCTACATGCTCAGCGATAGAGCCTGGTCTCGGATCTCGACTGGTCTGGGGGACAGGGGACTGCGCCTTATGGGCAAGCTCAACGTGCCGGTCTACCGCGCCACCCGCGGGCGGCTGCTCGGAAAGGTCGGCCGCGCGCCGGTGCTCCTCTTGACCACCACGGGCCGCAAGTCCGGACAGCAGCGGACGGCGCCGGTGGTCTACCTGGCAGACGGCGATCGGCAGGTGGTTATCGGCTCGAACGCGGGCAACGCGCGCATGCCCGCCTGGGCGCTCAACCTGCTCGCCAAGCCTGAGGCTGAGGTCGAGGTCTACGGCAAGCGCGGTCGCGTCCGGGCGCGCGTGGCCGAGGGCCAGGAACGCGCCGACCTGTGGCGCCGGATGAACGAGCAGTACGCGGGCTTCGACGACTACAAGACGCGCACCACTCGCGACATCCGGGTCTTCGTGCTCGAGCCGGCCTGAGGCGGCCGGACGCTACGCCGCCCGGCGCGAGCGGCGCCGGCGCCTTCGCCTGCGCGGCAGGGCCCCAGGGCCGGGCCGCGGCCGGTGGCGCTCGGCCTCCTGCGCCGCGTCGGCGGCGTCGGCGGCCAGGTCGTGAGCGCCCATGTCCTCGTAGATCGCGGCCACGAGGCGGTGCGCCGCAGGGTTGAACGGCTCGGCGCGGATCCAGTCGCGCGCCACCCGGGCGGCCTCGTTGAGCTGGTCGAGGGCGCGGTACTCGGTCGCCAGCAGGCGCAGGATCTCGGGGTGGCGCGGACTCGAGTCGCGCGCGTAGGTGAGCCGCTGCACGGCGATCGCGTGCTCGCTGCGGGCGATCGCGTCGCGCGCGGCCACCAGGAAGCGCTCGGCGCGCTCGGCGCCCTTCTCGTGCTGGCGGAAGTCGACGAACGTGATGTTGTCGAGCGGCAGCGTGAAGGTCCCGCTTGCGAACTCGACCCGCACCCAGCGCTGGATCTCGTCGCCGTCGCCGGTGAAGCGCACGTCCACCACGCTGCCGACGCCCCACTCCGGATAGGTCGCCGAGCGCACGTAGCGGTAGACGATCGAGCGCTCGGCCTCGGTGCCGGCCCGGCGCCCCGGCGCGGCGCGCTCCTGTTCCTCGTACGCGCGCCGGCCCGCCTCGGCCTGGCGCTCGCGCTCGGCGGCGGCGCTGACCTTCACGTCCACGACGGTGATCGGCCCGTCGGCCTCCACGCGGAGCTGGAGCAGGTCCGCCGCCGAGTTCACGCTCTTCATCTGCCGCTCGTGCACGATCCGCTGGTCGGGCGCGGCGCGGTCGGGGTGCCAGCGCTTGGCCATCCGGCGCCGCGCGAGCTGGATCGCGCGCAGGTCGCACGGGGGAGTGAGCTCGAGCAGCTCGACTGCCTGGTCGATCGTCACGCCCCTGAAGGTAGAGGGGCTCCCGGTTACCGAGGCTTCGGCCTGGGCCTGCACGCTGAGTGCGAGACCAGGCGCTGCGTCACCCCGTCGACGTAGGTGAACGCGGTCAGGATCTTCCAGCGGGGCGACCGCGGGCAGCGCGAGGGCGTGCGAACGGTCGCGTGAGCGCCGGTCTTGCGCGGCGGGAAGTCGACGGTCAGGCTCTTGAGGGGCGTGTAGTCGTCGGGCGGCCCCATCCCCGGGAACGTCGGGAAGTTCGTCGACGCCGTGCTCCCCTTGAAGGTCGTGTGGGTGACCGTCTTGATGGCTGGGATGTCCTGGTTGACGCCCACGCCGATCACCTCACCATCTCCGTTGAACTGGGTGATCTTCGACGTCGTGTAGCGCGGCGGGAACGGCCCCGAGCCGCCGGTGTCGCTCACCGCGCGCCCGCCTCCGACCTTCGACTCGCGCGGGCAGGCGTCCGGGCCCTGGGCCTGCAGCTCGGCGTCCGACGCGTGGCATTGCGGCGCCGCCTTCGAGTCGAACCTCGTCCCCTTCGGGTAGTGGATGACGATCCGGCTGACGGTGTGCGGCTTTCGCGAAGGATCCTCGGGGTTGCGGAACTTGACGTGGAAGCTGGTCCCCGTGGCGCTGCCGCGCTTGCTCGAGGTGAAGACGTTCTTGCCGGATTGGCGCGGTGGCTTGCGGGTGGCGCCCGCTCCGCTGTCCGCCATCGCCGCCGCCGCCAGGATCGCTATCGCGCCGGCCGCGAGGGCCGCCGTCCGTACGCGTTCGTTCATCGTCGCCTCCTCCGCCTGCCGAGCTTCACGCGCCACGCTACGTGTCTCGCGCGGTGCGCGCGCCGGTTGTTAAGCGAGCGGGAAGAGGGTTGAAAACGGGCGGGGGTCCGGTACCGTCGGACGGCACGTGCCCCGCGTCCGACTAGCGCTGCTGCTCGCCCTCGCCGCCCTCGTCGCGCTGCCCGCCAGCGCGGGTGCGGTGCTGGGCGGGGTGAACGGGCGGATCATGTTCGCGAGCGGCCGGGACACGGGAACCTCGCAGGCGGGGTTGTTCATGCGGACGATCGTCGGGAGCCAGGGCGCCGGCCAGGCGTTCCCAGCGGTTGCGCCCGTTGGCGGCGCGCAGGAGCGGCACCCCTCGTGGTCACCGGACCGGCGCCGGGTGGTCTACGCGGTTGGCGGGGGCAGCCCGACCGATTACGAGATCCACATCGCGGAGCTCACCGAGGTCGCCGACACCACGATCACCGACACGACCGACAACTTCTCCTCGGACCGCCCCGCGTGGTCGCCTGACGGCAAGAAGATCGCCTGGGAGGAGAGCGCCAAGACGGGCAACACGAAGACGGACATCTTCGTGTACGACGTAGCGAGCCACACCAAGACCAACCTGACGAACACGAGCAGCGTGAGCGAGTCCAAGCCGGCCTGGTCGCCGGACTCCCAGACGATCTTCTACGCCAAGGGCGACCAGGCCACGAACAAGCAGGACATCTTCAGTCAGCCGGCCGGCGGCGGGACCGAGACCCTGCGCGTGCCCGATTCGACCATCAACGAGTTCCAGCCGTCCATCTCCCCCGACGGCACCAAGATCTGCTTCACGCTCCAAGTGGGCGCGGATACCTCGACGTCGGAGGTCCTTGTCGCGCCGCTCGCCAGCCCCGCGAGCCAGACGTTCATCAGCGACAGTGCCGCGGGCGCCGACTACAACTGCACGTGGTCACCCGACGGCCGGTTCATCGCCTATGTCCATGGGGCATTCGCGGCGGGCGATCTCGTCATGGAGCCTGCCGACAACAGCCTGGCTGCGCCGATCCCGCTCGAGAGCACCCAGAACGAGTTCGACGGCAACCCCGACTGGGCGCCCGACGGGCCGCCGCTCTGCAGCGACTCGAAGACCCAGGTCATCCAGGGCAAGACCGCTCGGGTGAAGCTCCCCTGTCACGACACCGGCCCCAAGTACGAGCAGACGGACATCCTCGAGGCGATCGCCAACGACTCGAGCCCGGCGCATGGCAAGCTCGGGAGCGTCAAGCAGGGCAACCCGTCGACCGTGCCCTACACGGCCAACGCGAAGTTCGCCGGATTCGATTCCTTCGAGTTCGTCGGCCTCGGGATCAACGGCGGCAACGACCGCGGGCTGGCCTCGATCCTGGTGCTCAGGAAGGGCCCATGCGCGAACATGACGACCGGCAACGCGGGCCACAACGTGCTGAACGGCACGATCGCGGGCGACCGGCTGCTGGGTCTGGACGGGCCGGACGTGCTGAAGGGCTTCCAGGCCCGCGACTGCCTGTTCGGTGGCGCCGGGAACGACACGCTGAACGGCGGCGGCAACGCCGACAAGCTCAAGGGCGAGGACGGCCGCGACAAGCTGATCGGCGGCCCCGGCGGCGACCGGATGGTCGGCGGGAAGGGCAAGGACAGCTACGACGCCGGCAAGGGCGACGACAGCGTGAACGCGGTGGACGGTCGCAAGGAGACGATCAACTGCGGCGCCGGCAACAACGACCGCGCCACGATCGACCACGACGACACCCAGCACGGCTGCGAGCACGTCAAGCGCAGGTAGGCCGCGCGGCGGCGGCGGCGCGCGGCGGCGGCGCGCTACTTGAAGGCCGGCGCGCCGGCCGCGACCAGGATCAGGCCGAGCGCGCCGAGCAGGATCGCCACGATCGCGCCGCCGAGGAGCATCTCCCACTCCAGCGTCTCCCCGCGGATGCGCGTGGCCAGCGCGTGGTAGCCGCAGCAGAGCACGGCGGTCGCGGCGGCGGCCAGCAAAAGGCCCGCGGGATAGGGGAGTGTGGCCGCCAGGACCTGCACCGCGCGGATCGTAACTGCTGAGACGCGCTTAATGTGCCTGGCGTAGTCTGACGCCGCTGATCATGCAGGGGGTTGAAGAACTGGGCTATCGCAGCCATCCTAGGTAGGAGCCGTGTCGATCGTTGATCCCGACATCACGGGCGGAGCCGCTCCGCCCGAGGACGATGGCGGCGCCGTCGAGGGCGCCGCGTACTGCCCGCATTGCTCGGCGCCCGTGGGCGACGGCGTCTTCCCCTGGCCGCCCGATCCGACGCGCTGTCCTGCCTGCGGCCAATGGATCGGGCGCAACCGGGCGGCCTCCGCGCCGTTCGACGCAGCTGCAGCCGCAGCCGCTGCTCCGGAGGCCGGCCACGGCGAGGCGGAGAACGGCGACGCCGACGAGGAGCGACACCGCTCGCGCGCGATGTCGTTCCTTCGCGGCCGCCACTCCGACGAGCCCGACGAGGAGGCTCCGCCGCCCGCCGCCGACGCGAGCGAAGGCAACGGCGACACCGGCGGCGAGGCCTGGGCGCCCGACACCTTTGAGGTCGACGGCCCAGACGAGCGCTCGGACCAGGCTCTGGACGAGGAGCCCCCGCCCGCGGGCGACGAGGAGCCGGCGGCCACGCCTGCCGCGGCAGCCGGGGACGAGCCCATCGAGCCCGCCGCCGCGCCCCCGCCGTCCGCTGAGGCACGGGTGTCGTCGACCGAGGCACGGAAGGTCCGGCGCCGCAGCGGAGGCATCGCGGGTCGCGTCCGCGGCATTCGCTCGCGGGTGACCGACGAGCTGTTCCCGCGCGTGGGCGACGCCGACCCCGCCGCGCTCGCCGAGCAGGCGCCCCCCGCAGCGGCCGAGCGCGAGGAGCCGACCGCCCTCCAGCCGCCCGACGCCCCGCCGCCGCCCGTCGCCGACGACCCGGTGGCCGAGCCGGACTTCGACGCGGAGCCCGCCGTCGCGGAACCCGTCGCGGGCGAGGACCTCGAGCCCCCCGCCCCGCAGGACTGGGCCCCTCCCGCAGCTGAGGACGCCGTACCGGAGCCGGAGGCCGCCGGACACGAGGAGCTCGAGTATGAGGACGAGGACGAGCCGACGGCGGCGCAGATCGACGAGCCGGCCGCCGACGAGGACGAGCACGCGGCCGCGGCCGGGCTGCTCGCGGCGGAGGCGCGCGAGGAGGACGAGCTGGAAGCCGACGAGGAGCCGGCCGCTCCCGCCCTCGAGGAGGAGCCCGAGCCTGCGGTCGCCGAGGAGCCCGTCGCCGCGGACGAGTACGAGTACGAGGACGAGCCCGTCGCCGAGGAGCCCGTCGCCGCGGACGAGGACGAGTACGAGGACGAGCCCGTCGCCGCGGACGAGGAGGACGAGCACGAGCCGGCCACCACCGCCGGGGCCGCCACCGGCGGCGAGCCCGACGTGCGCAGCGTGGTCGCGCACCTGGCGGTCGCGCGGCTCGCGGCCGGCGCCGGCG
>JBJMLK010000068.1:0-11960 GCA_045805345.1 Thermoleophilaceae bacterium | reverse complement strand
GGTGAACAAGCTGCGCGGCACGTTCAGCGCCGTCGCGGTCAAGGCGCCGGGCTTCGGCGATCGCCGCAAGCGCATGCTCGAGGACATCGCGATCCTCTCGGGCGGCGAGGTGATCACCGAGGAGATGGGGCTGAAGCTCGAGAACACGCAGCTCTCGCAGCTCGGCCGGGCCCGCCGCGTGGTGGTCGCGAAGGACACGACCACGATCATCGACGGCGCCGGTGACGGCGACGCCATCAAGGGCCGCATCAACCAGATCAAGAACGAGATCGAGAACACCGACTCGGACTTCGACCGCGAGAAGCTGCAGGAGCGGCTGGCCAAGCTGGCCGGCGGCGTGGCGGTCGTGAAGGTCGGCGCGGCCACCGAGACGGAGATGAAGGAGAAGAAGCACCGCGTCGAGGACGCGCTGCAGGCCACCCGCGCGGCCCTCGAGGAGGGCATCGTGCCGGGCGGCGGTGTGGCGCTGCTGCGGGCCGCCGAGGCCGTCAAGATCGAGGCGCTCGACGACGGCGACGAGCAGACGGGCGCACGGATCATCCTGCGCGCGCTGCAGGAGCCGGTCCGCCAGCTGGCCGAGAACGCCGGACTAGAGGGCTCGGTGGTCGTCAACGACGTGCGCAACGCCAAGGCGGGCCACGGCCTCAATGCCGACACCGGCGAGATTGTCGACCTCGTGTCGGCGGGGGTCATCGACCCGGCGATGGTCACGCGCTCGGCGCTCCAGAACGCGGCGTCGATCGCCAAGAACATCCTGACGACGGAGTGCATCGTCGCGGAGATGCCGGAGAAGGACGGCGCCATGGCCGGCGGGATGCCGGGCGGCATGGACGGGATGATGTAGCCAGCGCGGTACTTCCACCGCTTGTCGAGGGCCCGGCCTTGTGCCGGGCCCTCGTCGTTCCCGGGCCCGGTTTGCGCGGTCTTGGGACGGGGTACGCAAAGTTCAACAGAAACCTCTACAGTCTGTTTAACTCTGCTGTCGAACCCCGCTCCCACGAAGGAAGAAGGCCCTCCAATGCCAGACCTACGCGACCCCCGCCAGTTCAACGAGGCCTACCGCCGGCACGCTCCCGGCGCCAAGGCCGCGGCGGCCCGGGTCCTCCACGACGAGGCCGCCGCGGAGGATGTGGTGCAGGATGTGTTCATGCAGCTGTGGCTTCGGCCCAGCGCCTACGACCCGGGCAGGGGATCGCTGGGCGCGTACGTGACGATGCTCGCGCGCAGCCGCGCCCTCGACCGCTGGCGCACTCGCTCGGCGCGCGACGCCGCGCTTCAGCGCAGCGTGGAGGAGGTCAGGGTTCGCGGCGACGAGATGAGCGAGGACGCGGTCGAGCCCGTGATCCGCCGCGATCGCACCCGCCGGCTGGCAAGCGCGATCGGCGAGCTGCCCAGCGAGCAGCGCAGCGCGATGCTGCTCGCCTACGGCCGCGGGATGACCGCGCGCGAGATCGCCGACGCGACCAAGATCCCGCTCGGCACCGCGAAGAGCCGCCTGCGGCTCGGGCTGCAGAAGGCTCGCGAGAACCTCGACATCGCCGCATAGCGGTGGCCGCGCCCGCTAGCGCCTGATGGCAGACCTCACGATCCGCGAGGTCGCGTCCCAGACCGGCGTCTCCGCCGCGACGCTGCGGATGTGGGAGTCGCGCTACGGGTTCCCGGTTCCCGAGCGGCTGCCCAGCGGCCACCGCCGCTTCAGCGACGAGGACGTGGAGCGCGTCCGCCGCGTGGTGGTGGACCGCGAGGCCGGACTGTCGATGCGCGCGGCGATCGAGCGCGCGATGGGCGCGCGAACCGAGCCCGAGACGTCGATCTTCGCGGCGCTGCGCCGCCGGCGGCCCGACCTGCTGCCCTACGTCCTGCCCAAGCGCACGCTGATCGCGCTCAGTCACGCCATCGAGGACGAGTGCTGCGCGCGCGCCGAGCGACCCGTGCTGCTCGCGAGCTTCCAGCGGCCGCTCTTCTACCGCCACGCCGAGCGCCGCTGGCGCGAGCTGGCGCGCACGGCGCACGCCGCGGTGGTGTTCGCCTCGTTCCCCGAGCGGCGCGATCCGGACTGCGGTCCCGTCGAGGTCCCCATCGAGCACTCGCACCCGACCCTGCGCGAGTGGGCCCTGGTGTGCGACGCGCCCGACTACGCCGCCTTCCTCGCCGCCTGGGAGCGACCGGGACAGGACGAGACGCCCGACCTCGACCGCCGCTTCGAGACGGTCTGGAGCGTGGAGCCGGAGCTGGTCCGCGAGGCGGCGCACGTGGCCGCGGGGATCGTCAGCGCCTCGGCCCCGGATCTCGGCCCGCTGCTGAATGCGCGGCTGGCGGACGCCCCGCCGCCCGCGAGCGACGAGCTGCGCCTGGTCGGCGCGCTCACCAACCGGATGGTCGCCTACGTGGCGACCGGCGACGGCGAGGTCACGCTCCCAGCACCTCACGCATCGCCCGGGGACTGACGCCGAGCGCCTCGGCGTCGGCGGTGCCGCGCGGCGTGGTCATCGGGATCTCCATCAGCTCGGCCTCCTCCCAGGTCGCGAACGCGGACTGGCCGGCGAGCGCCTCGACCGTCCTCAGCCCGGCGCGCACGACGGGCAGCGGCACGTGCAGGAGCCGGCGGCGCCGGCGCAGGGCGCGCAGCGTCTCGTGGGCGATCTCGTCGTACGAGAGCGTCTCGGGCCCGGCCAGCTCGTAGTGCTCGCGGCCGCCGCCTCCGTCGAGCGCCCCCATCACGGCTGCGGCGGCGTCGTCGGACCAGATCGGCTGGTAGCGCGCGCGGCCGGACCCCGAGATCGGCATGACCGGGAGGAACGACATGCCCTCGAGCAGCCTGATCCACGGGTCGCGGGCCGAGTAGACGATCGACGGGGCGAAGATCGTCGTGGCCAGCGGCGACTCCGCCACCGCCTCTTCCGCGAGGGCCTTCGCGCGGAAGAAGCGCGCCCGCTGGTGGAGGCTCGCGCCCAGGGCGGAGAAGAACACGAACCGCTCGGCGCCGCTGCGCTCGGCGGCCTGCAGCAGCCGCAGGGTGGCCACCGCGTTGAGCTCCTCGATCGACGCACGCGGCTGGTCGCGGATCGAGGCGGCGAGGTGAACGACGGTGTCCACGCCGCGCAGCGCGTTGCGGAACGAGGCGGGCTCCGACAGGTCACCGAGCGCGATCTGCACCCTCACGCGCTCGGGTCCGAGCCGCCGCGGGTCGCGCACCAGGCAGCGGACGCGGGCTCCCGACGTCGTGAGACGCCGCAGCAGCGCGCTGCCCAGGTTGCCGGTCGCGCCGGTCAGCAGGATCACGCGGGGCAGACTAGCCAGCGGGCGGCGGTGGCTGATCAGAGGTCGAGCACCACGTCCTCCCGCGGCCGTGAGCAGCAGATCAGCGCGCTGCCGGCGGCGGGGGGCTCGACCGGGCTGGGGTCGTAGCCGACGCTGCCGGCGATGAGCGTCGTCTCGCAGGTGTGGCAGACACCGGTGCGGCATGACCAACGGACGGGTACGTCGCATGCCTCGGCGAGCTCGAGCAGGCTCGTGAACTCTTCGCTCCACGCGATCGCGAGGTTGCTGCGCGCGAACGCGATCTTGGGTCCGTCGCCGCGCTCGCCTGGTGGTGGGTGAGGCGCGCGCGTTGGCGTCGCTGCGATGCCAGGCGTGATGCTGGGTGCGGGCCCGAATGGCTCCGTGTGGATGTGACTCGCATCGAGGCCGATGGCGGCCAGGCCCGCGCTCATCTCGTCCATGAACGGTGCCGGACCGCACAGGTACGCCTCGGCGTCTCGCGGTGGCCCTAGCTCGGCGAGCATCGACGCGGTAAGACGGCCCATGCTGTCGAAGTCCCGGCCGCTGACGTCCTCGGGACCCGGCTCGCTGTAGTAGACGCGGGACCTCACGTTCGGCAGCGAAGCGAGCAGCACGCGGGTCTCGGAAGCGAACGAGTGCTGGTGGCTGCTGTGCGCCTGGTGGAGCCAGTAGATCTCGCGCTCCGAGTGCCCCTTGGCCAGCGCGTGGAGCATGGCCAGGACCGGCGTCACCCCGATGCCGGCGCTGACCAGGAGAACCGGTCCGGCACGGGCGTGATCGAGGATGAACGTGCCTCGCGGTGCCGCGGTGTCGAGCTGGTCGCCAACGGCGATCCGGCTGTGCAGGTATGCGCTCGCGACGCCGTCGTGTTCGAGCTTGACGGTGATCCGGTAGTGGCCGGCGCCCGGCTCCCCCGACATGGAGTAGTTGCGCAGCACCGAGCGCGCCTGCTCGTCGGGCTCGACTCGCACCGTGAGGTACTGGCCCGGGGCCGGGGGAGGGAGCGGATGGCCATCGGGATCTTCAAGCCGGAGGGAGATCACGGATTCGCTCTCCAGCTCGATCGCAGTGACCTCGAGCCGGCGAAACCCACCCCAGGCGGGCGGAGGGCTCGCTGCCACGAGACCCGCGTTCCCGCCAACCCCGTCGCCGTCGAGCAGTGCCCTGAACGACGCCTGCCAGCCGGGGCTGAGGGCGGGGACTCGAAGGGCTCGGAGCAGCGCCTGGCGCGGGTGCCCGGGGAGGTAGAGGAGCGCGTCGACCTCGGCGACCTGCAGCTGCTCCGCACCCGACGCGAGCTTGAGGATCGCGTCGCCCGCCTCGACCTCGCCCTCCTCCAGCACGCGGAAGTAGAAGCCGGGCCGCCGGTGCGACACGAGCAGCGCCGGCATGCGCGGCTCGTTCATGCGGATGCCGACGCGGTAGCAGGTGACGCGTGGTGCGCTCACCTCGAAGACGGCGGTCCCGATTCGGTAGCGGTCGCCGATGCAGACCTCGGCGTCGCTCAGGCCTTCGACCGTGAAGTTCTCCCCGAACTGTCCGTAGACGAAGTCGTCTCGGCCGAGCTCCCGCTCCCAGTACCGGTAGGAGTCGAGCTGGTAGACGAACACCGCTCGCTGCTCGCCTCCGTGGCCGGCACTATCGCCCTGGCCGTCGCCGTCGACGTTCAGCCTGCGCACCCGGCGAGGGCCGGTCACCGGGTCCTTGTAGACGCCTGTGAACACGGTCTTCCCCTGCCACCGGACATCCTTCGGCAGCCCGACGTTCACGGAGACGAGCGTGCCCGCCGGCGCGATCAGCTCTCCAGGGGTCGCTTGTTCCATCCGTGGAAGGGCGTGCGGTCGCCCGCTTCCCACGCCTCGCGAAGGCCGGGAGCGCTGAGGTCCCAGTCCGGCCGGATCTCCTCCGTCACGGCGCGAAGGTCGCGGCGCAGGTCGTCGACCGAGGCCCGCCCCCAGAACCAGTAGCCGTTGTAGACGCGGTGTACGACGAGGCCCGGCTTCAGCACGATCGTGTGCGGGATCATCGGATCGTGCTCCGGGTCGGTGTACTCCTGGATGTCCAGATCCTTCTGGACCGTGCGGCCCGGATCAGAGAGGAATGTCCACTGCGCGCCGACCGATGCGCGCAACTCCTGGAGCTCGTGGTGGGCGTCGGTCGCGATGGTGACCATCTGGGTGTAGGCGACCGCGATCTTCGGGTAGAACGCCGCCAGCTCGAGGTGCTGCTGATGTTCCTTCGGGCAGAAGTGCCCGCGCGACAGCAGGAGGACCATCGGATCGTCGCCCTGGAGCTCGCTGAGCCTGCGGACGACGCTCTCGTGGTCCGGTAGCTCGTAGTCAGGGAAGACCCCGCCAGGTGCGATGTCCGAGCGCACGTCCAGACCGCCTTTCACGTGCAGTTGCCACCCCGGCCCGGGGCGAGCCTACGCCGATTCGGGGCGCGGAACAAGTGGGCGGGGGGCGGCCTTGACTTCTGCCCCCTGATCGGACGATAGTGGGGAGCTCGCCTACCCCCGCGCGAGCTCCCCAGCAACGGCCGGAGCGCCGCGCCTCCGCGGCGCGAAACCGGTCGACGGAGGCACATATGAGCAGCATCGCCGCAGGCACCGAACGCGCCGCCGCCAGCGCCCCGGTGAAGCCCGGAGAGTTCAAGCTCGAGGTGGTGGTCGTGCCGGTGTCGGACGTCGATCGGGCGAAGGCCTTCTACGCGGCGCTCGGCTGGCGACTCGACGCCGACCTCGTCGTGGATGACGGATACCGGGTGGTGCAGCTCACGCCTCCGGGCTCTGGCTGCTCGATCATCTTCGGCGAAGGCGTCACATCGGCGTCGCCGGGGACTGCCGAGGGGCTGCAGATCTCCGTCTACGACATCGACGCGGCCCGAGCCGATCTCGTGGCGCGCGGCGCGGACGTCGGTGAGCCGTTCCATGACGCGACGGGCGTGTTCCACCACGCGGGCGAGGAGGCGCGTCTGAGCGGCGCGGCCGCCGAGCACGCGGACTATGGCTCGTTCGCCGCGTTCAGCGATCCCGACGGCAACGGCTGGCTGCTGCAGGAGATCAGGGCCCGGCTTCCCGGCCGGTGACGGGCGGGACCGAAACCACGTACGAGTCCGCGAGCGATCTCGCGGAGGCGTTGAGGCGGGCGGCCGCAGCGCACGGCGAGCACGAGGAGCGCACCGGCGAGCCGGACCCTGACTGGCCGGACTGGTATGCGCTCTACATGGTTCGCGAGCGGGCTGGCGAGCAGCTGCCGACGTGACTAGCGAGGGAGCAGCATGACCACCGAAACCGTCGCACCACCGACCACCCGGCCGCCCGAGCTCGCCGGGCAGACCGTCGTGGTGATCGGCGGAAGCGCCGGCATCGGCCTCGAGACGGCGAGGCGCGCGCGACTGGAGGGCGCAGACGTCATCCTCGCCGCGCGCAATGCCGAGCGCCTGCAACACGCGGCAGGCGAGCTCGGCGCGGTGGGCAGCGCGACGCTCGACGCCGACGACTCGGATGCGCTCGAGGCGTTCTTCGAGCATCTCGACGGCCCGATCGACCATGTGCTGGCGACGGGCGGCGGGCCTTACTACGCGCCGCTGGCCGACATGGATTTCGAAGAGGCGCGCCGCGATCTACAGAGGCACCCCATGCTGATGCTCGGCGTCGCACGCTTCGCCGCGCCGAAGGTTCGTCCGGGCGGGACGCTGCTGTTCATCGGCGGCACCGGCGGCAGGAAGGCGGCCACCGGCGCGCTCATCGCGGCGGGCACCGCAGCGCTGCCCCCGCTGGCGGCCGCCCTGGCGCTCGAGATAGCGCCCGTGCGAGTCAACCTCATCGCCGCCGGCTTCGTCGACACGCCGCTTTCGGCGTCGCTGCTGGGTGACAAGCTCGAAGAGCGCCGCGAGGAGCTGCGCGCGAGGCTGCCGATCGGCCGTGTGGTCGGGCCGGAGGACGTGGCGACCCTCGCCGTTCACATCATGGCGAACACCGCCTTGACCGGAGCGACGTACGACATCGACGGCGGTCAGCAATTCGCGTTCTCGTAGGTGACGCCGGATGAAGGTCGCCGTCGTGACCGGCGCCTCGCGGGGCATCGGCGCGGCAGTGGCGGCGGCGTTCCGGCGGGCCGGCTACGCCGTGGTGGCGACATCGCGCTCGATTCCCTCCTCCGACGAGTCCGGCTTCCTCACCGTGCGTGGCGACATCGCGCAAGCCGACACGGCCGAGCGCGTGGTGGAAGGGGCTGTCGGCGGGTTCGGGCGGATCGACACGCTCATCAACAACGCGGGGGTCTTTATCGGCAAGCCGTTCACGGACTACACGCTCGATGACTACGCGAAGCTGACCGCCGTGAACCTGGCGGGGTTCTTCCACATCACGCAGCTCGGCATTCGGCAGATGGTGAGCCAGGGCAGCGGGCACGTGGTGAACATCACGGCAGGCCTCGTCGACCATCCCGAGCGCGAGGCGCCGGCCGCACTGGCGTCGCTCACGAAGGGCGGACTGGCTGCCGCGACCCGCTCGCTCGCCGCCGAATACGCCTCACGAGGGGTGCGGGTGAATGCGGTCGCGCCCGGCCCCGTCGGCGGGACGGGACAGGTGGACCACATCGTCGACGCGATCATGTACCTCGAGCGGGCCGCCGCCGTCACCGGCGAGACGCTGCACGTGCACGGTGCTCAGGCGAGCGGCGGGTCGGTGTCGTCGTAGATGCGGGCGGCGGCGAGCTTGCCGCTCCCGCCCCGGACGTAGACAGCGACCCCGGCCGCCGGGGGCAGCTCCGTCGCGCCCCACCGGACCACGTTGTACTCGAGCGCGCACGCGCGCTTGTCATCGATGAGTGCCGAGTGTTCCAGCGAGATCCCGCCGCCGTTCGAGAACAGATGCGTGTAGAAGGCGCGCAGGTCCTCGGGGCCTCTGTGGACGTACTGGCCTCCCGCGGGCTCGCGGGCGTAGCCGTCCGGCTCGAAGGTCGCCACGATCGCGTCGGTGTCGCCATCGGCGAGCGCACGCTGGTACTCGGCCACGATGTCCGACGCGTGCACGTCCGGGTCGGGTTGCAGCAGCGGCGGGCGATTCACGTGGCGACCGGTCAGCGGCCAGCTGGTGTGGTACATCCGCAGCTCGTCTATGCGCCCGTCGAGAAGACGGTCGGCGACGATCGCGACGGGCAGATCGACCTGCGCTGTGTCCCCGTCGAGATGAAGGACCACCTCCTCGAAGCCGCGCCTTTCGGTCACGACGTGGTCGACGTCCTCGACGCGGATGTTGCGCTCTGCGATCCACGCGGCCGTGTCGGCGACGAACGCCTCGAACGCGCGTGCACCCTTGATGCGGCCACGACGCGGGTGGTGCAGCTCGGGGTCGCCGGCGAAAGAGCCGATCAGCGCGTCAGGCTCTCCGGCCATCAACCCGGCGAAGTACGGCACGGTCGCGAGGGTGTGCCGCCGCTCCTCCTCGAGTCGCTCGAGCGCCGGCGCGGTGAACAGCTCGGGAACCCACGGCATACGTTAAGCGTCCCACATCCCACGCTGGGCGAAAGGGTGACGAAGCACCTCACCACGGTCGAGCCACCCTGCTGATTCCGGCCCGCAGGCGGCCCTGAGTATGATGCGCGACTCCGCGCCTGGCGCGGAACAGCCTCGCAATCGAATCGATTCAACTAGGAGCACATGGCCTACGTCATCGCAGAGCCCTGCATCGGCACCAAGGACAACTCGTGCGTCGAGGTCTGTCCCGTGGACTGCATCCACCCGACGCCGGACGAGCCGGACTACGACCAGGTCGAGATGCTCTACATCGATCCCGACGAGTGCATCGACTGCGACGCCTGCGTCGAGGCCTGCCCGGTGGACGCCTGCTTCGCCGAGGACCAGCTGCCGGACGAGTGGCAGAAGTACACCGAGACGAACGCGCAGTACTACAAGGCGCGCGACTGAGGTCGAAGCCGGGCGCCCGCGGCCCCGTCGGGCCGGCGGACGCCCGCTGGTAGGGCTCTAGCCGGCCGCCGCCCCGGCGGTCTCGAACGCGCCGATCTGCTGCATCAGGCCGAGGTTGTCCCACTGGACCCAGCTCTCGGCGACCTTGCCGTCGCTCAAGCGGTCGATCGAGATGCCGCTGCCGGTGATCCGGTTGCCGGACGCCGGGATCCCCATGAGGTCCCCGTCGTGGGTCCCGGTCGTCGTCCAGCGCGTGCACACCATGTCCCCGTCCGAGAACACGTCTTCGAGCGTGAACTTGAGGTCGGAGAAGGCCGACCTGTAGAGCTCGATCGTCTGCGTGAAGCCCTCCGGGCCGCGCGCCTCCTCCGGTTGGGCCGGGTCGTGCGCCACCGCGCTGGCCGCGATCAGCTCCGCCGCCGCGGACGTGTCGCCCGTGTCGAAGGCGTCGAAGGTACGGCGTACGACCTGTTCGTTCTGCTCGTTTGCCATGAGCAGTCCTCTCTTCGGGGTCCCGCCGACACTAACCGGCCGTCCCCCGGCGGATCAAGTGGAGGCGTTTTCAGCAAACGCGTGGCCGCGCGTCCACCCGCTCTATCCAGCCGGCGAGCCGCGGGTGGGCGTCGCTCAGCCGCTGGTGCTCGTCGAGGATCCGGTGGAAGAGCTCGCCGTCGGCGGGCTCGCGCGAGCGTGCGTACTTGAGGAACGGGAACGCCACGCAGTCCGCCGCTCCGAAGTCGTCGCCCGTCAGGTGGGCGCGGCCCGTCAAGAGCAGCTCGAAGCGGTCGAGCCAGCCGGCCATCGTCCGCGACAGCGCGCCGATCCGCTCGCGGTCGGGCTCAGGCTCGCCGAGCTCGGCTTCGATCGCGTTGGGCGGCACCTTCCAGACCCCGTCGAACCAGTCGAGGAAGACGTCCACCTCCGCGCGGCGCGCGGGGTCGGCCGGGAAGAGCGGCGGGTCGGGGTAGCGCTCGTCGAGGTGGTGCAGGATTCGCCGCGAGTCCGCCACGACGGCGCCGCCGTCGTCGATCACCGGCACGAGGCCCTGGCCGCTGACGCGCTCGACCGGCGAGCGGTCCGAGTAGTCGATGACCACGGACTCGACGGCGAGGCCCTTGTACGCCAGCGCCAGCGTCACGCGCTCGACGTTGGTCGAGTACGGCGCCCGGTAGAGCTTGATCAAGCTAGGGCGCCATCGGCAGCGGCGTGCCGGTGACCGGCGCCGCCGCCGGCTCCAGGTGCCCGTTCACGGGCTGCTGCAGCAGTGGCCGCTGCGGCGTGGACGCGATCAGGCCGCGCGCCGCGTGGTAGATCGCCTGCGCGGCCGGAGCGTCGGGGTCGCTCAGCACCAGCGGGCGGCCTTCGTCGGAGCCGGTTCGCAGCTCCTCCTGGAGCGGCACCTTCCCGAGCAGCGGCACGTCGAGCTCGTCCGCCAGGAGCTGGCCGCCGCCCTCGCCGAAGATCGTGAAGCGCTCGCCGCCCGGGGTGGTGAAGCCCGACATGTTCTCGATCACGCCCGCGATCTCGAGGTCGAAGCGCTGGGCCGCCTCGGCGGCCCGCTTGGCGACGTTCTGCGCGGCCGGCTGCGGGGTGGTGACCACGAGGAAGCGCGCCTGGGGGAGGAGCTGCGAGAGCGTCATCGACACGTCGCCGGTGCCCGGCGGCAGGTCGATCAGCAGGTAGTCGAGCTCGCCCCAGTCGACGTCCTCGAGGAACTGGCGGATCGCCTTGTGGAGCATCGGCCCGCGCCAGATGATCGCCTGGTCCTGGCGCTCGAGGAAGAACTCGATCGACACGGCCTTGACGCCGCCGTCGGCGACCAGCGGAAGGATCTTGTGCTCGGCCGAGACGCGCGGCTTGCCGTGCACCCCGAGCATGCGGGGGATCGAGTACCCCCACACGTCCGCATCCATCGCGGCCGCCGGCTTGCCCTCGGCCGTGAGCGCGGCGGCGAGGTTGGCGGTCAGGGTCGACTTGCCGACCCCGCCCTTGCCCGACCCGACGCAGATCACGTTCTTCACCCGCGCGAGGGCGCCGGTGGGCAGGCCGTCCTTACGTCCGAGCCGCTGCTGGAGCCCCTGCTTCTCGTCGGGCGAGAGCACGTCGAAGCCGACGTTCACGAGCTGGACGCCCTCGAGCGCCATCACCGCGTCCGTCACGCCCTTCTGGAAGTGCGACCGGATCGGGCAGCCCGCGGTGGTCAGCGAGACCACGACGTCGACCCGCCCGGGCGCCGGCTGCTCGATCGAGCGCACCATCCCGAGGTCGACGATGCTCTGGCGCAGCTCGGGGTCGATGACGACGCGGAGCGCCTCGCGGATCTGATCGCTGGTGGGCACCTGACCATTCTGGCAAACGCCGTGCCACCATCCCGCTTCCCGAACGCGAGAGGAGCCCGCGTGAAGCTGCCCGCCCTGCTGCGCCGTTACGAGACCCTCAAGATCGGGGGGCTCGAGCTGGACTCCTGGACCACGGGCGTTACGGCCACGGGCGCGACCGCGACCGGCGCGAGCGCGACGGGGGCGAGGGCCGTGGGCGTGGTGGCGGTGGGTGCATTCGCCCTGGGCGCGCTGGTGGGCGGCCGGGTGGACCTCGACCGCTTCAGCCTCGATCGCGGGCACGTGAGGCGGCTGCGGATCGACGAGCTGGAGGTGGGGCGGCTGCGCGTGTCGGAGCTCGAGGTGGAGCGACGCCTGGAGCCCGGCGGGGTCCAGCCGCCGGCTTAGCCACAAAAAGCAACCGACGGG
>JBJMLK010000067.1:0-13159 GCA_045805345.1 Thermoleophilaceae bacterium | reverse complement strand
TCCAAGATCTTCGAGATCACCGGCCTCGACCGCGTCTTCCCGATCCACGGGTCGCGCGAGGAGGCGCTCTCGAGCGTCGCCGCGGGCGAGGGCGCGCAGGCCGAGAGCGCCCAGTAGCACTGCCGCGTTGAGCGCAGTCGCCGGAAGCCCGGTTCGCGTCCGCGCGGCGCGCCCCGAGCGCACGCCCGTCGGCGTGCGGTTCGCGGCGATCGGCTGCCTCGTCGGCGTCGCGATCACCCACCAGCTCGACCTGTCCGACAAGCTCGAGGAGGCGCCCTACCTCGCGGCCCTGTTCATCGCGCTGATCGTGATGAGCTACGCGCTCGCGCTCGTGTTCGCGCTCGCCCGCGTGGTGCCGGCGCGGGTCTGGCAGCTGTGCGCGCTGGTGGCGATCGGCCCGATCGTGGGGTACGTGGTCAGCCGCTCCCCGATCGGTCTTCCGCAGATCGAGGACCACAAGGGTCACTGGGCCGATCCGTACGGCACGGCGTCGGTGGTCTGCGAGGGGCTGCTGCTGGCCCTGAGCCTCGCATCCGTGCGGGCCCGGGCGATGCTGCTGGCGCCGTCGGCGGTGTTCCTGTCGGCGGGGCTCGTGGCCGGCGGGCTGATGCTCGGTGAGAGCCACGACCACCACGTGGGGCACGCCGGACACCATCACGGCGGCGCCGCGCACGGCGCCGGCGAGCACGTGCACGGCGGCGCGGGCCACGCGCGGCACGTGGGGATGAACGTGTACACAGCCACGCCCGCGCAGCAGGCCGAGGGCCGGCGGCTGCTCGAGCGCACCGCCGCGGTGGCCTCGTCGCGGTTCGCGTCGTTCGACGCGGCGAAGGCCGCGGGCTACGGCTTCACGATCAAGTCGTTCGACGAGCAGAAGGACCTCGACTACTGGCACCTGACCAACCAGGCGTACCTCCAGGACGGCCGCGACCTCGACCCCGAGCGCCCGGAGTCGCTCATGTACTGGCACCGCAAGTCGGGCCCGGCCGTACTGGTGGCCGTGGTCTACCGCGAGCCGTCGAGCCAGGCCAACCCGACGCTCGGGGGTCCCATCCTCCAGTGGCACCTCCACAAGAACGCCGAAGGCGGCTTCGGCAAGTACAAGATGACGCACGTCTGGCTGGTGCCGGGCATGGTCGACGCCTTCTCGATGGAGATGCCCGTCGTGGCGCTCCGGACGCGCTACGGAACGCCGCTGAACGGGTCCGGCACGGGCCTCTAGAATGGCCGCCGCTCGGCCGATACCGGTCGAGGGCCGTTAGCTCAACTGGTAGAGCAGGGGCCTCTTAAGCCCAAGGTTGAAGGTTCGAGTCCTTCACGGCCCACTCCCAGCGCGCGGCTGGTCCTTCGCCGCCAGCACCCGGTCCAGCAGCTCCTCCACCCCGGCCCGCGCACTAGCCGCCGCCTTGCTCCGCGGCCCCGCCCGCGCCACCAAGAGCGCCGCCTCCAGGGTGGCCGCCAGCAGCATGTGCGCCACCGGGTGGACCAGCTCGTCGGGGAAGCGGCCCGTCGCCCTCAGGCCGGCCACCAGCAGCCCGAAGCCGTGCTGCTCGTCGATCTCGCGCCAGCGTGACCAGCCGACCACCGACGGCGCGTCCGTCAGGGTGATACGCAGCACCGTGGGATCGCCGGCGAGCGAGAGCCAGGCGCGGCAGCCGGCGCGGATCGCGTCGACGGGGTCGCTCTCCTTCGCCGCCGCTGCTCGCAGCGTCTCCTCCACGCGCGTCTCGACGGACTCGAGCACGGTCTCGAACAGCGCCTCCTTGCTCGGGAAGTGGTGGTAGAAGGCGCCGCGGCTGACCCCGCTCTCCGAGAGCACCGTGCTGATCGACGTCGTCTCGTAGCCGAGCTCCGTGAACAGCCGCTCGGCCACCGCGAGCACCTCAGCCCGCGTCGCCTGGCCGCGCTCCACGCGGCCGTCCGTGTCCGATCTCACGGTCATGCGGTCCAGTATATTTAGACCGGCGGTCGGTTTGTTTGATACGGTGCCGAGCTCGCATGAGGATCGGGATCATGGGCAACCAGGCGTACTCCGTGGCCGCGCAGGGCCCGTTCGACGTCGACGCGCTGATCGAGGACGCGCGGCGCACGCAGCGCGACGGGATGACCAGCTACTGGATCGGCCAGCAGTTCGACTGGGACGCGTTCAGCCTGCTCGCGGCCATCGCGCGCGAGGTGCCGGAGATCGAGCTCGGCACCGCCGTCACCCACCTCTGGACCGCGTTCCCGGTCCACATGGCCCAGCAGGCGATGTCGCTCCGCGTGCTCAGCGAGGGTCGCTTCACGCTGGGCCTCGGGCTCGAGCACAGGTGGGTGATCGAGCAGATGTGGGGCATCGGCTGGGACCGCCCCGTGTCGCGGCTGGACGAGTACCTCGACATCGTCAGCTCACTGCTCAAGACGGGCCGTGTCGAGCACCACGGCGACTTCTACGACGTCGAGACCGCCTTCCTCCGCTTCCCGCCCGACCCGCGCATGCAGGTGATCCTCGCGGCGCTGGGCCCGCGGATGCTCAGGATCGCGGGCACCAAGGCCGACGGCACCGCCACCTGGATGACCGGCCCTCGGACCCTCGCCAACCACATCGTGCCGAGCATCCGGGCCGCCGCCGCCGAGGCCGGCCGGCCGCCGCCGCGCGTCATCGCCCTGATGCCGGTCGCCCTGACCGGCGACGTGCCCGCGATGCGCGAGCGCGTGAGCGAGGAGATGGCGATCTACCAACGCATGCCGTCCTACCAGGCGATGCTCGAGCGCGAGGGCGCGAAGAGCGCCGGTGAGACCGGTCTCCTCGGCTCGCGCGACGAGGTCGAGGACGCCATCGGCCGGCTCGGCCAGGCCGGCGTCACCGACCTCGGGGCGATCCTCTTCGGATCCGAGGACGAGCAGGACCGGACGCGCGAGCTCTTGAGCGACCTATCACCGACGAGGGAGGTATCCCGATGACCGTCAAGCAGGCCGTGCGGGCCGACGAGGTGGTGGCCGCCTACACGGCCGCCAAGAGCCGCGCCGACGGCGACGAGGCGGTGCGCCACTGCGCCGACGACTTCACGATCGAGACCGTGCCGTTCCGGACGACGATCGAGGGAAAGGACGCGAACCGCGCCGCCTTCCAGGCGTTCTTCGGCGTCTTCCCCGACTACGACGTGGAGGTGGCCGGCACGACGGGCGCGGGCGACGAGCTGGCCACCTGGGGCACCCTCCGCGCGACGATGCGCGGGCCGTTCGGCCGGATCGAGGCGACGGGGCGGAGCTTCGAGCTGCCGTTCGCGTGCATCTGGCGCGTGCGCGACGGGCTGCTGGCGCACGAGCGGTTCTTCTTCGACCTGCACCAGATGTGCGAGCAGCTCGGGATCGACGCCGCGGCGGTCCTGGCCGAGCTGAGCGGACGCGGGGCGTCGTGAGGGCGCGCGCGAGCTGGCGCGACCCGGCGCTCGGCCCGCCGCGCACGCTCGAGCTGGAGCAGGGGCGCCTCCAGTACTTCGACCGCGGGAGCGGCGAGGCGATCGTGTTCGTGCACGGCGGGTTCGTGAACGCCAACCTGTGGCGGAAGGTCGTGCCACTGCTCGAGCGCGACTTCCGCTGCGTGGTGCCGGACTTCCCGTTCGCGTCGCACACGATCCCGATGCCTGCCGCCGACCTGGGCAGCGCGGGCGGGCTGGTCTCGCTCGTGACGGGCTTCATCGAGGCGCTCGAGCTCGACGACGTGACTCTCGTGGGGATGGATACCGGCGGCGCCATCTGCCAGTTCGTGGTCACGCAGCGGCCAGAGCGTGTCGGGCGCCTGGTTCTGACCTCGTGCGACTACCGCGACAACTTCCCGCCGCGCCTCTTCAGCCACCTCAAGCTCATCCCGCACCTGCCCGACTGGCAGCGGGTGCTGTTCGCGCCGTTCAGGCTGCGGGCGGTGCGCCGGCTGCCGCTCGGCCTCGGCTGGCTCGTGCACCGGCAGGTCGATCGCACCACCGAGGACAGCTGGATGCTGCCCGCGCTCGAGGACCCGGCCATCCTGGCGGACACCAAGCGCTTCCTTCGTGTCTTCGACCGCGGCCTCCTCAACCGGACCGCCGACCTGCTCGGCAGCTTCGGCGGGCCGGCGCTCGTGGCATGGTCGGCGGACGACCGCGTGTTCCCGGTCGCCCACGGTCGCCGGCTGGCGAGCGAGCTGCGCGACGCGCGCTTCGAGCTGATCGAGGGGGCGCGGACGTTCTCGATGGAGGACCAGCCGGAGCGGCTGGCGGCGCTGATCGCGGACTTCGTGTCGAGCACGACGCGAGCCGCCATGCCTACGCATCGAGCGTCGGGGTAGGACGCCGGTGGGTGTGCGGCACGCGCTACTGGCGTGCCGCGGTGCAAGTTTCGCGCCCCGGTGCCGATAAGAAACCGCGGCGTGATGAATCCCTCCACCCTCGAGCGCCTGGGCCTGCGGGCTCCCAGCGGGCCCCAGAACCGGGAGCGCGCCGAGCGCGGCATGGCCGCGCGCTCGCTCATGTACGTGTTCGTGGTGGGCGCGCTGGTGGCCGGAGCGGCGCTGATCTCGCCGGTCTCGACCCACATCGACACGCTGCGCATCGCGAGCACCGGCGGCTGCGCCGCGATGATCGCCCTCGTGCTCTTCGCGGGCTACGAGCGGCTTCCCAACTGGAGCCTGTCGGTCTTCCTGCTGTCCGGCTCGATGCTGATCGAGTGGTCGATCCTCGCCGCCGACGACCTGAGCAGTCCCTTCCTCCTCTTCTACCTGTGGGTCGCCTTCTACGCCTTTTACTTCCTGAGCCGCGGACAGGCCGCGATGCAGGCCGGCTTCATCGGGCTGGCCTACGCGGTGGTGCTGATCGCGGCGGGTGAGCCGATGCGCGTAGGAATCGTCCGCTGGCTCGTGTTCACGGTGGCGCTCGTGGTCGCCGGCCTGCTCGTGCGGGTGATGCGCGAGCGGATCGACACGCTGCTGCGGTCGCTGGACGAGGCCTCGCGCACCGACATGCTCACCGGCCTCCTCGACGCGCAAGGCTTCGCCGACGTACTCGAGAAGGAGCTGGAGCGCGCCCGCCGCAGCGGCAACCGCCTAGGTCTCACGATGGCCCAGGTCGACGGCGAGATGTCGCTGCGCGAGCGGCTCGGCGACCGCAAGGCCGACGAGGTGCTGTCGACGATCGGTCGCGAGATCAGCGGCACGATCCGCCTGAACGACGAGGCCGCGCGGATCGACGACGAGTACTTCGCGGTCATCTGCCCCTACACCGACGAGCGCGGCACCGCGATCATGGCCGAGCGGATCGGCACGCTGCTGCGCGAGCGCTACCGCGACGCTGAGCTGCAGTTCACCGTCAGCTTCGGCGTGGCGAGCTACCCGAAGCACGGCGCCGCCGCCGAGGCCCTGCTGCACGCCGTGCGCCAGTCCCTGGACGAGGCGCGCACGCTCAGCGGCGACCGCACCGTGACCTACTTCTCCACCGAGAACTCGATCGAGGAGCGGCTCCGCGGAGCCGGTCCGGAGCTCGACGTGATCGTCACCGAGCCGGGGCACGTCGAGGACGGCCTCGAGGTCGGGACCGGCGGCTAGTTGTCCGAGGACCGCCGCGGCCGCGGCGGCTGGCGGCGGGCCCGGCCGTTGCCGTCCATCTGGTAACGGACGTACCAGAGCGCGTGACGCGCTCCCGACGAGACCACGGAGTACGCCCCGCGCACCGTTCCCAGAACGCTCCTCATGGGTGACGTGATCGGCAACTCGTCCCGCATCGTGAAGTGACCTCGGCCGCGCAGCCTAATTCGCCGGAAACGGCCGTAGACTCGCGCGCGGTGAACGCATACCCCCTGCACGCCGCGTGAAATCCCGCGATCTGCGCTCCGCGCGACGGGTGACCGCGCGGCTCCGGCGGCGCTTGGCGGGGGCGGCGCTGCGATCGGAGGGCTGGGTATGGGCGCCCGACCGCGCCACGAAGGCGCTGTTCGTGCTCGCCACCGGCACCACGCTGGCGGTCGCGGCCGGTGAGGTCGGCCGGATCTGGCGGCGCGGCTCCGCGCCGCTGCCGAGCGAGACCGACGAGCTGCTTCCGGCGGCCCAGGAGGCGGTCGCCGAGACCGCCGTGGTGGCCGTGGCCGGCTACCAGGACGTGTCTACGCGCGAGAACGCCACGTTCAACCTGCTGGGCTCGTTCGTCCTGACGTTCGTGTCGGTGCGGACCGTCACGTGGACGCTGCGCGGGCGCGAGCGCGTCGGACCGTTCCACGACGTCGTGCTCAGGCGGCGGCACATCCACCACTTCGTGCCGGGGATCGTGCTCGCGTTCACCTCGGGCGCGGTGGCGATCCTCACTCGCAACGAGGACATCGAGCCGCGGCTGGCGATCCCGTTCGGGATCGGCATGGGCCTGACCCTCGACGAGTCGGCGCTGCTGCTGGAGCTGGAGGACGTCTACTGGAGCCGGGAGGGCCTGCTGGGCGTGCAGATCTCGCTGGCGGTGGCCGCGCTGATCGGCGCCGTAGGCCTCGGGGTCCGGTTCATCCGGCGCGGCGAGCAGCTGGTTCTGGCGGAGGCGCCGCTGGCGCCCCGGTCGGATCGGGTGCCGCCGGCAGCAGATCCCCCGCTGCCTCCGTCCTGATCACCTGGTCGCGCGCGGGGCCGACGCCAACCAGCACGGTCGGCACCTTGAGCCGCTCGGCGATGAAGTCGAGGTACGCGCGCGCCTGCGGCGGGAGATCCTCGAGCCGGCGCACGCCGCTGATCGGCTCGTGCCAGCCGGGCAGCTCCACGAGCTCGGCGCGCGCCTTGTGGACCACCGACTGGTGGTACGGGAACTCGTCGAAGCTCACACCGTCCGGGCCGAGGTAGCGCACGGCGATCCCGAGCGGGTCGATCCCGGTGAGCGCGTCGAGCTTGGTGATGGCCACGCCGGTGAGGCCGTTGAGGCGGATTGCGTAGCGCAGCGCCACGAGATCGAGCCAGCCGCAGCGACGCGGGCGGCCGGTGGTGGTGCCGAACTCGCCGCCCGCCTCGCGGATGCGGTCGCCCAGCTCGCCCTCGAGCTCGGAGGGGAAGGGACCCGAGCCGACGCGCGTGGAATAGGCCTTCATCACGCCCCAGGCGTCGTCGATGTCCTTGGGGCCGACACCCGCGCCCACGCACGCCGCGCCGGCAACGGGGTTCGACGAGGTGACGAACGGATACGTGCCGTGGTCGATGTCGAGCAGCGTGCCCTGCGCGCCCTCGAAGATCACGAGCCGGTCGCGGTCGAGCGCGTCCCAGACGATCTTCGACGTGTCGGCGATGTACTGCTCTAGCCGGTGGCCGAGCGTTCGGTACTCCTCGGTCATGGCGTGCAGGTCGAGCGCCGGGTCCTTCGCGTACGGACGCAGCGTGAGGCGCTTGGGCTCGAGCGCCGCGTAGATCTTCTGGCGCAGGATCTTCTCGTCGAGCAGGTCCTGCATCCGGATGCCGAGCCGCGCGGCCTTGTCGGCATACGCCGGGCCGATGCCGCGGCGTGTGGTGCCGATCTGGAGCTTGCCCAGCTTCATCTCGCCTTCGTCGTCGAGCAGCCGGTGGTAGGGCATGATCACGTGCGCGTTCGCGGAGATCTTCAGGCCCCTCGTGTCGATACCGCGGTCGTGCAGGCCGGCGATCTCCTCGGTGATCACCTTCGGATCGACCACCACGCCGTTGCCGATCAGGCACAACTTGCCGGGGTAGAGGATCCCCGACGGGATCAGGTGGAACTTGTAGACGTCGTCGCCGCGAACGATCGTGTGGCCGGCGTTGTTGCCGCCCTGGTAGCGGATCACGACGTCCGCCCGCTCGGCGAGCAGGTCCGTGACCTTCCCCTTGCCCTCGTCGCCCCACTGGGCGCCGACTACGACTAAACCTGGCATCGGTCCTCTATCGGTACGCCAGCCGCTGATCCGGTCCCATGATGGGAATGGTGGCGCACATCTCGGTCAGGCGAGAGACGGTCCGGTCGCCGAGCTGCTCGCGCAGCTGGTCGCGGTCGGTGAGGTTGGTGGTGACGAGCATCGACCGCTGCTGCTGCCAGCGCTCGTTGACGATCGCGTAGAGCTGCTCGAGCACCCATTCGCTGCTCTTCTCGGCGCCCACGTCGTCGATATGCAGCAGGTCGACCTGCGACAGGCGGCGGAACAGGTCGAGGTACGAGCGCCCCGATCCCTCCTCGTACGTCGCTCGGATGTCGGCGAGCAGCGTCGGCATCGAGTAGATCGCGACGGAACGTCCGGCTTCGATCGCCGCGCGTGAGATCACCATGGCGAGCGAGGTCTTTCCCGTCCCCACGGTCCCGTAGAACCAGAAGCCGCGACCGCGGTCGAGGTTGTCCTCCACGTTGGCCATGAAGTGCCGGACCTGACGGAGGATCTCCGGCGGCAGGTCGTGGAGGGGATTCGCGTCGAGCGATACGCCGCGGAAGCGCTTGGGTATCCCCGAGCCGATCCGGCGGCTGCTGGCGCGGTTGATCCGGATCTCGCGGCACTCGCACGGCCGCGCGACGTCGCCATCCTCGTCGAGGATCCAGCCGCTCCCGTCGCAGACGCCCTTGGGGCAGAAGTCGCCCTCGAAGCTCACCACGGGTCGTCCTCGGCGCCGGCGCCGGGCGGCGGAGGCGGCGGGAGATCGGGCCGGCCGCCGCCGAACGGGTCGCCGCCGCCGTTCGAGCCGTTGCCGCTCCCGTCGCCGTCGCCGCCCATGCCGGGCGGCGCACCCCCGCCGGGCGGCGCCTTGTACATGTTCGCGAACTTGGGATAGCGCGCGAGGAACGTGAGCGCGACGTCGCCGATCGGCCCGTTGCGGTGCTTGGCGATGATGATGTCGGCCTCGCCCGGGCGCTCGGACTCCTTGTTGTAGTACTCGTCGCGGTAGATGAACATGACGAGGTCGGCGTCCTGCTCGATGGAGTTGTGGACGACAATCTCGTCCGCGACGAAGTTGTGCAGCCCCTCGACGGTGAGGTCGTAGACATCCTCGACGCCGGCGGGCTCGATCGACGCGATCCGATCCCAGTAGACATCGCTCGTGGCCAGCCGCTCGAGTTTCGACGATCGGGCGACGCTTGCCACCCGCGTAGCGCGATCTCGGCCGAGGTTCGTCTTGTAAAGCGTGGCGCCGCAATAGGACAGGCCGATCCCCGCCTGGAGCTCACGCGTGGTCACACCGGCCTGAGCCATCGCCGGCACGACGAGCTCTCGCCACGCGGCACGCGGGATGACGTCCCGGTTGGTGTTTGCCTTTCGCGCTTCGACGCGGCGGCGGATCTCCGCCGCGCGCTCCGCCCGGGCGCTGCCAAGGCCACCGACGACCTCGATGAATCTGAGGGAGTCCGCCGCGCCCGTAACCACGACGTGATGCTGATCATGTCCGCGGAGACCCTGCGGGACGTTGCGCACCCGGGCGTTGATGTCAAGGCGCATCAGCAGCGCCTGAACATCGTGCGCCAACCCGCCGCTGCTGGTGGCGTAGTAGATCGCTTCAGCGGCTCGTCTGCCCGACCCGGCCCAAATGCACCCGTCCGTTGACCAAAGGTGCCTCATGAAAACCGCTATCCGGCTCGCCGGCTGCTGGAAGATGGCGTCCGGCACGCGCTTCGAGTTCGCACGTTCACCGAAAGCTCCGAGTTCATCTAGCCAACGTGCGACCGGATTGCGCACGCCATGCGTCAGGTGAGCAGCTGAACTCAGATACACCTGGTACCACCCCCGCTCGCGCTTGATCCGCGGCACGACCGCGTCCCTGAAGACCTCGTTCGCGAGGCGTGTGACCTCGTCCGCCAAGGCGGGTTCCCGGGTCGTGTACTGAATCGCGTGCCGCGGCAGCGTGCACCCGTCGCCTATCAAATGGCCGAGAAGCGCGACTTCGGCCTCCGTCATCGTCGGACGATCCGGGCTCGGAAGTGTGCGCGGCATCGCAATGTGATCCTCCGACCCCAGCTCGTCAAGGCGACGCCAGCCCGAGATCGTCAGAAACCTGTGGTTGGCGGTCGCGCGAATCGTGCGCCCGAGGTTGGTCGTGAGCCGATACACCTGCTTTCGGCCGGTGCGGAAGCCCCGCGCCTTGCGGGGCTCGAGCCGCCAGGTCTCCGGGTTGACGGCCAGAACCGTGACGTCCTCGACGCCGTCGAGCTCGCGGATCGGGCAACGGCGGCCTTCGTCCGGGAGGTAGATGAGGGAGTCGCCCGTCAGGCATCCCGATTCGCGCAGGTCCGACAGCAGCGGGCGCTTGTCCGGACGCTGCTCGACAGCTCGTGAGAGCTGCGACACGGCGATCACCGGGATGTTGAGCTCGCGGGCGAGCAGCTTCAGGCCGCGGCTGATCTGGCCGATCTGCTCGACGCGGCTGTCCGCTCCCGCCTCGGGCCGCATGAGCTGCAGGTAGTCGACGACCACCAGGCCGAGCGGCTCGCGCGCATGGAGGCGACGCGCCTTCGCGCGCATCTCCATCACGCCCATGTCGCTCGAGTCGTCGATGTAGAGGGGCGACGCGTGCAGCTTCTCGGTGGCCTTCACGACCTTCGGCCAGCGGTCGGGACGGACGCGCCCCTTGCGCAGGTCGTCGCCGTTCAGCTTGGCCTCGGCCGCGATGAAGCGCTGGGCGAGCTCCGTCTCCGACATCTCGAGCGAGAACAGCGCGATGGCGCGGCCGTGGTCGACGGCGGCGTTCTGCGCGATGTTGGTGACGAGCGCCGACTTGCCCATCGCCGGCCGGGCCGCCAGCACGATCAGGTTGCCCGGCTGGAAGCCGCCCGTGATGTCGTCGATGTCCTTGAAGCCGGACGGCGTGCCGGTGATCGCCACGCCCTCGCGGGACACGCGCTCGAGCTTTGCGAGCTCGTCGTGGAGCACGGCCTCGATCGAGCGGAGCTCGCCGGTCCTGTCGTCGTGAGCGATCCGGTAGAGCTGCGCCTCCGCCTTCTCGAGCAGCTCGTGCGGCTCGCCCGCGAAGCTGAAGACCTCCTCCTGGATGCCGCGCGTGGTGTCCAGCAGCCGCCGGAGCATCGCGTGCTCCTTGACGATCCGCGCGTAGTGGCGGGCGTTGGCGGCCGCCGGCACGAGGTTCGGCAGCGAATGCACGTACTCGCGGCCGCCCACCTCGTCCAGCTGCCCGCCCCGCTCGAGCTCGTCGGAGACGGTCAGGACGTCGACCGGCTCCGGGTCCGACTTCTCCTTGAGCCGGATCATCGCGCCGAAAATCACGCCGTGGCGCGGGCGGTAGAAGTCGCCGGGGCGGAGCTTGACGTCGATCAGGATGCCGTCGAGCGCCTGCTCCGAGAGGAGGATCGAGCCGAGGACCGAGACCTCGGCTTCCTGGTTCTGGGGAGGCCGTTTGCCTGAGGTCTGCTCAGACGGCGGGACCGAGATCGCCACGGCCGGTCAAGCGCTTGCTGAGCCGGGGGCAGGACACCGGGGATGCGAAAACCGAGCAATCCAAGGACGCAGGGTCGACGGCTTGGTGGGCCAAGCCGAGACCCGAGGACGCCGGGGTGCGACGGTTTGCAGCATTACCCGGCGGCCGTCACGATGGTTTTCACGCTGGCCGTGACGCCCTCGTGCACCTCGACGGTGACCATGTGGGTGCCGGTCGTGCGAATCGGCTCGTCGAGGTGGACCTTGCGGCGATCGAGCTTGAGATCGCGCGCCTGGCGGATCGCGTCGGCCACGTCCTGCGCGGTGACCGAGCCGAACAGCCGCCCGTCGTCGCCGGCCGGCTGCGAGATCGTGAGGACGGTGCGCGACAGCAGCGCCGCGTTCTCCTGCGCCCTGTCGGCGGCCTCTCGCTGCGCCCGCTCCTGAGCCTCCATCCGCCGCTTGGCCTCGGCGATCGACGCCGGCGTGGCGGTGTGCGCGAGCTTGCGCGGCAGCAGGTAGTTGCGCAGGTAGCCCTGGGAGACGTCGACGATGTCGCCGCGCTCGCCCAGCCGGTCGACATCCTTCAAGAGGATCGCCTGTGCCATTACGCGACCCCGCTTAGCGCTCTGCCACGTAGGGCAGGAGCCCCAGCTCCCGGGCGCGCTTGATCGCACGCGCGAGCTGGCGCTGGTGGCGGCGGCAGTTGCCGGTGATGCGGGCCGAGCGGATCTTGCCCTTCTCGCTCATGGCGCGGCGCAGCGCCGGGAAGTCCTTGTAGTCGACGACGTCGATCTTGTCCTTGCAGAAGTTGCAAGGCTTGCGCCGGCCGCCGCCGGCCGCACCCTTTCCTCTGTCTCGCCGGCGGCTGGTGTTGGTCTGCTGCCGGCCTCTCGACTTCGCCACTCTGGTCGTACCTCTTCTGCCGCTTTCTCAGCGGAGCGAGTGTAGCGACGGGGACCCGCATCGCAGGGACCGGCCGGAGCTCAGAACGGGATGTCGTCGTCGGCCGCGTCGCCTCCGCCGCCGCTCGCCGGAGCCGCCTGGAAGTCGCCCGTGTCGACGGGGACGTCGCTCTGAGGCGAGAAGCGGCCGCCGTTCTCCCCGCCGCCGTCACGCGAGCCGAGGAACTGGACGGAGTCGGCGATGATGTCGACCGACTGGCGCTTGTTGCCCTGCTGGTCCTGCCACTCGCGCCACTCGAGACGACCGTCGATCGCCACCGGGCGGCCCTTCGCCAGGTACTGCGCGCAGTTCTCGCCCTGGGCGCCCCAGACGGTCACGTCGAAGTAGTTGGGCTTGTCCGTCCACTGCCCCGACTCGTCCTTGCGGCGCGTGTTGCACGCGATCCTGAGGCTGCAGACCGAGGTGCCGCTGGGCAGGTTGCGCAGCTCGGGATCGCGGGTCAGGTTGCCGGTCATCACGACGCGGTTGATGTTGGTTGCTGCCATCGGCGGCGCTCCTTGTTGCTCTCGGAAGTGGTGAAGCGAGAGTACATGCGGGGACCGCCGGAACGGGCGGGAACCTGCGAGAAGTCGCCGGAATGTCGGCGGGTTTTCGCGGAGTCGTTACGAAAGGGGCTGCGGCGTTACGCCGGCGACTGCTCGGCGGGCGCCGGCTCTTCATCTCCGGGCGCGGGATCATCCGCCCGGTTGGTCCTTAGAACGGGATGTCGTCGTCTGAGACGCCCGGGCCCGCAGGCGCCGGGGCGAAATCGGCCGTGTCGGCCGGAACGTCGCTCTCGGGCGTGAAGCGCTGCCCGTTGCCGCCGCCCTCGTCGCCGCGGCCGCCGAGGAACTGGACACTCTCAGCGATTATTTCGACG
>JBJMLK010000066.1:0-3599 GCA_045805345.1 Thermoleophilaceae bacterium | reverse complement strand
GCTCATCGTCGCCACCTGGCAGAACCCCGCGCGCCGGTAGTCGTCGATGAGCCCGGGGCGCAGCGTGTTGGCGTAGCCCGAGTTCGTTCCCTCCGGCGCGTCCGCCCCGGCCTGCCGCCGGATGTCGCGGATGAACCCGCGAATGAACTGCTTGCGCCGCTGGGCGTCACCGCCGGCCAGCCCGTAGTAGCTGTCCGGCACCGCGGGCTCGATCACCACCCGCAGCCCGCGCGGATAGCGCGCCACCAGCCAGTCGCGCAGCACCTGTCGCGTGTCCTCGCGCCCGAGAACCTCGGAGGTCCTGAGGTCCGCCGCGAGCGGCTGCACGAGGACCGCCGCCACCACGCACGCTCCCACGAGCACCTGCACCAACACCCGCCCGCGCACCCGCTGCGCGAGCCAAACGATCGCCACCCCGGCGAGCAGCGCGAGCACGGGGTACATCGGCAGCATCCAGCGTCCGAAGTAGCGCGACTGCATCCCCATGTAGACGAACTGCGCAACGGGGAACGCGACGAGCATCAGCCCGCGCAGCCGGTCCCGCCGCAGCTCGAGCACCGCCCCCGCCACGGCCGCCACGATCGCCGCCCACCCGAACCCCCACGTGAAGCTCTTCAGGTAGTAGACGAACCCGCCCTCCTGCGACTGCCCGAGCTTGGCGGTCCCGCCCGCCGCGTTCGCCTGGTTCTTGATCTGGTAGAGCGCCGAGACCGGGTGGACGAAGAAGTACGGCGTGGTCACGGCGAACACGGCCACGAGCGCCACGCCCATCAGCACCAGGCCGCGCAACGGCTCCCGCCGCAACAGCGAACCGGAGTCGCGCCACAGCCGCAGCCCGCCGGCGATCAGGGCCGGCACGATCACGAGCCCCGCCGTGTACTTGAACCCGACCGCGAGGCCGGCCGCCGCGCCGGCGAGCACGTAGTCGCGCCGCCACCCCCGCTCCCAGATTCGCAGCGCCCCCCACAGCGAGAGCGTGACCGGTACGAACGTGCCGACGTCCGTGACAGCGATCCGCGAGTACGTGACCGGCAGGAACGCAAACGTGAGCAGCGTGGCCGCCACGAGCCCGACGGCGACACCCCACACGCGCCGCCCCACCCAGAACACGACCCCCACGCCGGCCATCGCCAGGACCGCCGCGAGCCCGCGCGTGAGCTCGAAGATCGGCGTGTCGTCGGCGGCGAACTGGCGGATCACCGTCCCGTGGTCGAGGTGGACCCCGAGCACGCCGTAGACGGCCCGCAGCGCCAGGTAGGAGAGGTAGGTGAAGCCGGACGGGTTCTGGTAGTAGCCCGGGTCGAGGTCCTCCCCGAACATCGTCACGGCGCGGTTGGTGAAGTGCGTGGCCTCGTCGTAGTTGTAGACGTACGGAAGCCCGTAGCCGTTGTGCCGGAGGCGCAGCCAGAAGCCCACGACGATGATCGCGAGAAGCACAACGGCAGCCGCTATTCCGGCACGCGAAAGCGTGCCGCGGGGGGCTCGCATGGCGCCCGAGGTTAGCGGTGCGCCGGACCCCCACTGGTATCGTTGACTCGCGAGTCAACTCCGATAGAGGACGGGCCAAAATGGCTCAAACGCTGGGCACCGAGCGCGATGCGCGTCACCTGAAGAGGGCCATCGAGCTTGCCGGCGAGGCCCGCGGGATGACGAGCCCGAACCCGCTCGTGGGCGCCGTCGTCGTGAAGAACGGCAAGGTGATCGGCGAGGGCTTCCACGCCGCCGCGGGTCTCCCCCACGCCGAGCGCGTCGCTCTCGGCGCCTGCTCCGAGGACCCCGCCGGCGGCACCCTCTACGTCTCGCTCGAGCCCTGCGCCCACGAGGGCCGCACGCCGCCGTGCACGGAGGCGATCGTCGCAGCCGGCATCGCCCGCGTGGTGGTCGGCTCCGACGACCCGAGCGACAAGGCGAACGGCCGCGGCCTCGGCATCCTGCGTGACGAGGGCCTGACGGTCGACGTCGTGGACGGCGAGGTCGGCGCCGCCGCGCGCCTGCTCAACCAGCCCTTTCGCAAGCACGCGCGTACCGGGCGTCCGCTCGTGATCCTGAAGTCCGCCATGACGCTGGACGGCAAGGTCGCCACAAGCACCGGCGACTCGCGCTGGATCTCGGGCGAGGCGAGCCGCGCCCGCGCACACCGCTGGCGCGCCGAGCTGGACGCCGTGGCAGTCGGGATCGGCACCGCCGCGACCGACGACCCGCTCCTCACCGCGCGCGTGGAGGCGGTGCCGCACCAGCCGCGCCGCGTGGTCTTCGACTCGGAGGCCAAGCTGAAGATCGACAGCAGCCTCGTGCGCAGCATCGACGAGGCGCCGCTGATCGTCATCTGCTCGCGCGCGGCAGCGCGCACGCGCACCCAGGCGCTCACGTCGGCCGGCGCCGAGGTGATCACGGTGGCCGGAGAGAACGAGGCGGCGCGTGTCCGCGCGGCGCTCGACGAGCTGGGCTCGCGCGACGTGCAATCGCTCCTGCTCGAGGGTGGCCCGCACCTGGCGGGCGCGTTCCTCGACGCGGGTGAGGTCGACGAGATGCGCGTGTTCGTGGCGCCGATCGTCGCCGGCGGCCGCCAGGCGCGCAGCCCGGTCGAGGGCGCCGGCTTCCAGCTCATCGGGGCTGCGCGCCGGGCCCTCTCCCACGACGTCGAGGAGATCGGCGACGACGTGCTGATCAGCGCGCGGCTCACGGAGTGGTGAGGTGTTCACGGGTCTCGTGGAGGCGACCGGCACGGTGAGGGCGGTCGAGCCCGACGGCGACGGCGCGCGCATCGAGGTGGCCACGGCGCTCGCCGGACAGCTGAGCGCCGGCGACTCCGTGGCGGTCAACGGCGTGTGCCTGACCGCGGTCGACCCGGGCGATGGCGGCTTTCGCGCCGACGTGATGGCGGAGACGCTGCGCCGCTCGTCGCTCGGCCCGCTCGCGCCCGGCGACGCGGTGAACATCGAGCTGCCGCTGCGCGCAGGGGCGCCGCTCGGCGGTCACGTCGTGCAGGGCCACGTGGACGGCACCGGCACGGTCGCCGGGGTGCGCGAGGAGGGCTTCGCGCGCGTGGTGCGTGTCGAGTGCGACCCCGCCCTCCTGCGATACGTGGTCGATAAGGGCTCGATCGCCGTCGACGGCGTGTCGCTCACGGTCGCGACGGTCGACGAGGCGGGCTTCGAGGTCTCGCTGATCCCGGAGACGCTCGAGCGCACGACGCTCGGCCACGCGGCGCCCGGCCGGGTCGTGAACCTCGAGGTGGACGTGCTGGCGAAGTACGTCGAGAAGCTGGTGGCCCGCCCGTGAACGCGCCGTTCAGCAGCGTCGAGCAGGCGCTCGAGGACGTCCGCGCGGGCCGGATGGTCGTGGTGTGCGACGCCGAGGACCGCGAGAACGAGGGCGACCTGGTGATGGCCGCGCAGTTCGCAACCCCGGAGGCAATCGAGTTCATGAGGCGCGAGGCGCGCGGGCTGGTGTGTCTGGCGCTCACCCCCGAGCGCTGCGACCAGCTCGGCCTCGAGGTCATGGCGGCCAAGAACGAGTCGCCGTTCCAGGGCGCGTTCGACGTGACGATCGCCGCCAGGGGCGACGGCGACCGCGCCCACACGATCCAGGTCGCGATC
>JBJMLK010000065.1:0-17621 GCA_045805345.1 Thermoleophilaceae bacterium | reverse complement strand
GAACAGCATCGGAGTTCGCAGGTGGATCACCCCGCGCCACAGCGTCGCCAGCCAGGAGAAGATCTTGATGCCGGTCGGCACCGCGATCAGCATCGTGGTGAGCATCATCGGCACGCGCAGCCACGGGAACATGCCCGAGACGAACATGTGGTGCGCCCAGACCGTGAAGCCCAGCACCACGATCGCCATCAGGGAGAACGCCATCATCCGGTAGCCGAACACTGGCTTGCGCGCGTGCGTCGATATGACCTCGCTGATGATTCCGAACCCCGGCAGCATCATGATGTAGACGGCCGGGTGCGAGTAGAACCAGAAGACGTGCTGGTACATCAGCACGTCGCCGCCCCTCCCCGGGTCGAAGAAGTGCGTGCCGAGCGTGCGGTCGAACAGCACGAAGAACTGCGACCCGGCGATGAACGGCGTGGCGATGACCACCAGGAGCGAGGTGGTGAAGTTGGCCCAGACCAGCAGCGGCATGCGCCAGAACGTCATCCCGGGCGCGCGCATCGTGATGATCGTGACCAGGAAGTTGAGCGCCGTGGCGATCGACGACGCGCCGGCGAACTGCACCGCGATGTTGAAGAACGTCTGCCCCATCGGCGTCTCCGTGGAGAGCGGGGCGTAGGCGGTCCAGCCGGTGGCGAACGGGCCGCCGGGCGCGAGGAAGCTGAGGACCATCATGATCCCGGCCATCGGGAGCAGCCAGAACGACAGCGCGTTGAGCCGCGGGAACGCCATGTCCGGTGCCCCGATCATCAGCGGGAGCACGTAGTTCGCGATGCCGGCGAAGACCGGGATGATGAACAGGAAGATCATCAGCGAGGCGTGCACCGAGAAGAGCCCGTTGAAGGTGTTCGGGTCCACGAACTGCGACCCGGGCGCCGCCAGCTCCGCCCGCATCAGCATCGCCATCACGCCGCCGAGCACGAAGAAGACGAACGTCGTGCAGATGTACTGGATGCCGATGACCTTGTGGTCGGTGTTGACGCGGAAGTAGTCCTTCCACGAGGTCGCGCCGTGGCCCGAGTGGTCCTCAGGCACGGTCGGGGCGCCCGACGCCCAGCGGAACCAGTAGTCGAAGCAGCCGATCCCGATCAGGAAGCCGAACGGCGTGGAGATCAGCGCAACCGTGCAGATCGCCGTCCAGTCGACCACCGGCTGGTAGTGCATGAGGGCTCGGACGAGGATGTCGATGCCCGCGCCGACCGCGAACGCGATCAGTGTGCCAAGGGCTGCGCGGTACCACCCGGGCGCCCTGAGTCTCGCGGCCATCGTCACTTCTTCTTACCTCCTCCGGACTCGACCAGGAACTGGACGAGCGCGTCGATCTGATCCTTGGGGAGCTGCTTGAACGTGTCCGGCATCGTACCCTTCGGGAATCCTGGCACCGTGAAGGCGCCGGGGGTCTCGATCGAGTTCCGAATGTAATCCGCCGGACTCTTTCCCTTGGCGTATTTCGCGGCGTCGGCCACCACGTTGTCGAGGTCCGGGCCGACCGTCCCGCTCGTTCCGGCGGCGGCCAGCTTGTGGCACCCGCCGCAGCCGTTGGAGGCGAACACCTGCTTGCCGGCGGCCCCGGCGCTCGCCGCTGGGCCCTTCGAGGTGCCCGGCCCGCCGCCGGGTCCCTGGGCGGTCACGCCGGCCTGATGGTTCAGCCACGCGACGAACCGCTGCTTGGGCACCACGTGCACGTTGCTGCGCATCGCCGCGTGGCCCACGCCGCACAGCTCGGTGCAGACGACCTCGTAGGTGCCGATCCGGTTGGGCGTCGCGCGCCAGCTGGTGGTGATGCCGGGCACCGCGTCCTGCTTGAGCCGGAACTGGGGGATCCAGAACGAGTGGATCACGTCCTTGGTGTGGATCTCGAACTTCACCGGCCGGTCGACGGGGAGCGTCAGCTGGCTGGCCTGGACGGACCTGCCGTTCGGCGCCTTGTAGCGGTAGCTCCAAACGAACTGCTGCCCGGTCACGTCCACCACCATCTCGTTCTTCTGCTTCTCCTCGATGTCGTTGAGCGTGATCCACGCGTAGGCGGCCAGACCGGCCACGAGGATGAACGGGATCACGACCCAGACCACCTCGAGCCGCGCGTTGCCGTGGATCGGCGCGCCGTCGCCGGTGTCGCCGGGCCGGGCGCGGAAGCGGACGACGCTGTAGATCGCGACCGTCATCACGAGGACGAAGATCGGGACCGAGACGATCAGCAGGACGTCGTAGAGCGTGTCGATCTCGTGGGCGCTCGAGCTCGCCGCCGTCGGGAACCAGTCGATCGACAGCGAGATCGCGGTGAGGATCACCGAGGCGATCGCCCCGTACAGGAACATCCGCGCGAGCGGACTCTTAGGCATGGGCAGACCTGGGGCGGGCTCGCACGGCGCGCGAGTCTACTGCCGCGACCCCCCGAAGGGCCGCTGCGAGCGCCTCAGGCCGAGGCGGTCGAGTAGGCGAACGACGGCCGGTTGCCGTCGAGGTTGCCGCCCACCTCGGGGTCCTGGCGACCCTCGCGGCGGAAGCTGGACGGCGGCCGGCCGTGGTGGCGGCGGAAGGTCTTGGCGAACTGGGCGGCCTGGCGGTAGCCGACGCGTCCGGCCACCTCGCGCACGGGAAGTGAGCCCTCGCGCAGCATCTCGAGCGCCCGCCGCATGCGGACCTCGGCGAGGAGCGTGCGGAAGCTCGTCTGCCCGGCCTCGGAGAACGCGCGCTGAAGCTGGCGGCGCGAGGTGGCGAGGCGACGAGCCACGGCGTCGAGCTCGAGGTCGCTCGCGTACTCGCGCTCGATGATCTCGACGGCCTCCTCGTAGAGGGCGCGGCGTCTGAGGACTGTTCCGGATCGGATGGCCATTTATCTGGTGGGGATTACGGGGCGATTCTGCCCGGCGGATCACTTGCGTGGTTAAGAAAATCCCTCACCTGGGAGAGGAATCTTCTTTCTCTGGCGCGCAGGCACTCGTTTGGCGGCAGGCCGGGCGCGTTACCGCTCATTTGCAGCAGATATAAGAGCGCTGAGGGTGCGCTTTCAATCCTGCAAACGCAGTATTTGCCTGCTGCGTTAGTCTTGCGGCAATCGGCACATGAGGGGAGGAGCATGCAGGTAAGGGAGGGCATGAGCGAGGTCGTGCTGACGGTCGGTCCCGACCACAGCCTTCGCGATGCCGCTCGCTTCATGGCCCGCCGCGGCGTGGGCGCCGCCGTCGTTCTCGACCCCGAGCAGCCGGGCCCGGGGATCATCACCGAGCGCGACATCCTCCTGGCGCTGGGGGACGGGCAGGACCCCGATTCCGAGCGGGTCTGCGAGCACCTCTCCGAGCACCTGACCTTCGCCGCACCCGACTGGTCGCTCGAGCGCGCCGCGGAGGCGATGGTGCGCGGCGGCTTCCGCCACCTCGTGGTCGTGGAGGGCGGCGAGACCGTCGGCGTCCTCTCGATGCGCGACATCGTGCGCTGCTGGACCGGCTCCGGGGCCTCGACGCCCGTGGAGACGGCGCGCTCCCGCGCGTAGTACACCGCCAGCCGACCTGAAGAGAAGTACAGCCCCGCCGATCGGGCGGGTGACGCAGTGTCGGCGTTCCCCTCCCGGCGACGCTACGCAGGTTGGAGGCGGGAGGGGAATGCTGACCTGCGGCAGGACCCGCCAGCCACGGCCCCGGCCTAGTGCTCCAGCGGAAGCTCGGCCATCTCCTCGCGCGTCTGGCGGATCCAGCGCACCGCCGCCACGAGGAAGATCACCAGGCCCAGCCCCGTAAGGAACCAGGTCAGCACGACGCCCACAAGGGCGAGTGTTATGCCCAACGCCACGAGCACCGGCAGGTAGGACGGCTCGGGGAGGTGCACCTCCTCGGTGGGCGGCGGCAGCGAGCCGCCTTCGAGCTGCTCGGCCATCGCTAGTAGACCGAGGCGACGAAGAACGCCGCGCCGAAGACGAGGAAGCAGATCGCGCCCGCGATGAGCGCCGTGCGCAGGTTCTTGCTGGCGAGCCGCCGGTCCATACGCGCCCGGTTCTACCACATCGCCACGGACCGGAGGCCGCGGGGCGCGCCCGGGAGCGGTCTTTCAATAGCTTTACGCCATGCCGGAGCCAGCCGTCGTCGGGGTCGACGTGGGAGGAACGAAGGTGGCCGCGGGACGCGTGTCCGGCGGCGAGGCCGGGGGGATGGCGGAGTGGCCCACGGACCTCTCGAGCCCTGCCGGGTTGCTCGACGAGCTCGAGGCCGTGGTCCGCGATGTCGCCGGCGACGGCGGGGCGATCGACGCTGTCGGGATCGGCGTCCCCTCGCAGATCGACTTCGCCAGCGGGCGGGTCGTCTCAAGCGTCAACATCCCGCTCGAGGGCGTGTCGCTGCGCGACGAGCTCGGCTCGCGGCTCGGCACGCGCGTCTACGTGGACAACGACGCCAACTGCGCCGCGCTCGCCGAGGCGCAGGTCACCGACGATGCGCCGGCGCAGAGCCTCGTGATGCTCACCCTCGGCACGGGCGTCGGCGGCGGCGTGGTGATCGACGGCCGGATCTTTCGCGGATCGTCCGGGCTGGGCGCCGAGCTCGGGCACGTGGTGGTCGACGCCGACGGGCCGGAGTGCCCCGGCGCGTGCCCGAACCGCGGCTGCCTCGAGGCGCTCTGCAGCGGCACCGCGCTCGAGCGCGAGGCGAGCGCGGCCGCCGGCCGGCGGGTGAAGGGCAAGGAGGTGGTCGAGCGTGCGCGCGACGGCGACGGCGACGCGGTCGAGCTGCTCGCCACGCTGGGCCGCTGGCTCGGCGTCGGGATCTCGAACTTCGTGAACGTCTTCGAGCCACACCACGTGGTGATCGGCGGCGGGCTGTCCGGGGCGGCCGACCTGTTCCTGCCCGCCGCCGAGTCGGAGTTCCGCGCCCGCGCGCTGCCGGCGCTCGCAGAGCGCGCCCGAATCTCCGTAGCGAAGGCGGGGAAGGACGCCGGCGTGATCGGCGCCGGGCTACTCGCGGCCCAGGAGCTTGGCCTCAGCGGCGATACTCCCGGTTCACCACCGAGGGAGGAGGTTGGATGAGCACGACGGCCACCGACACGAGGGCGCTCGACGAGCTGTGCGTCAACACGATCCGGACGCTCTCGATGGACGCCGTCCAGAAGGCCAACTCGGGTCACCCGGGCGCGCCGATGGGCCTCGCGCCGCTGGCGTACGTGCTCTACACGCGGGTCATGCGCCACAACCCCGCCAACCCCGACTGGCCCAACCGCGACCGCTTCGTGCTCTCCGCGGGCCACGCGTCGATGCTCCTCTACTCGATGCTCTACCTGACCGGCTACCCGATGACGCTCGACGACCTGAAGAGCTTCCGCCAGGTGGGCTCGCCCACGGCCGGTCACCCCGAGCGCAAGTACTCGCCGGGCATCGAGGTGACCACCGGTCCGCTCGGGCAGGGGATCTCGAACGCCGTCGGCCTGGCGCTCGGCGAGCGCATGCTGAACGCGCGCTTCGGCGACATCGTGGACCACCACACCTTCACGATCGCAAGCGACGGGGACATGCAGGAGGGCGTCGCCTCCGAGGCTTCGTCGCTGGCCGGTCACCTCGGGCTCGGCCGCCTGATCGCCTTCTACGACGACAACAAGATCCAGCTCGCGAGCCCGGTCGACGTCGTCATGACCGAGGACGTGGCGAAGCGCTACGAGGCCTACGGGTGGCACGTCCAGAACCTGGGCGAGACCAACGATCCGGACGAGATCGAGCAGGCAACGCGCGCCGCGATGGACGTGGAGGACCGGCCGTCGCTGATCCTGATCCGCACGCACATCGGCTTCGGCTCACCGCACAAGCAGGACACCACCTCGGCGCACGGGTCGCCGCTCGGCGAGGACGAGGTGCGCGCCACCAAGGAGAGGCTCGGCTGGGATCCGGACAAGCAGTTCTACGTGCCCGACGAGGCCCTCGAGCACTTCCGAGGCTGCTGCCGGCGGGGCGCCGAGTTGGAGCGGGAGTGGGACGAGCGCTACCGGTCCTGGCGCGAGTCGAGCTCCGACCAGGCCGAGCTCTTCGACACGATCCAGCGCGGCGAGATGCCGGCCGGCTTCGACGAGGACGTGCCGAAGTTCGACGCCGACGAGAAGGGGATGGCCACCCGCAAGGCCTCGGGCGCGGCGATCCAGTGGGCGGCGAAGCGCGTGCCGCACCTGGTCGGCGGATCGGCCGACCTCGCCAGCTCGACGAACACCGACATCGACGACGGCGGCGAGGTCACGCGCGACGACTACTCCGGTCGCAACCTGCGCTTCGGCGTGCGCGAGCACGGCATGGGCGCGATCGTGAACGGGCTCGCGCTCCAGGGGCTGCGCGCCTACGGCGCCACCTTCCTCACGTTCTCCGACTACATGCGCGGCGCCGTGCGGCTCTCGGCGCTGATGAAGCTGCCGTCGATCTGGATCTGGACGCACGACTCGATCGGCCTCGGCGAGGACGGCCCCACGCACCAGCCGGTCGAGCACCTGGCGGCGCTCAGGGCGATCCCGCGGCTGAACGTGATCAGGCCCGCCGACGCCAACGAGACGGCGCTGGGCTGGCGGTTCGCGCTGCGCCAGACCGAGGCGCCGACCGCGTTCGCCCTGTCGCGCCAGAACCTGCCGGTGCTCGACCCGGGGCAGGTGCCCGACGACGCCATCGAGCGCGGCGCCTACGTGCTGAGCGACAGCTCGAACGGCGGTGACCCCGACGTGATCCTCATGGGCACCGGCTCGGAGGTCTCGCTGTGCGTGGAGGCCGCGGCACGGCTCGAGTCCGACGGCGTGGGCGTGCGCGTGGTGTCGATGCCGTGCATGGACACCTTCGCCGAGCAGGACGACGGCTATCGCGATGAGGTCCTGCCGCCGTCGGCGGCGGCGCGCATCGCGGTCGAGGCGGCGGTAGGGCTCGGCTGGGACCGCTGGATCGGGCCGGACGGCGCGTTCCTCGGCATGCACACGTTCGGCGAGTCGGGCCCGGCCAAGGACGTGTACGAGCACTTCGGGATAACTTCGGACAAGCTGGTCGAGCTGGGGCGGTCCGTGATGGACCGCGCCGGCGCGCGGAGCTAGGGGGTTGGGATGAGCGTCACCGTAGGTGTGAACGAGCGACTCGCGGCGCTCACGGCGGCGGGGACGAGCGTCTGGCTCGACCAGATCCGCCGGTCGATGATCGAGGGCGGCGAGCTGCAGCGGCTGATCGACGAGTACTCGCTGCGCGGGGTCACGTCGAACCCGGCGATCTTCGAGAAGGCGATCCTCGGCAGCTCCGACTACGACGACCAGATCGTCGAGCTCGCGGAGGCCGGCCACGGCGCGCGCGAGATCTACGACGAGGTGGCCGTGACCGACGTGCGGCTCGGCTGCGACGTGCTGCGCGGCGTGTACGACGAGACCGGCGGCGTGGACGGCTACGTGTCGCTCGAGGTTGGCCCGGAGGCCGCGCGCGACACCGACGAGACGCTGCGCCAGGCGCGCGACTACTGGAAGCGCGTCGACCGCCCGAACCTGTTCATCAAGATCCCCGGCACGCCCGAGGGCGTGCCCGCGATCGAGCAGGCGATCGCCGAGGGCATCAACGTGAACGTCACGCTGCTGTTCGCCGTCTCGGCCTACGAGGCGGTGGCCGAGGCGTTCATCCGCGGCCTCGAGCGCCGCCACGAGGCCGGCGAGTCGGTGGACATCCACTCGGTGGCGAGCTTCTTCGTCTCGCGCGTCGACTCCGAGGTCGACAAGCGCCTCGAGGCCTCAGGCGCGCCGGAGGACCTGCTCGGCACGGCCGGCGTGTGGAACGCCCGCGCCGCGTACGTGCGCTACAAGGAGCTCTTCCACGGCGAGCGCTTCGCCAAGCTGCTCGAGGCGGGCGCGCCGGTGCAGCGGCCGCTGTGGGCGTCCACGGGCGTGAAGAACGAGCGCTACCCGGACACGCTCTACGTCGAGGAGCTCGTCGCGCCCGAGACCGTGAACACGATGCCGATGCCGACGATGATGGCGGCGAGCGAGAAGCTCGAGGTGAGCGGCGCCACGGCGGACGTGTCGGCGGACGACGTCGAGCAGGCGATGGGCAAGCTGGCCGACGCCGGCATCGACATCGACGAGGTGACCGAGAAGCTCCTGCGCGACGGCGTCGACCTCTTCGTGGTCGCGCTCGACAAGCTCCTGGCGGGCGTCGAGAGCAAGCGCGAGGCCGTCGTGACCGGCAAGCCGGAGACGATCGAGTCGGTGATCCCGGACGACCTCGAGCCGGCGATCGCCGACCGCGTGAAGAAGGCCGCGGGGGAGGACGTGGCGCGGCGCGTGTGGAAGCGCGACGAGACGCTCTGGGGCGGTCCCGGGCCGGAGATCGGCGACCGGCTCGGCTGGCTCACGATCTCCGACCGCATGCTCGAGTCGGCCGGCGACCTGCGCGAGTTCGCCGAGGCGTGCCGCGGCGATGGCCTGACCGACGCCGTGCTGCTGGGCATGGGCGGCTCGAGCCTCGCGCCCGAGGTCTTCCGCCAGAGCTTCGGCGACTCGGCCGGCGGGATGACTCTGCACGTGCTCGACACGACCGACCCCGGCGCGATCCTCGCGACCGAGCGGGCGGTGGACCTGGCGAAGACCCTGTTCGTGGTGTCGAGCAAGTCCGGCGGGACGATCGAGACCCGCTCGCAGTTCGCGTACTTCTTCGAGCGCGTGCGCGAGGCGGTGGGGGACGACGAGGCCGGCAAGCACTTCGTGGCGGTCACCGACCCCGGCACCGCGCTGGCCGACCTGGCCAAGCAGCACGGCTTCCTCCACACGTTCCTGGCCGACCCCGAGATCGGCGGCCGCTACTCCGCGCTGTCGTACTTCGGGCTCGTGCCGGCCGCGCTCATGGGCGTGGACGTCGAGGCCGTGCTCGAGCGCGCCCAGGTGGCCGAGCAGGCGTGCCAGCACTACGACCACAGCTCGAACAACTCCGGCCTGTGGCTCGGGATCGCGATGGGCGAGCTGGCCCAGCACCGGCGCGACAAGTTCACGTTCGCGGTGGCAGAGCCGATCGGCAGCTTCGGCCTCTGGGTCGAGCAGCTGATCGCGGAGTCGACCGGCAAGGAGGGCAAGGGCATCCTGCCGGTGGCCGGCGAGCCGCTCGGGGAGCCGGACACCTACGGCGACGACCGTGTGTTCGTGCACCTCCAGCAGTCCGACGCGCCGGAGACGGGCTTCGCCAGCGAGATGACCGAGCTGGCCAAGGCGGGCCACCCGGTGTTCACGCTCGACGTGGCGGGCCCCGAGGACCTGGGCCGGATCTTCTTCTTCGCCGAGTTCGCGACCGCGGTGGCGGGCTGGGTGCTGGGGATCAACCCGTTCGACCAGCCGAACGTGCAGGAGGCCAAGGACAACACGGCCAAGGTGCTCGAGCAGTGGTCCGCCGAGGGCGAGCTGCCCGACGAGCCCGGTGCCGACGACGAGGGGCTCCGCACGCTCCTCCAGCAGGCCGAGCCGCCGCACTACGTGGCGATCATGGGCTACGTGCAGCCGTCGGAGCGCTTCGACAGGGCGGTCGATGGCCTGCGCACGGCGATCCGCGACGCCACGAAGGCCACCACCACGTTCGGCTACGGCCCGCGCTTCCTCCACTCGACGGGGCAGCTCCACAAGGGCGGCCCAAAGACCGGGGTGTTCCTCCAGCTGGTACACGACGGCGACGAGGACGTGGAGATCCCCGGCGCCGGCTACACGTTCGGCACGCTGAAGAACGCGCAGGCGACCGGCGACCTCCAGACGCTGCGCACCCATGGCCTGCCGGCCGAGCGCGTGCGCCTGGAGGGCGACCCGGCCGAGGCGCTCGAATCGCTGACCGAGAAGATCAAGGAGATGCTCTGATGCAGCTCGGCTTCGTTGGGCTCGGAAGGATGGGCGGCAACATGGTCCATCGCATTCATCGCGACTCGGACCATCAGGTCGTGGCGTTCGACTTCAGCGGCGAGGCGGTGAGCGAGGCCGAGGGCCACGGCGCCACCGGAGCGTCGTCGCTCGAGGACCTCGTGTCGAAGCTCGACGCGCCGCGGACGGTGTGGGTCATGGTGCCGTCCGGCGATCCGACCGAGAAGACGGTGGCCGACCTCGGCGAGCTGCTCGAGGAGGGCGACACGGTCGTCGACGGCGGCAACACGCGCTGGATCGACGACAAGCGGCGCGCCGAGATGCTCGAGCCGAAGGGGATCCACTACGTGGACGTCGGGACCTCGGGCGGCGTCTGGGGCATCAAGGTCGGCTACTGCATGATGGTCGGCGGACCCGACGAGGCGGTCGAGCGGCTCGCGCCGATCCTCGACGTGCTCGCGCCGCCCGAGACCGAGGAGCACGGGCCGGGCTGGGGCCACTTCGGGCCGGTGGGCGCCGGGCACTACGTGAAGATGGTCCACAACGGCGTGGAGTACGGGATGATGCAGGCCTACGCCGAGGGCTTCTCGCTCTTCGATGCCTGCGAGTACGAGCTCGACAACGCGAAGATCGCGCACCTCTGGATGCAGGGCTCGGTGGTGCGCTCGTGGCTGTGCGAGCTCGCGGCGCTCGCCTTCGAGCAGGAGGGCAACGAGCTCGCGGACCTCAAGCCGTTCGTGCAGGACTCCGGCGAGGGGCGCTGGACCGTCGAGAACGCGATCGACCTGCGGATCCCGATGCCGGTGATCACCACGTCGCTCTTCGAGCGCTTCTCCTCGCGCGGGCAGAACGCGTTCGCGGCGAAGGTCAACGCGGCCCTCCGCGCACAGTTCGGCGGGCATGCGGTGGAGAAGGTGTCGGGCTGATGGCCACGGTCGCCGAGCAAACTGCTCAGGGGCAGCAGGAGAACCCGCTCGTCGAGGGGCTCGAGCGGCTGCCGGTTCACCCGACGACGCTGGTGATCTTCGGCGCCACGGGCGACCTCGCAAAGCGCAAGCTGCTGCCGGCGATCTACAACCTCGCGCACGAGGGGGCGCTGCCGGAGCGGTTCAACCTCGTGGGCGTCTCGCGCGGCGACCAGACCGACGAGCAGTTCCAGACCGTGGCGCGCGAGTCGATCGAGCAGTTCTCGCGCCGCCCGCCGGACGATCAGGTGCTCTCGTCGCTGGTCGAGGGCATGCGCTACGTGGCGGGGTCGTTCGACCAGGACGACATGTACGACCGCCTCGGCGGCGTGCTCGACCAGTACGACCAGGACGCCGGGATCGCGTTCAACCGGCTCTTCTACCTCTCCACGGCGCCCTCGTTCTTCCCGGTGATCGCCAAGGCCCTGGGCGACCGCGGCCTGCACAAGCACGAGGACGCCGAGGTGCGGATGATCGTCGAGAAGCCGTTCGGCACCGACCTCGAGTCCGCGCTCGCGCTCAACCGCGAGCTGCTGTCGGTGTTCCGCGAGAACCAGATCTTCCGCATCGACCACTACCTGGGCAAGGAGACGGTCCAGAACCTGCTGGTCCTGCGCTTCGCGAACATGATCTTCGAGCCGCTCTGGAACCGGTCGTACGTGCAGAGCGTGCAGATCACGGCGGCCGAGGACCTCGGCATCGGCAGTCGCGCCGGCTACTACGACAAGTCCGGCGCGCTGCGCGACCTGATCCAGAACCACATGCTCCAGCTCCTGATGCTTCTGGCGATGGAGCCGCCCGTGTCGTTCGAGGCCGACCCGGTGCGCGACGAGAAGGTGAAGATCCTGCGCTCGATCCCGGCGCCGACGGTCGAGGACGTGCCCAACATGGCCGTGCGCGCGCAGTACGTGGCGGGGATGGCCGCGGGCGACGAGGTGCCCGGCTACCTCGACGAGGACGGCGTGCCCGACGACTCGGCCACCGAGACGTTCGCGGCGGTCAAGCTGAAGATCGACAACTGGCGCTGGGCCGGCGTTCCGTTCTACCTCCGGCACGGCAAGCGCCTGGCGCGCAAGAACACCGAGATCGTGGTGCGGCTCAAGCCGGTGCCGCACCTCGCGTTCAAGCAGAAGGGGTCGCTGGGGGTCGAGCCCAACCAGCTGATCATGATGGTGCAGCCCAACGAGGGCGTGTCGCTGTCGCTCGCGGCCAAGATCCCGGGCGCCCGCATGGCGGTGCGGCCGGTGAACATGGAGTTCCTCTACGGCACGTCGTTCATGTCGCAGTCGCCGGAGGCGTACGAGCGCCTGATCCTCGACACCATGCGCGGTGACGCGACGCTGTTCGCGCGCAACGACGAGGTGGAGGCCGCGTGGCGGATCTGCGACCCGATCCTCAAGGCCTGGTCGCAGACGCCGGGGCCGCTGCCCACCTACCCGGCCGGCTCGTCGGGGCCGGCCGAGGCCGACGAGCTGCTCGAGCCGGGCGACACGTGGAGGCAGTTGTGAGAGCGGCTCGTTGACCGGACTCGAGACCCCAGGGGTCTGGAGCGCGGAGGGGACGACCCCGAGCGCGATCGAGGCGGCGCTGCGCCACCTCCTCGAGGAGCAGCACAAGCAGAGCGACGCCTACGCGCCCGCGCGCGTGCTCAACATGGTGGCGATCGTGGACCGCGAGTGGCGCGGCGAGATCGTCAACAGGCTGGAGCGGCTCGGCCGCTTCCACCCGTCGCGGACGATCGTGTGCGCCGTCGAGCCCGGCCGGACGAAGCTCGACGCGTGGGCCACGATGAGCTGCGAGGACACCCACCCGGGCCCCGGGTCGCTGGTGGTCTGCGAGGAGCGCGTGGAGGTCGACATCGGGCCCGAGCAGGTGCACGGCCTCGCCTCGATCGTCGACCCGCTGATCGTGCCCGACCTGACCACGGTGGTCTGGTCGCCGCACGGGCACGACCAGGCCGTCGACGCGCTGACCGCGCTGGCCGACGTCGTGCTGCTCGACTCCGTGGAGGCGCCGGACCCCGCCGCCGCGATCGCCCGTGCCGAGCAGCTGCTCGAGACTGGCTACGTGGTGGACCTGGCCTGGCTGCGCTCCACGCCGTGGCGCGAGCGGATCGCCTCGAGCTTCGACCCTGGGCAGTGGCGGCCTGCGCTCGACCGGATCGACGAGGTGGTGGTGCGCCACCGCCCCGACTCCGAGATCAGCGGGCTGCTGCTGCTGGGCTGGATGGCCTCGCGGCTCCACTGGAAGCCCGGCCCGATGACGCGCCAGAACGGCACGATGCACTCCCGCGCCAGCACGCGTAAGCACGAGGTGCGGCTGCGGCTCGAGTCCGACGACCGCCAGGACGTGCCGGGACTCGCGGGGATCACGCTCGACACGAGCACCGGAATGACCCTGTCGCTCGATCGCGGCCCCGGCGGGCTGGCGGCCAAGCGGCAGCTGCGCGACGGCCGCGAGTCCAAGTACGTGGTGCTCGGCGCCTCGCGCGGCGAGACGGGCATCCTCGGCGAGGGGATCAGGCAGGCGTTGCTGCGCGATCCCACGTACGGGCCCGCGCTGGCCGCCGCGTCCGCGATGCTGTCGCGCTGATGACCGAGAAGCTGGTCCTTGACGATCCCGCGGAGGAGTGCGCGAGGCGCCTCGTGGCCGCGGCGGCGTCCGGCGCCCACGTCGCGCTCACCGGCGGCAGCACGCCGCGCCGCGCCTACGAGCTGGCGGCGGAGATGGACGTGGACTGGGCGGGCGCGACGCTCTGGTTCGGCGACGAGCGCTGCGTGCCGCCGGACGACGAGCGCTCGAACTACGGGATGGCGAAGGCCGCCCTGCTCGACCGGATCGGGGGCGGAGCGCCGGCCGTGAAGCGAATGCGCGGCGAGGACGGGCCGAACGCGGGCGCGGACGACTACGAGCGCGAGCTCCGCGAGACGCTCGGCGAGGCGTTGCCCCGCCTGGACGTGGTGCTTCTGGGCCTGGGCCCCGACGCGCACGTGGCCTCGCTGTTTCCCGGCCAGCCGACGCTGCGCGTGGGCGACCGCGCGGTGGTCGGGGTCGAGCAGGCGGGCCACGAGCCCTTCGTGCCGCGGATCTCGCTCACGCTGCCGGTGATCAACGCGGCGCGCACCGTGGTCTTCCTGGTGAGCGGCGACGGCAAGGCGGAGGCCGTGGCGCGAGCGTTCGGCGGCGGAGAGCCGAGCGACGACGTGCCCGCCAGCCTCGTGCGCCCGCACTCCGGCGAGCTCGTCCTGCTGCTCGACCGCGCGGCCGCGTCGCGCCTGTAGGCATGGAAGCCTCGGCAGCCGTCCGCACAGTCGTCGAGGAGTACACGGGTCGCAGCCCGTTCCCGCCGATCGCCGACTACGCGTTCCTCTCCGACTGCGAGACGGTGGCGCTGATGGCGCCGAGCGGCAACGTGGAGTGGATGTGCCTGCCGCGCGCCGACGGGCCGAGCGTGTTCGGCGCTCTGCTCGACCGCGACGCCGGCGGCTTCCGGCTCGGCCCGGCGGACGTGGTGGTGCCGGCGGGCCGCCGCTACGTGCCGGGCACGAACGTGCTCGAGACCACCTGGCAGACCCGCATGGGCTGGCTGATCGTGCGCGACGCGCTGCTCGTCGGGCCGTGGCACGACCAGCAGGAGCGGTCGCACACCCACCGCCGGACGCCGACCGACGACGACGCCGAGCACGTGCTGCTGCGCACGGTCTTCTGCGTGCAGGGCATCGTCGAGGTCCACCTGGACTGCGAGCCGGCGTTCGACTACGGGCGCGCGCCCGCCACGTGGGAGTACAGCGGCGAGGGCTACAACGAGGCCGTGGCCACGGCCGACGGCGTGGACGTGCAGCTCAAGCTCACGACCGACTTCCGGGTCGGGTTCGAAGGCCGCCGCGCCCGGGCGCGGCACACGCTGCGCGAGGGCGAGGTGGCGTACGCCGCGCTCTCGTGGAGCAGGCACGCGCCGCCGGCCGACTTCGAGGAGGCGTCGAAGCGGCTGCTGCGCACCGAGGAGTTCTGGCGCCAGTGGCTCAACCACGGGCTGTTCCCGGACCACCCGTGGCGCGTCTACCTCCAGCGCAGCGCGCTGACCCTGAAGGGCCTCACCTACGCGCCGACCGGCGCGATGATGGCGGCGGCCACCACGTCGCTGCCCGAGACGCCCGGCGGTGAGCGCAACTGGGACTACCGCTACAGCTGGATCCGGGACTCCACGTTCATGCTGTGGGGCCTCTACACCCTTGGCTTCGACTGGGAGGCCAACGACTTCTTCTACTTCGTGGCCGAGGTCGCCGGACAGGGCGACGACGACCTGCAGATCATGTACGGGATAGGCGGCGAGAAGGAGCTCGAGGAGGCGGAGCTCGACCACCTGGCGGGATACGAGGGCGCGCGGCCCGTCCGGATCGGCAACGGCGCCTACCGCCAGAACCAGCACGACGTGTGGGGCGCGGTGCTCGACTCGGTCTACCTGCACACGCGCTCGCGCGACCTGCTGCCGGAGAGCGTCTGGCCGACGCTGCGGAAGCAGGTGGAGGCCGCGCTCGAGAACTGGCGTAAGCCGGACCGCGGGATCTGGGAGGTGCGCGGCGAGCCGAAGCACTTCACGTCGTCGAAGCTGATGTGCTGGGTGGCGGCCGACCGCGGCGCGCGGCTCGCGCTGCTGCGCGAGGAGTCGGAGCTGGCCGAGCGCTGGCACGCGGCCGCCAAGGAGATCCAGGACGACATCTGTGAGAACGGCCTCGACGACCGCGGCGTGTTCACCCAGCACTACGACACCGACGCCCTCGACGCCTCGGTGCTGCTCATGCCGCTCGTGCGCTTCCTGCCCCCCGACGACGAGCGGATCCGCAAGACCGTCCTCGCGATCGCCGAAGAGCTGACTGAGGACGGGCTCGTGCTGCGCTACCGCACGCAAGAGACCGACGACGGACTCTCGGGTGAGGAGGGGACGTTCGCGATCTGCTCGTTCTGGCTCGTCTCGGCGCTGGCGGAGATCGAGGAGCACAGGCGCGCGCGCGAGCTGTGCGAGCGGATGCTGTCGTTCGCGAGCCCGCTCTACCTCTACGCCGAGGAGATCGACCCGGCCACGGGGCGCCACCTCGGCAACTTCCCGCAGGCGTTCACGCACCTGGCGCTGATCAACGCCGTGATGCACGTGATCCGGGCCGACCAGTCGGAGAGCACCCGCCAGTTCTCGCGCGCCCGGCGCGGCTAGCGCCGCATACTCCGGGGCGGACCCGGGAACGGCATTTGCAGGATGATTCGGAACGGACGCCGGCTCGTGGTGCTCGTCGTAGCGGCCGTGGCGCTGCTCGCGCTGACGGTCGGCCGCGCGTCGGGCGGGCCCCTGAGCGGCGTGAGCTCGCAGCTCGAGTCGACCCCCGATCTGAGCGGCGCGGTGCCCGACGTGCCGTCGGCGCCGTCGGTTCCCGACGTGTCCGGGGCGGTCCCGGACGTCTCCGGCGCGGTGCCCGATGTCACGCACGCCGTGCCCGACACGTCCTCGGCTCCCTCCTCACGGCTTCCTTCGGCGATCCGCGATGCGGTCCCATCGGCTGGCAGTGGCGTACCCAGCAATGGACCCGGAGCGCATTCGCCGACGCAGGACCCGTCGCGGGCGGCATCCCCGCTCGGTCCCTCTCGGGGATCGCCGTCCGCGCGCGGGCCGCAGAGCAGGGCCGAGTTGCACGCCGCGGCCGAGCACCGCGCCCGTGCGCGCGCCGCGCACGAGCGGCATCTGCGCCGCGACGTCCAGCGCCTCAGCGGCTGTCTCGACGCGCTCCCGGCCGCCGAGGGACGGGTCTTGGCGATTCGCGCCGGCCTGGGCCGTGCGGCGCCGGCGTCGCTCAGGCAGGCGGCGCGGCGGCTGGGGATCTCCACGCGCCGGGCGGCGACGCTCGAGCGCTCAGGCCTGCGGCGGCTGCGCGCCGTGGGCAGCGCGGGCGGCTGCGGGCAGGCGAGCGGAGGCTCCGACGGCGGCGCCGTTCTCGGCGGAAGCGCGGGCGCCGGCGTACCGGCGCTCGAGCCGACGGTCGTGCTCGCGTCGCGCCAGACCTTCACGAGCACCGCCGAGCTGGCGCGGCGGCGCGCGCGCGCGGCGGGGCACGGCGCTGTGGCGGACGCGGACGCCGGCGCGGCCGGGACAGCGGCCGACTCCCCGGCCCGCGCCTTGAGGCGCGCCGGCGTGGTGGCGACCGGCGGCGAGGGCTCCACCAACGTCGGCCCGTATCTGGCCGCGCTGGCGCTGCTGGCGCTCCTGCTGGCCGCCTCCGTGGTCGCCTGGCGCAGGCGCCACGAGCCCGGTGCTCCACGCCTCGCCGAGCAGACGGGAACGGCGGCCGTGTGGTGGCCGCCCGCGGCGGCGCCTGAGGAGGCTCAGCCGGAGCCCGAGCCCCCGACGGAGGTGCTGGACCAGGCGCCGAGCCAGCCCGCGCGCGTCGTCCCGCCGCCGGCTCCCCGACGCCGGGCCCGTCCGGCCGCGGTCGCGGCGGCGTCGCTGGTGTCGGTCGGTTTGGCGCTGCTGCGTCGCCGGCGCCGCTAGCCACGGCTCGGCTCGGCTCGGCTCGGCTCAGACGAGGGTCCATTACTGGTGGCTATAGCCACTACAAATGGACCCTCACCCTTCGCTCACCCGTCATCGCTTGTCGGACGCGGCCGGGCAAGGCGCGCCGCGGTGGCGCGGAACGCCGACTAGAGCCGCGCGTCCGCCACCATCGCCGCGAACAGCAGCGCGAGGTAGGCGAGCGAGAAGAGGTAGAGCCGGAGGGCCGACATCCGGACGGCGTGGCGGCTCAGCCGGAGCGCCAGCGTCATCAGCGCTCCGCCGAGGATCAGCGCGGCCGCCAG
>JBJMLK010000064.1:0-11276 GCA_045805345.1 Thermoleophilaceae bacterium | reverse complement strand
TCGGCCGCGACCCGCGCGAGCTTGCGGCGACCGGGGGCGACGACTACGAGCTGCTGTTCACGGTCTCGCCGGACCGTCGCGAGGCGGCTGAGGCCGCCGCGCGCCACGGCGGCACCGCGGTCACGTGGATCGGGTCAGTCGCGGCCGGCGCGGGCACCCGGCTCGTCGCGCCCACCGGGGAGCCCGTCGAGCTCGCCGGCTACGAGCATCCGTGACAGCCGCCGGGCCTCGGCGCGCTCTGCGCCGCGCCGCAGCATCGCGGCCGCGACCGCGTGCGGGTCGACCACGTACTCGCCCGCGGCGATGCGCTGCTTGAGGTCCGGGTCCACTGCCATGGGCCCATGATCGCCCAGTTTGCTCCCGAACGCGAGTCCGATGGGGCGTAAACGGCCGCAATTACGGTGGAGGGGGCTCAAGGCCTGATCAAAACCGGCGGTGGCGCGGGACTCCGCGGCGCCTCGGGGTCGGGCTCGGACGGCCTGTCGGCCCGCCAGCGCGCGACGGCGATGGTCGCCGTGGCCGCGAACAGCCCCCCGACCACGCACATGAGCAGGGCGGTGGGCACTCCCACCTGCCCGCCGGTCACGAGCAGGAACACGTACCAGAGCCACTCGAGCGGATCGAGCAGCAGCTCGCGCATGTAGGCGCCGGCCACCACGAGACCGGGGAGCAGGCCGATCGCCACCAGCGCGATCCGCAGCCCGCGGCCGACCCGCGACAGCGTGGCCAGCATCCAGCAGTGCAGCGGCAGCGCGAAGAGCAGCGCCGCGTATGGGTTCATGAACCAGAGTCCGACGGCGACGGCGCACAGGAGCAGGGACGTCGCCACGCCGGCGCCTGGCGCGGTGGGGTCCGGGAGGCCGCCGCGGCGCACGAGCGGCGTGCGGAGCAGGACCCATGCGAGCAGCACCACGAACGCCACGCCCGCCATCGCGCCGATCGCGGCGCCGTCCACCGGGACCAGGCTCGGCTCGAGCGGCGAGCGCGGCGCGTCCTTCGCCAGCCCGACCAGCACGAGCAGCGCCGCCACCCCCAGTCCGAGCGCGAACGGGAACATGCCGGCCACGACCCACATGAGCCACTCGACCACGTGCTCGTTGCGCCGGCCGGCGCGCGCGAGGGCGTCGATCGACGCGACCAGCGCCGGCAGGATCAGGGCCGCCGCCAGCGCCATCACGGCCCAGGCGGGCACGACGCCGCCGCCGGCGAGCAGGTAGGTGCGCGGCCCGTGGTCGGGCGGCCTGCGCGCGGCGTCGAGCGAGGACACGAGTCGCAGCGCCGAGCGGCCGAGCGCGCCGTAGCGCTCGCCGCGGAGGTCGGCCAGGTCGCGCTGCGCCCGCGGCGGCGCGCGCTCGCCGCTGCCCGAGAGCCGCAGCGCGGGCAGGCCGAGCTCGAGCAGCGCGCCCTGCGGCCCGAGCCCGATCGGGAACGCCAGCCGTCCGAGCTGCGCGGGCGGCGACGCCGTCGGCCCGCCGTCGGTGCCCAGCTCGTTGCGCAGCGAGTCGGTGGCCGTTCGCCGCAGGCCGAGGCTGCCGCGGTCCTCGTTGTTCGACCAGTCCACGAGCAGCGGCCCGCGCGAGTGCGGCGCGCCCATGTTCGACAGCACGAGCGCCGAGTCGACGAGCTCCGGGTGGGCCATCGACTGCACGAAGCGGCGCGCGCCCGCGTCGCCGAGCATCCCGCCGTCGACCGAGGCGAGCACGATCGTCCGGCGCGCCGCGCGGCCCTCGAGCACCCGCGCGACCTCCATCAGCGCCGCCGTGTCGGCGGCGCTGCTCGTCGCGTCGGGCACGGACAGGGCGTCGCGCGAGGCGAGCAGGACGATCTCGTGGCGCGACAGGCCGGGTCGCCGGCCGATCACGTTGGTCAGCCGGTGCCCGCTCTCGTCGAAGCGCTGGACGGTGGTCTGGAACCCGAAGTGCCGGAACGCCGACGCCACACGGCGCGCGGTTCGCGCGTCGCCGGGCCTGCCCGCCCGGCGGTCCGGCGCATCGTGCACGATCGCTCCCACGGTGGAGGAGGCGAGGGCTCCCTCGAACAACACGTCGGCGGGAAGACCCTGAGGCACAGCTCGCGGTCGGTTCTCGAGCGAGAACGCCGCGACGACGATGGCGAGCAGCGCCGGGATGAACGCGGCGCGGTAGAGCCGGGGCTCTATCACCTTTCTCGAACCAAACTTCGCTCCAACCTACACTTTCGATTGTTAAGACCGGGGAGATGTCGAGTGAAGCACCGAGGATTCTTCTGGTCGACGACGAGCAGTCCGTCCAGACTCTCCTCACATATCCGCTCCGCAAGGAGGGGTACGAGGTGATTCCCGCGAGCACGGGGAGGGAGGCGCTGGCGCGCTTCCAGGAGGGGCAGTTCGACCTCGTCGTGCTCGACGTGATGCTCCCGGAGGTGGACGGCTTCGACGTGTGCAGGCAGCTGCGCGCCAAGAGCTCGGTCCCGATCATCATGCTCACCGCGAAGGCGGAGGAGCTCGACAAGGTGCTGGGCCTCGAGCTGGGCGCCGACGACTACATCACCAAGCCTTTCTCGATGCGCGAGTTCCGCAGCCGGGTGAAGGCGGTCCTGCGCCGCGCGAACGTGGCGCGAAACGGCGACGCCGCCGACGAGCCGCTGGTGCACGGCGACCTGTCGATCGACTTCGCCAAGCGGCAGGTGGAGCTGCGCGCCGAGCCCGTCCGGCTGACCTACGTCGAGTTCGAGATCCTCGCTGCGCTCGCGCGCAGCCCGGGCCGGGTCTTCAGCCGCAGCATGCTGCTCGAGCGCCTGTGGGGCGACTCGTCGTTCCGGGACCCGCGCACGATCGACGTCCACATTCGCCACCTCCGCGAGAAGCTCGAGCTGGATCCAGCCAACCCCGAGCTCATCTTCACGGTCCGCGGGGTCGGCTACCACTTCCGCGACAGATGAGGCCGCGCCCCCGGTCGCTTCAGAACCGGCTCGCGCTCCTCTTCTTCGCAATCACCGCGCTCGGCTTCGCCGCCGTCATCTTCTTCTTCCTCCCGCAGCTGCAGACGCGGCTCCAGAACCAGCGCGCCGCCGACCTCCGCGGCTCCGCCGTGTCGCAGGCGCGGAAGCTCGAGACGGTCGTGGGCAAGAACCTGCTCGGCAAGGACCTCGACGAGTACGTCCGCGCCGTGGCCGACACGGCCAACTCGCGGCTCACCGTGCTGGGCGTGCAGTCGTCGACCACGAGCGCGCCGCGCTTCTACGTCATCTCCGACTCGAACGCCGGCACGCCCGTGCGCCCCGACACCGTGCTCGCGGCGCGCGCGCTGCGGTTGAAGCGGGCGAGCGCGACGGTCACGCGGCGCACGCACGCCTCGGTCGAGGTCGCCTCCCCGCTGATCTATCGCGGCCGTCCCGCCTGGATCGCCCTCTACACGCGCGAGAGCGACGCGGCCGAGATCGTGCGGCTGGTGCGCAACCGGCTGCTCGCGGCGAGCGCGGTCGCCCTCCTCATCGCCGTGATCAGCGGCTTCTTCGTCGCGCGCGCCCTCGCGAACCGCGTGTCGCGGCTGGAGCGCGCCGCGCGCGATCTCGCGGCGGGGCGCCAGGTCAAGCCGCTGCCGGTGGAGAGCGATGACGAGCTCGGTCGCCTCACGCAGGCCTTCAACGAGATGCAGGTGCAGCTGGCGCGGGTCGACCGCGCGCGCAAGGAGTTCATCGCCAACGCCTCGCACGAGCTGCGCACTCCGATCTTCTCGCTGGGCGGCTTCGTGGAGCTGCTCGAGGACGAGCAGCTCGATGACGAGACGCGCGACGAGTTCCTGCGGTCGATGCGCGAGCAGGTGGACCGGCTGCAGAAGCTCGCCGTGGACCTGCTCGACCTGTCGCGGCTCGACGCCGGGTCGCTCGAGCTGAACGCCGAGGACGTGGACCTCGGGGAGCTGGCCACCGCGGTGGCGGCCGAGTTCCGGCCGGCCGTGGCGCAGCACCACACGAAGCTCGAGCTGCGCGTGCCGGACGGCGAGGTGGCCGCCCGCTGCGACCGCGAACGGGTGGCTCAGATCATGCGTATCCTGCTCGACAACGCCCTCCGGCACACGCCCGAGGGCACCACCGTCACCGTGAGCGCTGAGCAGCAGAACGGCGCGGCCGAGCTCACGGTCGCGGACAGCGGCCCCGGCATCGAGCCGGCGGCGCGCTCGCAGGTGTTCGAACGCTTCTACACCGCCGATGCCGCGCGCGGGTCGGGGCTCGGGCTGGCGATAGCGCAGGAGCTTGCCGAGCGTATGGACGGGCGGGTGGAGCTGCTGTCGCGGCCGGGGCGGACGGTCTTCGTGCTCGAACTGCCCGGCGGCTCGCGGCAGTGAGCCCGTCGGGGTCGACATCCCTCCTCGGGACTCGGTCGCTTCGCTCCCTCCGCGAGCGTCCCTCGGAGGGACATCGACCCCGCCGGGGTCTCGTGGCGTCCCTGGTTCTCGTCGCTGCTTTGTTCGTGGCGGGGTGCAGCAGCGATGATGGGAATAAGGCTGGGAGTAGGGCTCAGGCCGCGCCTCAGGGCCCGGGACCGCCGGCGCAGAAGACGCGTGTGCGCGTGGTCCAGGGGCTGGGCAAGGGCGGGCGCTTCGACGCCAAGGGCCTCTACGAGAGCCTCGGGCCGGGGGTCGTCACGGTCATCAGCGTGTCCCCCGGACGCCTGCTCGGGCACGCGCAGGGTGCGCTCGGCTCGGGGTTCGTGCTCGACGGCAGCGGCTACGTGGCCACCAACGCGCACGTGGTGCGCGGCGACCCGCCCAAGCTCGAGGTGCCGAAGGCGGTGTACGTGGAGTTCTCCAATCACAACCGCGTGCCGGCGAGGGTGGTCGGGGTCGACCTGTTCAGCGACATCGCGCTGCTGAAGATCAACCCGAAGGGCCTGACGCTCACGCCGCTGCGGCTCGGCTCGACGCGCGACCTCTCGGTCGGCGACCCGGTGGCCGCGATCGGCAGCCCGTTCGGCGAGCAGCAGTCGCTGTCGGTCGGAGTCGTCTCGGCGCTGCACCGCTCGATCGACTCGCTCACGAACTTCAACATCGGCGACGCGATCCAGACCGACGCCGCGATCAACCACGGCAACTCGGGCGGGCCGCTGCTCGACCAGCACGGCGAGGTGATCGGCGTGAACTCGCAGATCCAGTCGACGGGCGGCGGCGGCGAGGGCGTCGGGTTCGCGGTGCCCGTCGAGACCGTCAAGCGATCGCTGAGCGAGCTCCGCAAGCCGCCGCACCGGGTCTCGTACGCCTACGTCGGCGTGAGCACCACCGACCTCTACCCGCAGCTTGCGCAGCGCCTGCACGTGTCCGTGCCGCGCGGTGCGCTCGTGGTGAAGGTGGAGCAGGACGGACCGGCCAAGGACGCCGGCCTGTCGGGCGGCCACGGCAAGATCGAGTTCCAAGGGCAGCCCGGGATCCCAGTCGGCGGCGACGTGATCGTGGCGGTCAACGGCGACCCAGTGCACGACGCGACCGACATCGGCCAGGTGGTGGCGCGCCACAGGGCCGGCGAGGTCGTGCGGCTCACGGTCGTGCGCGGCGACAAGCGACGCACCGTCTCGCTCAAGCTGGGCTTGCGGCCGGACAAGCCGGCGAGCGCCCCGCCAGGGCCCTGATGGAGCTCAGGGAGCTCGTGCGCCAGCTCTCGCTGGCGCTGCGCGACACCGCCCTGCCGATGCTCGGATCGCACGCCGGGCGCGCCCACGAGGGCGACGCCGAGGCGTCGGGCGGCGACGTGACCTTCGCGATCGACGCCGAGGCCGAGCGCCGGCTCGAGGGCTTCCTGCGCGAGCGCGCGCCCGACGTGGCCTTCTACTCCGAGGACCGCGGCCTCGTGCTGCCGGCCGGCGGCGGCGCGTCGACAGTGCTCGTGGTCGACCCGATCGACGGCACCCGGCCCGCGATGGCGGGGCTCGAGTCGTGCTGCGTGTCGGTCGCCGCCGCCCCGCTGCGCGACGGCGTGCGGATGGGCGAGGTGACCGTGGCGTGCGTGGTCGAGATCCCGTCGGGGCAGGTGTTCCTGGCCGAGCGCGGACGCGGGATGGCCGAGTCGCCGCCGGTCCGGCTCTCGGCGAACGAGCGCCTCGACCGGATGTTCTGGACCTACGGCTTCCGCGGCCGGCCGGCGCGCGCGCTCACCGAGGTGCTCGCCGAGCTGATCGACGCGTCGTCGGTGGGCGGCGGCACGTTCGACCTCGGGTCGGCGGCGTTCGACGTCACGCGCGTGATCACGGGCCAGCTCGACGCATACGTCGAGCCCGGCCCGCTGCTGGTCGAGGAGGTGCCCGGGATGCGCGCCGAGTTCGAGCGCGTGGGCGGCGGCGCAGTGCTCAACAACTCGCCGTACGACCTCGCGGCGGCCGTGCTGCTGGCCGAGGAGGCGGGCGCCGTCGTGACCGACGCGCGCGGCGAGTCGCTCGACGACCGGCCGCTGCTCGGCTCGGGCGCCGACTACCAGATGTCCATAGTCGCGAGCGCGAACGCCGCGCTGCACGCGCGGATACTGGCCGAGGTCGCCGCGGGCATAGCACGCCTGAATGCCCCCAACCTGGGGTAGGGTAAGCCGCGATGGAGTCATCGGCCAACGGCGACCGCACCGTCCACCTCACGATCCCGGCGAAGCCCGACTACGTCGTGCTGGCGCGGCTGGCGCTGTCCGCGGTCTGCCGCCTGGCGCCGCTCGAGCTCGAGGCCGCCGCCGACCTCAAGCTCGCGATCACCGAGGCCGCCTCGTTCCTGATGGGCGGCGATCGCCGCGCACAGTCGCGCGGCGACGGCGAGGCGCCGCAGATGAGCTTCCAGTTCGACCTCACCGACAACGCGATAGTGGTGAAGGTCAGCGGCGCCGAGCAGCCGACGATCTCCGAGGAGGAGCGCGAGCTGTCGCGCGCGATCATCGGCGCGACGGCCGACGACTGCGACTACGCCGATGGCACGATGACGCTCACCAAGCGGCTCGGCCTGGAAGGCACGTAAGCTGCCGCCTCGCCGGCGGGTAGGCTGCCGGGCCGTCATCCTCGAAGGAGCGTCGCCATGCTGCAGCCGGTAGGGGTTGGGCATAAGTCGCTGGCCGATTACACGCACCTGGTCGGGCGCCCCCTGATCGAGGAGATCCGCGCGCTCGCGGAGAAGCTCGAGGGCCTCAAGGTGCTGCACCTGTCGGCCACTGCGTTCGGCGGCGGGGTGTCGGAGATCCTCTACACGCTCGTGCCGCTGATGCGGGACGTGGGACTCGAGTCCGAGTGGCAGATCATCATCGGCCGCGAGGAGTTCTTCAACGCCACGAAGCTCATGCACAACGCGCTCCAGGGCAACCCGCAGGACCTGGACGGCGAGGAGTGGCACGTCTACGACAAGTTCAACGAGATCAACGCGGGCGAGCTGGGCGGCGGCTGGGACGTGGTCATCGTCCACGACCCGCAGCCGCTGGCGATCAGGCGGCACGTGCCCGAGAAGGCGCGCCACTGGGTCTGGCGCTGCCACATCGACCTCTCGACGCCCAACGAGGCGACGCTGAAGCGGCTTGTGCCGCTGATCGACGAGTACGACGGGTCGGTCTACCACCTGGACCGGTACGTGCCGGCGGGCCTCAACGGCGCGGGGCCGATCCACCTGATTCCGCCGGCGATCGATCCGCTCTCGCCGAAGAACATGGCGCTGTCGCCGGAGGACGCGGCGTTCGTCTGCGATCAGTTCGGCGTCGACGTCGACCGCCCGCTGATCTGCCAGGTGTCGCGCTTCGACCCGTGGAAGGACCCGCTGGGCGTGATCGACGCCTACCGGCAGGTGACCGAGCAGCTGCCCGAGGTTCAGCTCGCGCTGGTCGGGTCGATGGCCACGGACGACCCCGAGGGATGGCAGTTCTTCAACTCCACGCTGGAGTACGCGGGCGGCGATCCCGACATCAAGATCCTCAACAACCTCAACCAGGTGGGCTCGATCGAGGTCAACGCGTTCCAGTCGCAGGCGGACGTCGTGATCCAGAAGTCCACGCGCGAGGGCTTCGGGCTGACGGTCTCGGAGGCGCTCTGGAAGGCGCGGCCGTTCATCGGCGGGGACGTGGGCGGGATCCCGCTCCAGGTTCAGGACGGGACGACGGGCTATCTGGTCCAGTCGCCGGAGGAGTGCGCCGACCGGGCGCTGAGGATCCTCCGGGAGCCCGAGTTGGGGAAGCAGCTGGGCAGGGCGGGTAAGGAGCACGTGAGGCAGCACTTCCTCACTCCCCGTCTTCTGCGCGACTGGCTGCGTATCTTCAACGACCTGGGATGAATGGCGACATCCAGCTGATACTGGTCTCCAACCGGGGACCGGCCACGTTCGAGCGCGACGACGAGGGCGACCTGCAGGTGCAGCGCGGCGGTGGCGGGCTCGTGACGGCGCTCACCGGCCTGGTGCACCACCGGGAGGCGCTCTGGGTGGCGTCGGCCATGACCGACGGCGACGTGGAGGCGAGCCGCGCTCGCGGCGGCCGCAGCTTCGACTGCGACGTGGACGGCACGCATTACCGCATCCGGCTCGTGGAGAGCGACCCCGACGCCTACGACCAGTTCTACAACGTCATCGCGAACCCGCTCTTGTGGTTCATCCAGCACTACCTGTGGGACCTGTCGAACGCGCCGGACATCCGCCGCCAGGAGGTGGCCGCTTACGAGGAGGGCTACCGCGTGGTGAACGAGGACCTGGCGCGCGCGGTGCTCGACGAGGTGGGCGACGACGAGGCGGTCGTGCTGCTGCACGACTACCACCTCTACACGGCGCCGCGGGTGATCCGGCAGGCGCGGCCCGACCTGTTCCTGCACCACTTCATCCACATCCCGTGGACCCAGCCCGACGCCTGGCGAGTCCTGCCCGCCGACATCCGCGAGGACATCTACGAGGGCCTGCTCGCCAACGACATCATCGGCTTCCACACGCGTGCGTACCGGCGCAACTTCCTGCTCTGCTGCCGCGAGCTGTTCGGTCTCGAGGTGGACGAGGAGGCGGGCATCGTGCGCCACGAGGGACGCGAGGTGTGGGTCAGGCACTATCCGCTGCCGATCTCCGCGTCGTCCTTCGCCCGCACCGCGCAGCGCCCGGCGGTGCACGAGTACGAGCGCCAGCTGCTGAGCCGCCGGCGCGACCACCTGATCCTGCGCGTGGACCGCGCCGACCTGTCGAAGAACGTGCTGCGCGGGTTCAGCGCGTTCGACCTGTTCCTCGAGCAGCACCCCGAATTCCACGAGAACGTGACGTTTGTCGCGCAGCTCATGCCGTCGCGCCAGGACGTGCCCGAGTACGCGGAGTACCTGGAGAAGATCGAGGCGGTCGTGGCGGTGGTCAACCACCGGCACGGGACCACCGACTGGATGCCGATCGACCTCAAGCTCGAGGAGAACCTCGAGCGTGCGATCGCCGCGTACAAGCACTACGACCTGCTGATCGTGAACGCGATGTTCGACGGGATGAACCTCGTGGCCAAGGAGGGGCCGCTGGTGAACGAGCGCCACGGCGTGTCGCTCCTGTCCGAGAACACCGGCGCCCACGAGGAGCTGGGCGAGTTCGCGCTGTCGGTCAACCCGTTCGACGTCCAGGAGCAGGCCGACGCGATCCACCGCGCGCTGACGATGTCCGCCGAGGAGCGCTCGTTCCGCGCCGAGGGGCTGAAGAAGATCATCTCGGCACGCGACCCGGGCGACTGGGTCGACGACCAGCTGCGCGACATCGACGCCAAGCGCGCAGGCGCCCGGCTCGGCCCCGACGGGGTACCGGCGCTCCGGTAAGTGTGGTCGTTAGAGGTCGCCTTGCGACCTCTCGTTACCACGCTTCAGAGGAACTCGGGACCCTTCGGCCGCGGTTGCGGTGGCGGTGCGGGCGGCGCGACCGGTGCGGGGCGAGGCACGACCGGCGCCGCCGACGGTGCCACGGGAGCGGGCGGTGGCGCAGCAGCGCGCGCGGGGGGCGGCGACGACGACACAGAATGCCGCCGTGGTAGCCCGCCGTGGGCGGAGCGACGGCGCCGCCGAGCGGCGACGAGGTGCGACCGGCGGCGGTGGCGGCGGCGGCGGGGCACCGGGCGCCGTGCGCGCCCGGGCGGAGCGCCACCCTGCCGGTGTACGGGCGAAGCAGGAAGAGGCTGGGCGCCGGCGCGGGGCGGCCCGGCGTGGATGCGCAGCGTGTCCGGGGGAGTCGCCGGCGCCCGCCTCTCGCACGATCGCGGTCCTGTCGCGATCAGCAGGCCGGCGGCGAGGAGCGCTGCCAGCCGCCCCACGTTGCCCCAGCGGACTCGTCGCCGTTCCATGCCCTCCAGAGGACCGCAACGGCGCGGGTTCGCCCCCCGTCCACTGCTATCTTCCGCCGCCGTGAAGCGGCTTTACGACCTCATGCTCATGCTCGACCCGAACGCGCCCGAGGAGCGGCAGAACGAGGTGCTCTCGAACGTCGAGTCGATGATCCAGTCGAGCGGCTCGCTGGTGGGCCGGCACGACTGGGGCGTGCGCCGGATGTCGTTCGAGATCGACCACCGGCCCGAGGCCGGCTACCACCTGTTCCAGTTCGAGACCGACGGCGGCGATCTGCTCGAGCGTCTCGACCACGCCTTGAAGATCGCCGACGGCGTCCTGCGCTTCCGCACTATCAGGCTGAAGCCCGGCTCGCCGCCGCCGCCGGTGCCGCGCCAGGAGGCGCCGCGCACCCGCGAGCGCCCGCAGGACACGCGCGTCGCGGCGCGCGCGGCCGCGGATGCCCCCGCCGAGGACGAGCCGGCCCCCGCCCCCGCCGAGGACGAGCCGGCCCCCGCCGAGGGCGAGCCGGCCCCCGTCAGCGACGAGCCGCCCGCTGAGGAGCCGGCCGAGCAGTCGCCTGAGCAGTCGGGGGAGCAGCCGGCGGAGCAGCCGCCGGCGTAAGCCAGGCCGGCTTCCGGCCCGCGCCGCCTCACCCGCCGTCCGCTCCGCGACGGCTCTGCCCCTTTCGTAACGGCTTCGCGAAAACGCGCCGACATTCCGGCGACTTTCCGCAACCGCGCGCCCGTTCCGGCGGTCGCCACATGTACTCTCGACCAACCACTTCCGAGAGCACAAGGAGCGCCGTCGATGGCAGCAACGAACATCAACCGCGTCGTCATGACCGGAAACCTCACCCGCGATCCAGAGCTGCGGCACACCGGCGGCGGCACACCGGTCTGCAGCCTCCGGATCGCCTGCAACACGCGTCGCCGCGACGAGGCCGGCAACTGGACCGACAAGCCGAACTACTTCGACGTGACCGTCTGGGGCGCCCAGGGCGAGAACTGCGCGAAGTTCCTCTCGAAGGGCC
>JBJMLK010000063.1:0-14597 GCA_045805345.1 Thermoleophilaceae bacterium | reverse complement strand
GGTCGGCGACGACCACCAGCCGCACGCTCACGCGCCCCTCCCGGGCAGGAAGCGCCGCACCGCGGCGGCGGCGCGGTACGCGCGCTCGGAGCGGATCGCGTCGATCTGCCGGTCCTTCTCCGCGACCACGGCCTCGAGGTCGCGCATCGCCGCGTTGAGCTCGCCGATGTGCGCCGTCGCGTCGTCGAACGCCTGGCGGTACCACGACTCCTGCCGGACGTGCTCGCGCGTGAGCTCCAGCCGCCGCCGCGCCGCCAGCGCCAGCGCGGCGAACGACGCGTCGGCGTCGGGGGCGGGCCGCTCACCGGCGATGGCGCGCAGCGCCTCGGCGAACCCGTCCGCCGCGTCGGCCGGCGACGGCCACGCGCGCGCCGACTCGCGCGCGCCTGCCGACAGCCGCGCCAGCAGCTCGCCGTCGCGCGCGAGCGCGTCGAGCGCCCGCGCCGTTCCGGGCCCGTCGTCGAACCCCACCACCAGGCCGTTGCGCGCGTGGACCACGAACTCGTCGTGGCCGGTGTAGGGGGTCACGACCGCGGGCGTGCCAGCGTGCGCCGCCTCGATCGGGCCCAGGCCCAGGCTCTCGACCCGCGAGAGCTTCACGATCACGTCGTGCTCGGCGTACAGGCCGGCCATCCCGTCCGGGTCGAGCCCGCCGACCACCCGCGCGTCCAGCTCGCCGGCGTGGCCGGGCTCGCCGGCCACGACCGTCACCTCGGCGGGCTCGCGCATCGCCCGCACCGCCGCCAGCGCCTCGGACACGCCCTTGAACCACATCGACGGCTGGCCCTCGACCAGCACGCGCAGCGGACCCTCGCGCGTCGCGTGGTCGCGCACGAACACGTGCTTGTCGACCCCGCCGCGCACCACGTGCGTGTCCGCGTCGGGCCGGATCTCGTCCAGCAGCTCCCGCATCCAGTGCGCGACCGCCACGTACGAGACCGGCAGCGCCAGCACCTCCTCCGCGGCGAGGCGCTCGAACCAGTGGCGCTCCTCGTAGAAGCGGCTCTCGACGCTCTGGAGGAAGACCGCGCGGCGGTCCGCCGAGACGTGCCAGAGGTGGAACGCCGTCGGCCACCAGGTGGCGATCGCAACGTCGTAGCGGTCGCCGTTCGCGGGGAGGGCGCCAACCGGGAGGACGTCGACCTCGAAGCCGCGCTCGCGCAGGCCGTGGGCGTACGAGCGGATCGTGGCCGCGCCGCCCGAGCGGCCCAGCTCGCCGACGAGGAAGGCGACCTTCACGCGCGGGCGGTGGCCGCGGCCGGCGCGACCGACTCGAAGAAGCGCTCGAGCTCGTCGATCCGGCGCTCCCAGCCGTAGGCCTCGGCGGTGCGGCGCCCCTCGCGCGCGAGTCGCTCGCGCAGCTCGGGGTCGGCGAACAGCCGGTCAAGCGCGGCCGCCACCGACGCCGGGTCGTCGGCGACCATGAGGCAGTTCTCGCCGTCGCGGCAGAAGTCGCGGTTGCCGTGCGCGTCCGTGCAGACCACCGGCGCGCCCGCCGCCATCGCCTCGAGCAGCGGCAGGCAGAAGCCCTCGTGGCGCGAGGTCTGGACGAGCGCGGTGGCGCGGTTCAGCAGCTCGTTCACCTCCCCGTCGCTGGGGGCCGTGAAGTAGCGCGCGCCGAGCGGCTCGGCCAGCTTCGGCTCGATGCCGAACAGCCACAGCTCGGGCCGCGGCTCGCGCATCGCGCGCCAGGCGCTCGCGGTCAGCTCGAAGTTCTTCAGGTGGTGGCTGCGCCCCAGCGACAGCAGCACGCGCTCCTCGCGCGGCACGCCGAGCTCGCGGAAGGTGTCGAGGTCGACGCCCGGCGGCACGATCGTCGGCGACAGGTGCAGCTCGCGCAGGCCCCTCGCCACCCAGTTCGACGTGGTGAGGTAGCGGAACTCCTCGCGGTAGCTGCGCAGCACGCTCGCCTCGAGGTCGGGACGGTCGGGGTAGTACGAGGTCTCGATGTCCTGCACGAAGTAGACCGGGATGCCGCGGCGCAGCGACGCGCCCCACACCGAGCCGGCGCTGTTCCACCACGTGGCCACCTTGATCGCGTCGACCTCGCCCAGCGCGTCCATCAGCTCGTCGTAGGTCTCGAAGCGGCGCACCGGAACGTCGAGCTCGAACCAGTCGGGCGGCCCGTCGAGCGAGTACAGCTCGCACTCGTGGCCGCGCGCCGCCAGCCCGTTGAGGTGCTCGAACACCACCCGGTGGCCGCCGCCGACGCCGGTGTCCTCGGTCACGTAGACGATCCGCAGCCGGCCGTCGGGCGTGCGCACCTCGCGCGCGTCGAACCAGTCGCCCCAGCGCTCCCAGAACAGCCGCTGCGACTCGAGCTCGCGCTCGCCCTGCTCCTCGCCGCGCGTCTTCGCCTCGTGGTGGATCAGGGTGGCGCGCGGGTCGTACACCACCTGCATGCCCGCCTCCCACGCGCGCAGGCACCAGTCGACGTCCTCGTAGGCCATTCCGTAGCGCTCGTCGAGCAGCCCGATGCGCTCGATCGCCTCGCGCTTCACGTACATGCACGCGCCGGTCACGGCCAGCACCGGGCCGCCGAGGTTGGCCGGCGGGTAGCCGGACGGCCGGAAGCGATAGCGATGGTCGAACCACTCGGGCGCGCCCGCGTTGCGGATCGTGCCGGCGAACTGGATGGTGCGGTCGGGGTAGAGCAGCTTGGCGCCGGCGATGGCGACGACGTCGGCGCCGTAGGCGGAGTGCTGCAGCGCCTCGAGCCAGCCCGGCAGCGCCACCACGTCGCTGTTGAGCAGGACGACGTCGTGGTCGGCCGGCGCCGCGCGGATCCCGCGGTTCGCGTTGACGGCGAAGCCGCCGTTCTCCCGGTTCAGGATCACCTCGGCCTTGCCGGCCAGCGCGTCGCGCAGCCGCTCGGCGTGCTGCGGCGGGCTCGCGTCGTCGCTCACGACGATGCCCACGCGCTTCGGGTCGCACGTGCGGCGGATCGACCTGACGGCCTCGATCGCCGGCTCGGGCGGTCCGTAGGCCGGGATCACGATCGTCACCGGGCGCCAGTTGTCGCGGTACCAGCCGCGGGCGCGGGCGTTGCCCGGCAGCGCGCGATCGGGCACGAAGCGGCGCCCGAGCGGCGTCAGCCGCAGCGGGAACGTGAGGGCCCGCAACACGAACTGCCGCGGCCCGCGGTACTTGATCGTCAGCCACGCGCGCCTCGGGAGCCCCGCAAAGGTCTCCAGGAGGAAGACGCGCAGCGCCTCGAGGCGTCGCATCGGCGCCCAGACTAGACCGGGCGCGCGTCCACGAGCGGCCGGAACTCCGTGCGGCCGTCGGCCGAGCACCACGCCCGGACGCGCGGCGGCAGGAGGTCCGCGCGCGTGCCGAGCACGGCGCCGGCCGCGCGCAGGGAGTGGAACGCCGCCGACCGCAGCGCCACCTCGCCGTCGCCGCGGGCGGCCGCGTAGGCTCGGTCGCGCCGCACGTTGCGGCGGATCGTGCCGAGCGTGTAGCGCAGGCCGACCTCCTCCACGTGCCCGTACACCTCGCGCAGCGCCCTGAACTCGTCGAAGAAGCGGCCGAACCAGCCGGTCAACGAGTAGTCGTGCGAATGGACGACGGCGGCGCCCGGCACGTACGCCTTCGCGTAGCCCGCCTCGAGCATGTCGACCGCGATCGCCTGGTCCTCCGCCGACCCTATCTGCCGGAACGGCACGCGCTCCCAGGCCCAGCGCGCCAGGCAGCCGTTGGCATCGGTGTGGAACGTGACAGGCCCCGGCCGGCGGTCCTCGGGCCGCAGGCCGCGGTCGATCCGCACGCTGCCGTCCGGCGACAGCGAGGCGAAGAACTCGGTCAGCTCACGGGCGACCATCGGCGAGGCGTCCGGCCGCGGGACGTAGGGGCCATAGGCGAGCGCCACGTCGCGCCCGGCGGCGAACCCGCCGACCAGGTGCTCGAGCCAGTCGTCGGCGGCCGGCAGGGCGTCGTCGGTGAGGAAGGCGACGTGGTCCCCGGACGAGTGCTCCATCAGCAGGTTGCGCGTGCCGCCGTGCGAGAACGTGCCGGGGGCGACGTCCACGACCTTCGCGCCCTGGGCGAGCGCGAACTCGCGCGTGCCGTCGGTCGACCCGGAGTCGGCCACCACGAGCTCGACCTCGGCGTCGATCCGCTGGCGCGCGATCGCCGGCAGGACCTCGCGGAACGACGCGCCGCCGTTCAGCACGGGTATCGCGACGCTCACGGTCCTCACGCGCGCGGATTGGGGAGCTCTAGCCAGTCGAGGCGCTTGCCGCACAGCGACGCCGCCCGCCCCGGCGGGACGTCCGTTACGCGCGCCCGGTCGCCCTCGGGCGTCAGGACCACGTTCCCGATCACGTTCACGTGCCGGGAGCCGGCCCGGTACCACGCATGGGCGGCCTGGGTGGCGTGGAAGACGGTGCGCCGCTGGTAGTCGGCCACGCCGAGCGGATGCCACTGGCCCGACACGCCCTCGTCGTCCACCGCCTCGCCGATCTTGCCCGGGTTGGGCTGGCCCATCGGGCGCTCCCACAGCTCGACCCCCGGCCCCATGGTGCCCTGGATCCAGGCGAGGTAGCGGCCGGCGCGAGGAAGGTAGACGGCGTTCGAGGCCGATCCGCCGAACACCGAGATCTGGATGCGCGGCCGGAAGATCTTGATGTCCTTGTAGTCCACCCAGCTCGCGGGCTCGAGCACGACGATCGGGTGGGCCGGGCCGAGCGCCGCGCGCAGCGGGAGGTCGTGCTGGCGCGCCACCTTGACCACGAAGCGCACGTACTTGTTGTCCGGCCGCCCGCCGCGGCACTCGAGCGGCGCGGAGCCCAGGAACCCGTCACGCCCGAGCGGCACGTGAAACGCCGGTGCCGGCCCGACGCGGCGCCAGAGCGTGTAGCGCGTGGTCTCGTAGACCTGCCTGTAGTTGGACGGCGGGCGACTGCTGTAGGGGTCCCTGCGCAGCAGCACGTAGGGGAAGCGCTCGATGCGGGCGAGCGTGTAGTCGTCGGGGTCGAGCCCGCGATGCTGCGGGAAGTTGCCCTTGTGCGGGCTGGGGTTGCGGAAGCCGAAGTCGATCCACGGGTGCGAGTCGCGCAGGATGTACGGCGCGTACTCCTCGAAGTCGTTCACGAGCAGGGGCCCGTGTCCGCGCGTGCGGTCGGCCACCCGCGCGAGCTCGTCGAAGCGGTAGCGCGGCGTGACCCAGACGCCGCTGTAGACGTAGACGTCGGACGCGATCACGCCGGCGGCCAGCAGGCCGGCCGCGGCGATCCCCACCACGCGCAGGGCGCCGCCGCGCCGCGCGAGGGCCACCAGCCCGGCGATCGTCGCCAGCCCGAGGGCCGGCGCCACCGCCACGTAGGTCTTCGCGTCGTAGTAGACCGACGAGCGCGGCGTGACGATCACGATCGCGGCGAAGCCGGCAAGGAGCGAGAGCGGTATCGCGAGCCGCCGGCGCCGCAGCGACCACAGGCCGCCGACGATGCACAGCGCCACCACCGCCCAGTCCGCCACGCTGGTGAGCGACGCCACGTCCGGGCGCGGCAGCCTGTAGTCGTGCGCGAGCCAGACGTTGAACGCCTCGCGGAACGGGACCGCGCCGAACAGGTTCGCGATCGTGGCCTGGTCCTCGAGCCCCTTCTCCGAGACGCTGAAGAAGTCGAGCGTGCTGAGCACGACCGGCAGCGCGATGACGGCCGCCACGGCGGCGGGGATCGCCAACGGCTTGAGCACGGCGTAGGAGCGCGCGCGGCGCGCGCGGACGCCGATCACGACCAGGATCGCCAGCGCCAGCGGTCCCACCCAGGCGAGGCCGCCGTAGCCCAGGTTGGCCACCGCGGCCGCCGCGGCGATCGTGGCCGGCACGAGCGACATTCGCCCCAGCGGTCCATCGAGCGCGCGCGCCGCCAGCACGGCGGCGGCGCACACCGCCATCGGCATCAGCACCTCCTTGGTGCCGCCCTGGGAGTGGAACGCGTAGATGAGGTAGCCGACCGCGACGATCGTTCCTCCCGCGGCGGCGAGCGCGCGCGAGAGGGTCAGGTCGCGCAGGATCGCGTAGGCCACGAGGGCCATCAGGGCGAGAACCACCGCGCTCAGGGGCGTCCAGAGGTGGAAGACGTCCACGCCGCTGACCACGTGCGCGAACAGCGGCCAGGCGTAGCTGCCGAGCGGGTAGCCGAGCGCCAGGTCGCGGGTGGCCGCGCCGACGGCGTCCCGGTTCTCGTGGTGCTTCCCGGCGTCGTGCCCGGCGATCTGATCCACGAGCGTGATGTGCACCGCCGGGTCGTCGTACATCGCGTAGCCGAGCACGCCGGAGCGGCCGCTGCCGATCAGCGGAGCGAGCGCGAGCACGTACGCCACGGCGAAGGCCGCGAGCGGCCACAGCAGCGCCGCGCCGGGCCGCGGGAGCCGTCCGAGCCGGCGCAGATCGGCCACCGCGAGCACGGCGCCCGCCAGCGCCACGAGCGCCATCACGACCGTCGTGAGCTTGCCGCTGAAGCCGATGCTGAGCAGCAGCGTGCTGACCGCGATTCCCAGCAGGAAGCCCGCCGGAAGGGTGAGCACGCGCAGCTCGATCCCGGTCACTCGGACGAGCAGCCACCCCATGGCGGCCGAGGAGATCACTACGAGCGCCGGGACGAGCAGCCAGGCCTCGAGCACCGTGAGCGGCGAGGTGACGTTCAAGGCGGCGGACTGTAGCCGCGGCGCCGTCTACGCTCCTGCGCTCGATGACCCCCGAGACCAGGCTGAGCGAGCGGCTGACGCCGACCGACCCGGACCCGCTGGTGAGCTTCATCGTCCCCGCCTACAACGAGGCCGCGAGCATCGAGGACGTGCTCCAGCGCGTGTACGAGCTGCCGCTGCGCGCGGAGGTGATCGCGGTCGACGACGGGTCGACGGACTCGACCCCGCGGATCCTCGAGCGCTACGAGCAGTCGAGGGGCCTGATCGTGATCCGTCACGAGCGCAACCGCGGCAAGGGCGCCGGCGTGCGCACCGGGCTCGCGCGCTCCACCGGCGACGTAGTGGTGATCCAGGACGCCGACATGGAGTACGACCCTCACGAGGTGCCCGAGCTGATCCGGCCGATCGTGCAGGGCTACGCCGACGTGGTCTACGGCTCGCGCCTGACAGGCGGGCGGCCGCAGCGCGCGTACATGTTCTGGCACCTGGTGGGCAACCGTGTGCTCGCACTGCTCACGAACCTGCTCTGGAACACCACGCTGTCGGACATGGAGACCGGCTACAAGGCGTTCCGCGGCGAGATCGTGCGGAGCTTCGACCTGTCCGAGGAGGACTTCCGGATCGAGCCCGAGATCACCGCGAACGTGCTCGACCGGAAGCTGCGGCTCTACCAGCTGCCGATCGCCTACTACGGCCGCGCCTACGACGAGGGGAAGAAGATCAGCTGGCGCGACGGGCCGCCGGCGGTGTGGACGCTCCTGCGGCTGCGCTTCGCCGGCCGCCGCGCGCGCCGCTAGCCACGTGGCGGTCACCGCCACCACGGCGGAGTTCCTGGCCGAGGCGCGCCGCGGCGGCGCCGACTTCGCCAGCACGCTGACGATCGGCCGGCAGGCGACGTTCGTCGGGCCCATCGCGCTCGGCGCAACCCTGCGGCGCAACGGGCTGTGGCCGGCGGGCGAGACGCGGCGCGACTTCATGCGCCGCTTCGCGGACGGGCCGCCGTGGTTCGCCGACCCCTACCTGCGCCTGCTCGGAGCGCACGAGGTGCGCGCGCTCGACGTGTCCGCCTACGAGGGTGCGGACATCGTGCACGACCTCAACGAGCCCGTGCCGGCGGAGCTCGAGGGGCGCTTCGACGTGGTGTTCGACGGGGGTTCGCTCGAGCACGTGTTCGACGTCGCCGCCGCGCTCCGCAACTACATGCGGATGGTGCGGGTCGGCGGGCGGCTGATCGTGGCCACGATGGCCGACAACCACTGTGGCCACGGCTTCTACCAGCTCAGCCCCGAGCTCTTCTTCCGCGCGCTGTCGGAGCCGAGCGGCTACCGCGTCGAGCGGCTGCACCTGGCCGGCGAGGAGCTCGACTTCTCGCGGCCGATCGCGGGCGTGAGCCTTGTCCACGACACCAGCGGCGGCGGGCGCTGGGCGGTGGCGGACCCGGAGGCCGTGCGCGAGCGGGTGCTGGTGCGCGGGCGCGGCGGCGTGGTGCTGCTGGTGGAGGCCCGCCGCCTGGCCGACGTGGCGCCGCTGGCCGAGCCGCCGCAGCAGAGTGACTACGAGCCGCTGTGGAGCCGCCCCGGCGCCGCCGCCGGCCCGATCCCGGACGCCGACGCCGGCCCGCTCCGCAGCGCGTTCCGGCGACTCGTGCCGCCCGAGGCGCGGATGGCGATCGCGCTCGACCTGGCTCCGCGGCTACTGCCCCTGCTCGACCCGCTGCGCCGCCGGCGTACTGCGCGAAGGCGGTCGTTCAGGAACCGCCGCCATTTCCGGCGGCTATGACCTCGCCGTAGATCGCGCCGAGCCGCTCGACGTGGCGGTCGAGCGGTGTGACGAACTGGTCGCGGCGCGCGCGGATCGACGCGTTCAGCTCCACCACCTGGCCGGGATCGCCGGCGATGGCGGCCATGATGCCCGCCAGCTCCTCCGCGCCGCAGGAGCGGTTGAGCCAGCCGGTCACGCCGGGGATCGTGTAGTCCGGCATCCCGCCGAGCGCGTTGGCCAACACTGGAATGCCCTTCGCGATGAACTCGAGCCCGGCGTTGGCCAGCACCTCCTCCCAGAGCGACGGCACGAGGCCGACGTCGGCCTCGTCGAGGATCGAGTCGAGCTCGGCCGGCCGGTAGCGGCGCCGCAGCCGGACGGCCGGCACGCGCTCGAGCGCGCGGCGCACGCGCTCGTCCACCACACCGTGGACGTCGATCGTGTACGCGGCGGAGGGAGCGATCGCCTCGAGCCGGCGCGCGGCGTCGAGCAGCAGGAGGCAGCCCTTCTCCTCACTGGCTGCGCCGGCGAGCGTGGCGAAGCGCACCGGCCGCGGCGGCGTCTCGATCGCGCGCGCGGTGAGCGCCGCCACGTGGCCCGCGGTGAGGTGGAGCGTGCGCAGGCGGGCGCGCGGCACACCGAGCGTGGCGTAGATCTCCGTGGTGCGCGTGGACGCGGCCACCAGCGCGTCGATCCGCGCCAGGCGGTCGAGGTTCAGCTCGCGGCGGCGGCGGTAGGCCGCCTCGGTGGCCGGCGGCTCCTCGGCCCGCTCGGCGCGCTCGTCGATCGGCAGGCCGGTGGGCATGCGCGGCAGCACGCTGCCGAGCGTGCGCTTGGCCGGGTTGCGCGCCCATGGCAGCACGCGGCCGGCGCGCTGGAGCTCGAAGGCGATCGTCACGTCGCGCAGGTGGCGGGTGCCGAGCGGCGCATGGCGGCAGCAGCGCATGCACTCGGCGGCCGGGTCGCGGCGCATGCAGACCTGGCCATGGCTGTCGTAGAGCTTCAGCGTCGGGCAGAGCGGGAAGTAGTCCTGGAGCGTCATCACGACCGGCACGCCGCGGCGCGCGGCTCGGTCCACGATCGCGCTCGGCAGTCCGAGCAGCTCCTGGACGTGCAGGACGTCGGGCTCGACCTGCTCGAGCGCGTCGTCGAACAGGCGCTCCACTTCGGGCTGCTGGAGGTCGAGCTCCGGGAAGCGGGTGCCGCGGTCGAGCCCGACCGGGATCGGCGAGCCGAGCACCTCGAGCATGCGCACCCCGCGCCGCTGCCAGCGGCGCGTGCGCGGGCGGCGCAGGCCCGGGTAGTGGCGGCCGCCGAAGAAGTAGGCCACGTCGTGCCCGGCCGCGGCCTGCGCCTCCATCACGTCCTCGGCGTAGGAGATGAGCCCGCCGCCCCGCCACGGGCGGAAGCCCCATCCGGCGTGGAGGATCCTCATGCTGGGACGTGCGCTGCTGCGAGACTCAAGGGGTGCCTGGGGAGACCCTAGACGCCGGCCGGCGCCCGCCGGTCTCGGTGATCATGGCGAACCGCAACAACGCGCGCTCGCTCGACATGTTCTTCGAGCGGCTCGAGCGCAACACGGCCTACCCCGACCTCGAGATCGTCGTGGTCGACGACGAGTCGAGCGACGCATCGGTGCAGATACTGCGGCGCTGGCGCGAGTCCGGCCGGTTCCGGTCGTTCACGCTGCTCGAGCAGCCCCACGGCGGGGTGATGCGCGCCCTGAACGCGGCGCTCGACGCGGCCGGTGGCGAGGTGATCGCCGCCATGGACGGCGACGCGACGGTCGAGACGCCCGGCTGGCTCGACGCGATGGTCGACCTTCAGCAGAGCGACCCGCGCGTGGGCGTGGTGACCGGCGCGATCGAGCTCGAGGACGGCCGGATCCAGGGCTACGGGATGAACGTGGTCGGGCCGCTGGGCGCGCACGGCCGGGGCACCGTGCCGACCGAGCCGGCCGGCCGCCGCAGCGCCCACGAGCTGACCGCCAACCCGAGCGTGGCCGAGGTCCGCGACCTCATGGCGCCCGCCGAGGTCGACGCCCCGCTGGGCCCGTGCATGCTCTACGCGCGCGAGCTGGCCCGCGAGATCGGCGGCTACGACGTGGGCTACTCGCCGGTCTGGTTCGACGACGTCGACTTCGGCGTCGCCGCGCGCCGCCTCGGGCTGAAGAACTTCTTCCTCCCCCTGCGGGTCGTCCACTGGATCGGCGCGCGCTACTCGCGCGGCGAGGCGAGCCGCTCGCACCGAGCCGCGGTGCGGGCGCGCGGCGCGGCGGGGCGGCTGCTGCCGGCGGGCGCCAAGCGCGCCCTGTGGCGCGCCGCCGGCCGCGACGCGATCCCACCCGAGCGCTGGCAGCGGCTCCGCCACCACTACGACTACTGGCGCGGCAAGTGGGGCTGGGACTTCGTGAACCCGGACCTCGACGAGGTGCGGCGGCGGTGGGGCGGCACGGAGATCTGCTGGGCGTTCGACCCGTCGATGCAGGCGGCGGGCGCGGAGGTGCTGGCGAACTACGAGCGGCTCCGCGGCCCCGGCGTTCGGGCTGGGTAAGGGGCCGAAGACCCGAAGTGTGGTCGTTAGAGGTCGGTATGCGACCTCTAGTTGCCACACTTGCCGATGCCGACCCCTCCTAAGCCCGATCGTGCGGCGCCCCGGGCACCGGCACCGGCGGCGCGGAGCGCAACGCCGCGAGGGCGGGGCGCATAACACGCCCCACCAGCTCCCAATGCCGTGGCAGCAGCCACCGCGCCAGCGCCGCGAACGCGCCGAGGCCGAGCAGCGCCGCCACCGGCGCGACGGCGCGGCCGCCGATCGTGCCCAGCGCGAGGGCCGGCCCGAAGGCCAGCGCGCCGACGGCCGCCACGGCGAGCAGCTCGCGGCCCAGCAGCCCGAGCACGTGCCACGTACCGCGGCCGAACACCAGCGCCAGGACCACCGCGGCGCCGGCGAGGCCGGTGACGAGGGACGCGAGCGCCAGCGCGACCAGCGAGTCGAAGCCGACGGCGATCGCCGCCAGCCCGAACTGGAGCACCACCCCCTGCAGGCCGACCGCGGCCACCGCCGCATAGCGCCCCTGCGTGTAGAGCGCGACGAGCGGCACCGGCATCGCGACGCCGGCCACGAGGCCGCCGGACATCGCCAGCACCGTGTCGGTGAGCACGCGCGCGTCGTCGCTGTCCAGCGCCAGCGACGCGATCGCCGGCCCCGCGACGGCGACCACTCCGACGATCGGCGCGATCAACGTCAGGCCGGCACGGAAGACCTCGAGCAGCGGCGCGTGGAGCGAGTCCGTCCGGCCGTCCCACGTCTCCGCCAGTCGCGGCGCGAGCACGATCGTCATCGCGCCGGCCGTCGACGCGAGGAACAGCCCGAACAGGAAGGTGGCGTACGTGTAGAGCGTTGGCGCCCCCTCCCCCAGCCGCGCGGCGAACCCGAGCGTGACCACGAACGCCACCTGCGTGCCGAGCGAGCCGGCGGCGGCCCACACCAGGAGCGCGGCGCGGCCGACGGCGGTGCGGTCGGGCACCATCCGCCCCGGCTCGGGCCGGTAGCCGTGACGCAGGAGGCGGACGAGCATCAGCGCGGCCGTCGTGGCGCCGCCCACGCACAGGCCCAGCGGGACGGCCTGGATCTCGAGCAGCGGCGCGAGCGCGAGCAGCGCGACCACCGACACGATCCCGCCGGCCACGTAGGCGCCGCCGGAGAGGGCGAAGTCGTCGCGGACGGCCAGCGCCGCGGCGAGCAGCGCGCTCGCCAGCTGCGCGCCCGACGCGAACCAGAGGATCGTGAGGGCCGTGCGGGCGGCGTCGACGGCGTCGCGCCCGAGGTCGGCCGTGAGCAGCCGGGCGAGCGGCTCGGCCAGCACGAGCAGAGGGATCGCGGCGGCCAGGAACAGCACGGCCACGGCGCCGAGGTAGCGGTCGAGCGCCGCGAACGGCGACGGTCCCTCGGCCAGCCGCGCGACGATCGTGGTGCGGAACGACTGCGCCACCACGACCAGCACGCCGTACACGCCGTACGCCGCGAACAGGCCATCGGTCCCGGCGTCCTTGCCGAAGCGCAGCAGGATCACGAGCGCTATCACCGCGCCGAGCGCCATGCTCGCCACCTGGGAGAGCGCGGTGATCGCGGCGTTCGCCGCCATGCCGCGCGAGCGGACCGGCGGCGTGGGGCTCACGGGTGCACCGTCGAGAGGGTCTGCACCGGCTCGTCGACGTCCCCCTCGTAGCCGAGCGCCTGGGCCTCCAGGGCGCGGAGCGGATGAGCGGCGCGCGGCAGCTCGGCCCAGCCGGCCGGCGTGACGTTCACGAACCGCCCGCGCCAGCCGTCGCGGGCGTAGCGGGCAGTGAGCCGCAGCGACAGCAGGCGCCGGCGCTCGAACAGCAGCGTGCGGACGGCGGCGACCAGCACGTAGCTCGCCGCCCGCAGCCGCGTGACGTAGCCGTCGCGGCGCCCGCACCAGACCATGTTCCGGAGCCCGTAGCTGCGCTTCCACGAGTCCTCGAAGCGGTGGCCGCGGCGGAAGTCGCGCCAGCGGGCGCGCAGCCCGACGCTGGTGAGCGGACGCGGGTCCTTGTGCACGATCCTCGCGCCGGGCACGAGCCACAGCCTGCCGTGGCGGCGCAGCCGCGAGACCCACTCGAGGTCGTCGTACCAGATGAAGAAGTCCCGCCGCGGCGGATCCTCGCGCGCGGCGACCGCCGTCCTCACGAGCGGCCCGACGAGCGACACGTGCTCGACCTCGACCTCGGGGAGCCGGGCGTGCTCCGGCGACAGCCCCGCCAGCGGCGCGCGGAACCAGCTCGCGCGCGTCCAGCCGCGGTTGAGCGGCAGCACCCCGCCGTCCGGCGCGGTGACCAGCGGGGCGACGAGCGCGGTCTCCGGATCGGACGCCCGCGGAGCGGCGATCAGGGCGGCGAGCGTGTCCGGCCCCGGCTCGCAGTCGTCGTCCATGAGCCACAGCCAGTCGGGCGCGGGCGAGCCGCCGGGCGCGGGCGGCCGCAGCGCCTCGCGCACGCCGTAGTGGAAGCCCTCGGCCCCGCCGCCGTTGCGCCGCAGCCGCAGGTAGTCGATCCGCAGCCGGCCGGCCAGACCGCTCGCCTCGAGCGCCGCGCGCGTGCCGTCGGTGGACGCGTTGTCCACCACCAGCACGCCGTCGACCGGGTGCGTCTGGGCGGCGATCCCGCCCAGGCACTCGAGCAGCAGCGCCTTCCGGTTGTAGGTGACCACCACGGCGCGAACCGAGTCAGCCATCGTCGCGCGCCACCATCGCGGCCCACTCCGCCGGCGGGATGTTGCGGAACCGCCCGCGCCGCCCGTCGCGCGCGAAGCGGAGGATCCATGGGATCCGGTAGCGCGGCCGGTCGTCGTAGAGCAGGTGCTTGATCACGAACTGAGCGGTGGTGCCGGCTGCCGAGATCGCCGACTGGCCCTCGTACTCGCGCTTCATCCAGATGTAGTTGCGCAGCCCGCACAGGTTCTGCCAGAAGCGCTCGAGCGGCGTCGGGAACGTGGTGATGGGCAGCACCGCGTTCCAGAACCGCGCGCGGCGGCTCATGTGGCTCTGGGACACCCGCCGGTGCACCATCACGGCGTCGGGAGCCAGCCGGATCGCGCCCTGGCGGCGCAGCCGCAGGCTGTACTCCACGTCGTCGCCCCACACGAAGAACTCGGCCTTCGGGGGGTCGGTGGCGCGCGCGGCGCTCGTGCGCACGAGCGTGCCGACGAACGACATGAAGCCGAGCTCGCGCCCCGGCACGTAGTCGTCGTCGGGCAGCGGGCGCAGGCGGCGGTGGAAGTCGCCGCGCTGGTTCTGGTCGAGCGTGCCGTCCGCGTAGACCACCTTCGGGCACAGCGCCACGGTGCCCGTGTCGGCCGCGGCCGCCGCCGCGAGCAGCCGCTCGAGCGTGTCCGGCTCGGCCTGGGAGTCGTCGTCCATCAGCCAGAGCCAGTCCGACTCCGGCTCGCGCGCGGCGCGCACGCCCTCCGCGAACCCGCCGGAGCTGCCGAGGTTCTCGGCCAGCCTCAGGTAGGCCAGCTCAGGCCGGTCGAGGAAGCCGCGCTCGCGCAGCAGCTCCGGGGTGCCGTCGGTGGACGCGTTGTCGACGAGGAACACGCGGTCGGGCGGGCGCGACTGACCGAAGACGCCCTCGAGGCAGCCCATCAGCAGGTCGCGGCGGTTG
>JBJMLK010000062.1:0-5104 GCA_045805345.1 Thermoleophilaceae bacterium | reverse complement strand
TCGAACACCACGGTGCTCCCGTTGGGCAGCACCGCAGCGTCGGTGACCGGCGTACCGGGATCGGCCACGCCCGTCGGCTTCGAGAGCAGGAAGTAGTGACCTCCGATGCGGCGGTAGAGGTCGGCCTGCCCGCCGTCCGTGTCCGAGGCGACGAGCGACTCATCCGTGAAGAAGGGGCGCGTCGCGCCGATGTCGTCCACGAAGCTCACGTCCTGCGCCGTCCCGGGGCTCGCCAGCAAGACGCGCCGCTTCTCGTGGGCCGCCGCGGGGACTGCGACGGCGGCCAGTAGGACCGCGGCGGCGGCGAGCAGGATGGCCAAGCGACGCACCACTCGATAGAACCCGCTTGCCGCGCCGTCGATGCGCCTGGGGTGGGGGCGCGCTAGTCCGGACTGCTCGCCGGCAGCGCGCCGCCGACGCGCACGTCGGCGGTCTCGCGCGCGGGCCGCTCCTGCCCGCGCAGGTACAGGTTGATCCCCAGAAGCACGCCGGCAAGGAGCGGGAGCGCCCACAGGATCCCCTGGCCGAGCTGCGCGGCCACCGGCCCCGGGCAGACGTCGGACACCGCCCAGCCGGCGCCGAAGATCGCCCCGCCCACCAGGTGCCGGCGCTGCGGCCGTGCCGTCGACCAGCTGACCGGCGTGCCGGTGAGGACCGCCCTCACGCGCGCGCGGCGCATCAGTCGCAGTCCCACGAAACCGACCGCCACCGCGACGGCGAACATCTCCCACATGTACGCGTCGCGCAGCACGAGCATGTCGCGGATCCGGTCGGGGTCGATGAACTGACCCCACGAGATCGAGAAGCCGAAGGCGATGCCCAAGAGCGCGCTCACCACGCGAACGCGCGTCATGTGACAGCCTCGATCAGGAAGCTCAGGGCGATGGCCACCCCCATGAACGTCCCGGTGGCCGTGAGGCTCCCCGGCGATCCAGCCGAGCAGCCGCCCAGCCCGTTGCCCGACGTGCAGCCGCCGGCCATCTTCGCGCCGTAGCCGATCGCGACGCCGGCCAGCACGAGCACAACCGCGACGAGCGGTCCGTCGAGCTCGCGCGTGAGCCAGCCGAAACCGTGGCGCACGGTGGGCTCGCCCGCGAGCAGGCGGAACAGCAGGCCGCCGCCCACCACGCCGAGCACGAACCACGCCTTCCATCCGAGCGCGCCGCGCCGCCCTGTCGCTCGCTCGAGGGCGTCGGAGAAGCCCCCGATGACGCCCACCCGCTCGTTCAGCAGTGCGTACCCCGCGAGCACCACGGCCCCGAGCAGCGCGCCGAGCACGAACCACGGCGGCCTATGAAGCAGCCCTTCGATCACAGCGCGCGGCAGAACTCGACGAACTTGCGCGTGTCGCGCCACGGCGGCCCGTGGCCGAAGCAGACGAGCGCGGGCTCGAGCTCGCCGAGCCGCTTGGCCGACTCGCGGTTGCGCGCGGGGTCGGGCGTGAAGAACGACGGCGGCTCGTGCAGCCCGCGCATCGAAGTCACGAGGTTCATGCCGTTGAGCACGTCGCCGCAGATCAGCGTGCGGTCCGACTCGCGCCAGAACGACACGTGCCCGGCGGAGTGACCCGGCGTGTCGAGCACCGTGAAGCCCGCCACCTCGTCGCCCTCGGCCAGCTGGCGCGCCACCGGGTGACCGGGGCCCGGCCAGACCTTGCCCACCAGGCTGTTGAGCGGATGCTTCGGCTGTCGCGAGACCACGTCGCCGCTCTCCGCAGGCTCGACGTCGTTCACGCCGACCCAGAACGGGATGCCCAGCTTCTCGCAGATCTCGTGGCTCGCGCCCTGGTGGTCGGCGTGCGCGTGGGTGAGCGCGTGGGCCGTCACCTCGCGGCCCTCGATCTGGCGCAGGATGCGCCGCCCGGCGTGACGCGTGGCGGCATCCACCAGCACGTCCCCGAGCAGGTACACGTTGATCGCGTTCGGCGGGAATCCGCGCAGCAGGTAGACGTCGTCGGCGATCAGCTTCACGCAGTGGAATCTACAGCCGCCGGATCGGCAACACTGCGCACATGAGGAAGCTCGCGATCGCGGCTGCGCTCGGACTGCTCGGCTACTCGCTGTGGTGGCGACGCAACCCGTCGGCGATGCCGTACTGGCAGCGCTTCTTCGTCGACCTTCCCCACCCCGGCATCACGCGCGAGCGGCTGATCGAGGTGCTGGAGCCCGGGCCGCGCGACCGGGTGCTCGAGGTGGGCCCGGGCACCGGCTACTACGCGCTGCACGTTGCCGAGCGCCTCGCGCCCCGCGGCCGCCTGGAGGTCTACGACCTGCAGCAGGAGATGGTCGACCACGTGATGCGCGCCGCCAAGGAGCGCGGCCTCAAGAACGTGACCGGCTGGACTGGCGACGCCCAGGAGATGCTGTTCGAGAAGAACCGCTTCGACGCCGCCTACCTCACGGTGATGCTCGGCGAGATCCCCGACCAGGACGCGGCGCTGCGCGAGCTGGCGAGGGTGGTCAAGCCGGGCGGCGGCGTGGTGGTCGGCGAGATCGCGGTCGACCCGCACTACGTCACCTTCTCGTCGCTGTGCGAGCGCGCGGAACGTGCCGGGCTGGAGCTCGACCGCCGCGTGGGCGGCCCGCTCGCCTACTTCGCGCGGTTCGCCGTTCCGGCCGCCACCTGAGCGACCGGCGCCTCGACGGGCCGGAGCCCCTGCGCCTCGAGCTCCGACAGCGCCTCGGCGATCGACCGCGGGCGTCCGACCTTGTGACCCTGGGCGTAGCCGACGCCCAGCTCGCGCAGCAGCTCGAGCGTGCGGTCGTCGGACGCGAACACGGCGATCGTGTCCGCGCCGGTTCCCCGCGCGACGTCGACGAGCGCCTTCACCACCAGCTGGGCGGTCCGGCTCTCGGCGAGCGAGACGATCAGGTCGCCGTCGATCTTCAGGTAGTCGACCGGCATGTCCTTGAGGAAGCGAAACGACCCGAAGCTGGTGCCGAAGTCATCGAGCGCGAAGCCGCAGCCGATCGCGCGCAGGTGCTTGGCGAGCGAGCGCGCGCCCTCGGGGTCCGCGATCGCGATCTGCTCGGTCACCTCAAGCACGAGGCGACCCGGGTCGATGCCGGTGGTCGCCAGCTCGCGCTCGATCGTCGGCAGCAGCCCGGCGTCGTGCAGGGACTCGCTCGAGAGGTTGACCTCGAACGTCACGTCACGGCCGACCTTGGCCTGCTCGCCGATCGTCCTGATCGCGTGCCGCACCACCCACTGGTCGATCGCCGTCGTGAGGCCGGCGCGCCGCGCGGTGCCGAAGAACGCCTGCGGGAGCACCAGCTCGCCGTCCGGCCCGACCATCCGCAGCAGCACCTCGTGCTGCGAGATCGCGCCCTGGCGCAGGTCGAGCACGGGCTGGCAGTGGAGCGTGAAGCCGTCCTCGCGCAGCGCCCGGCTGATGTGCTCGGGCGCGATGCTCGGGTCGCCCGCCTCACTCGGACGCCGCCCGCGCTGGCCGGAGCCGCGCATCCGCGCCTCGTCGAGCTCGTCGCGCAGCACCTCGGCCTCGCGCTCTGCCTCGCGCAGCTTCCTCCGCAGCTCGTGGTTCTCGTCGCGCAGCCGCTCGAGGGCGTCGTCCTGCGCCGGTCGCAGCTCCGCCGCCTGCGCTGCCTCCGCCCCCTCGGCTGCCGGCGCCGCGTCGTCGGCGACCGCCCCGGAGTCGTCGAACACGACGAGCGCGCCGGCCGGTTGCCAGCGGTGCTCGACGCGCCCGCCCCCCGGCTGCCAGTCGTCGTCGCCCAGCGGATCGGGCATCTCGCCGCCGTCGAGCGCTGTGATGAGCAGCCGCAGCACGTCGGCGTGCCGCTTCTTCATCCGCGTGATCTCGATCGGGTTGCCCCGGTGGGTGACGATGTCCTGGAGGACCTTGTTGAGCGGGTAGCCGTCGCCCACGCGGATCGGCACCAGCGCCACGCCCGTCTCCACGGCGGCGCCGTCGCGGCGCTTGGTGGCCAGCTGGAGCTCGCACCCCGCGGGGTCGCCGCGCTCGCCACGCAGCGTGGGCATCAGTTCGTCGCGGGCGTCGACCGCGATGTACTCGAAGAAGTCCTCCCCCACCACCTCGAGCGACGACCAGCCGAAGCGCTTCTCGGCGTGGCCGTTCCACCCGGCGACCTTGCCCTCCTCGTCGATCGAGAAGTAGCGCCCGCCGAGGAAGCGATCGATGATCCCCTCGTACTTGGCGAGCTGGTCGTGGCTCAGCCCGATCGCGACCTCCGCGAGGTTCGCGGGCTCGTGCGCTTCGGCGGTGTTTTCGTCGCGTGGGGTCATGGGAGGGCGCCCAGACACTGATCGGCCACGCATACCGTCGGCGCCCTCCGGTCCAGACCCCAAGTTCGGGGACGCTCTGGACGGATGTTCGAAGCTGGAGAGGCTAGGCCGACTCTTCGGCCAGCTCTTCGGCCGGGTCGTCGCCCACGGCCTCGGTCACGAGCGTGGGCTTGATGCCCTTCTCGATCGTCTCCTTGGTCACGACACACTTCTTCACGTCGCGTCGCGAGGGCAGCTCGAACTGCACGTCGAGGAGCGTCTCCTCGAGGATCGAGCGAAGGCCGCGGGCGCCGGTCTCGCGCTCGAGGGCGCGGTCGGCGACGGACGTCAGCGACTCGTCGGCGAAGACCAGGTCGATGCCGTCGAACTCGAAGAACCGAGCGAACTGCTTGACGAGCGCGTTGCGGGGCTCGGTGAGAATCGAGACGAGGTCGTCGCGCGAGAGCTGGTGGATCACCGAGATGACCGGCAGGCGGCCGATGAACTCGGGGATCAGCCCGTACTCCACGAGGTCCTCCGGGAGCACCTGCTCGAAGAGCTCGCCCGTGTCCTTGTTCGACTTCGTGCGCACCGCGGCGCCGAACCCGACGCCCTTGTGGCCGATGCGCCGCTCGATCACCTTGTCGAGGTCCGCGAACGCCCCGCCGCAGATGAACAGGATGTTGGTCGTGTCGATCGTGAGGAACTCCTGGTGCGGGTGCTTGCGCCCGCCCTGCGGCGGCACCGACGCCACCGTGCCCTCGAGGATCTTCAGGAGCGCCTGCTGCACGCCCTCGCCCGACACGTCGCGCGTGATCGACGGGTTGTCGGCCTTGCGCGCGATCTTGTCGACCTCGTCGAT
>JBJMLK010000061.1:0-9660 GCA_045805345.1 Thermoleophilaceae bacterium | reverse complement strand
GGCCGCCGAGAGCTTCTGGGGCAGCCTGGCGGCGCAGCTCGGCGGCGACCGCGTGCGCGTGACGAGCATCGTCACGAGCCCGAGCACCGACCCGCACGACTACGAGCCGCGCGCGACCGACGCTCGCACGATGGCCCGAGCGCGGTTCGCGATCGTCAACGGGATCGGCTATGACGAGTGGGCGAACAGGCTGATCGCGGCCAACCCCGTCGCCGGCCGCGCGGTGCTGAACGTGGGCGACGTGGTGGGGCTGAAGCCCGGGGCCAACCCGCACCAGTGGTACTCGCCCGGTGCCGTGGCGCGCGTGGTGGACCGGATCGTGGCCGGCTACAGGCGCCTCGATCCTCGCCACGCCGCTTACTTCGACCGCCGCGCGGCGCTGGTGCGCTCCGGCGACCTCGGTCGCTACCGCGCGCTGATCGCTCGCATCCGCGCGCGCTACGCGGGAACGCCCGTGGGCGCTTCGGAGAGCGTCTTCGCGCCGCTTGCGGCGGCTCTCGGGCTGCGGCTCCTGACGCCGGCGGCGTTCCTGGCCGCGATCGGCGAGGGCACCGATCCGACCGCCGCCGACAAGCAGACCGCCGACCGCCAGATCGCCGAGCGGCGGATCAGGGTGTGGGTCTACAACCGCCAGAACACGACGCCCGACGTCGGTCGGCTGAACGACGCCGCGCGGAAGGCGGGGATCCCGACCGCCACGGTGACCGAGACGCCGGCTCCGGCGGGCGCGAGCTTCGAGGACTGGCAGGTGGCGCAGCTCGAGGACCTCCAACGGGCGCTTCGCGCCGCGACCGGACGGTGAGCGCCGTGCGCGACACGCCCGCCGCACGCGCCGCCGCTGCCGCCGCGCCCGCGATCGAGCTGCGCGACGCCGCGGCGCGCCGCCCCGGCCGGGGGGTCTGGTCGCACGTGGACCTGACGGTCCTCGAGGGCGAGTTCGTCGCCGTTCTCGGCCCGAACGGCGCGGGCAAGTCGACGCTGCTCAACGTGATTCTCGGCCTCCTGCCGCTCAGCGCCGGCACCGCCACGGTGCTGGGGCAGCCGCCGCGGTCCGCCCGCGAGCGGATCGGCTACCTGCCGCAGCGCTCGGGCTTCGACGCGTCGGTGCGGGTGCGCGGCGTGGACGTGGTGAGGCTCGGCCTCGACGGCGCCCGCTGGGGTGTCCCGCTGCCGGGCGCGAACGCCAGGCGGGGGCGGGCTCGCGTGGACGAGGTGATCGAGCTGGTGGGGGCGAGCGCCTACGCCGAGCGGCCGATCGGCGAGCTCTCCGGCGGCGAGCAGCAGCGCCTCCTGATCGCCCAGGCGCTGGTGCGCCGGCCGCGGCTCCTGCTGCTCGACGAGCCGCTCGACAGCCTCGACCTCCCCAACCAGAGCGCGGTGGCGAGCCTGGTGCAGGGGATCTGCGCGACGCAGGGTGTGGCCGTCCTGCTCGTGGCCCACGACGTGAACCCGATCATCGGCTACCTCGACCGGGTGGTCTACTTCGCCGGCGGCCGGGCCGCGCAGGGCACGCCCGCGCAGGTGATCAACGGCCCCACGCTGAGCGAGCTGTACGGCGTTCCCATCGAGGTGCTCGAGACCTCCGACGGACGGCTGGTGGTGGTCGGCACGCCCGAGCCGCCGGCGATCCACAGCGCGCGCCATGACCACTGAGCTCGCGGTGATATCAGTCGACCCCGTGTCCGACTACCGGCAGCTCACCGAGTTCCCGTTCATGGTCCACGCGCTCGAGGCGGGCGCGCTGGTGGCCGTCACGGCGGCGGTGATCGGCTGGTTCATGGTGCTCCGGCGCCAGACGTTCGCGGGTCACACGCTGTCGCTCGTCGCGTTCCCGGGCGCGTCGGCCGCCGCGCTCGCGGGGCTGCCGGTGGCCGCGGGCTATTACGCCGCGTGCGCGACGGGGGCCGCCCTGCTCGCCGGCGTGTCCGGCACGGGACCGCGCAGCCACGCCGCCGAGTCGGCCGCGATCGGCACGCTTCAGGCCACGGCGCTCGGGCTCGGGTTCCTCTTCGTGAGCCTCTCGCACGACGTGCTCGGCGGCCTCAGCGCGCTGCTCTTCGGCACCTTCCTGGGCATCACGGCAGGCCAGGTGCTCACCCTGCTGCTCGTGGCGCTCGTCGCGCTCGCCGCGATCTCCTTCGCGGCGCGCCCGCTGCTGTTCTCCTCGATCGACCGCGAGCTGGCGGGCGCGGGCGGCGTGCCGGTCCGGGCGCTCGGCTTTGGCTTCCTGCTGCTGCTCGGGCTGGCCGTGGCCGCCACCGCGCAGATCACCGGCGCGCTGCTCGTCTTCGCGCTGCTCGTGACCCCGCCGGCCACGGCGTTCGTGCTCACCGCGCGCCCGCTCGCGAGCCTCGCGCTGGCCGTCGCGATCGCGCTCGCGGTCACCTGGCTCGGCCTGGCGATCGCGTACTTCTCGCCGTACCCCGTCGGGTTCTGGGTCACGAGCCTGTCGTTCCTCGCGTACGTGCTGGCGCGTGCGGGGACCGCGGTGTCGCGGCGGAGGCGCGGCTGATGCTCGCCCACGCGTTCATGCGGCACGCCTTCCTTGCCGGCACGTTCGTGGCGCTCGCGAGCGGCGTGGTCGGGTACTTCGTGGTGCTTCGCGCGCAGGTGTTCGCCGGCGACGCGCTGAGCCACGTGGCGTTCACCGGCGCGCTGGCCGCCGCGGCCGCGGGGATCGACGTGCGGGTCGGCCTGTTCGTGGCCACGGTCGGCGCCGCGGCAGCCCTCGGCCTGCTCGGCGAGCGCGCGCGGGCCGACGACGTGGTGATCGGCTCGGCGTTCGCGTGGATCCTCGGCCTCGGTGCGCTCTTCCTCTCGATCTTCACGACCCAGGCGGGCGACGGCAACGGCACCCAGGGAGCGCGCGTGCTGTTCGGCTCGATCTTCGGCCTCAGCGCCGGCGACGCCGTGATCGCGGCGGCGATCGGCGCCGCCGCGGTGGTGGCGACGCTGGTGCTCGCGCGGCCGCTTCTGTTCGCCTCCCTCGACCCGCTCGTGGCCGAGGCGCAGGGCGTGCCGGTCCGCGCGATCGGCATCGCCTTCCTGATCGTCGTGGGCGTGGTGGCCGCCGAGGCCACCCAGGCGGTCGGCGCGCTGCTGCTGCTCGGGCTGCTCGCGGCGCCGGCCGGCGCCGCGCGGCTGCTCGTGGCCGACCCGTGGAGGGGGGTGGCCGCGGCCGCGGCGATCGCGGTCGGCTCGATGTGGGCGGGACTGGCCCTGAGCTACCGGATACCGCACCTGCCCCCGAGCACGGCGGTGATCCTCGTCGCCGCGGCCGTCTACCTGGGCGTGGCTCTCAGGACGCGCCTGCGCCCGATCGCGGTGGGCGCGGCCGCGGCGTCGCTCGTGGCGATCGCGCTCGCCGGCTGCGGCTCGTCGGGGTCTCAGGACCGCGGGGGCGTGGACCGCTTCGACGCGGATCGCGCCTGGTCGCTCGTGGAGCGGCAGCTCTCGTACGGCCAGCGCCCGGCGGGATCCCGCGCGCTGCGACGGCTGGCCGACCGGCTGCGCCCACTCCTGCCGAATGGCCACTTCGAGCCGCTGCCGCACGAGCACGGCCTGCGGAACGTGGTCGGCACGCTGCCCGGCCGCCGGCCCGGCATCGTGGTCGGCGCGCACTACGACACGCTCGTCAAGCCGAAGGGGTTCGTCGGCGCGAACAACGGCGCGGCCGGCACGGCGATAGTGATCGAGGCGGCGCGCGCGCTGGCCGCCCGGCGGCCCACGCCCGGGGCGCGCGAGGTGCGCTTCGTGCTGTTCGACGGCGAGGAGCCGGCGCGCGGCCTGCCCGAGGACAGCCCCGACTTCGAGCACCAGGGGCTCCGCGGATCGCGCGCGTACGTGGCCGCGCACCCCGGCCGCACGAAGGCGATGCTGCTGCTCGACTACGTGGGCAACAGGGGGCTGCGGCTGCCGCGCGAGAGCAGCTCGAACATCGCGCTGTGGAGCACGGTGCGCGCGGCCGCCCGGACGGTGGGCGCCGGGCGCTACTTCCCCCCGGACATCGGGCCGGACATCGTGGACGACCACAGCCCGTTCCTGAGCGCCGGGGTGCCGGCGGTCGACTTCATCGACTGGAACTACCCGGGGCACGAGCTGGGCGACCGGCTCGACAAGCTCTCGCGCGCGAGCATCGACGCCGTCGGCGAGACGGTGGTCGAGACGGCTCTGAGGCTCCGCTAGACCGGGCGCGCGGTTGCCCGGATTACGCTGCACGGCTTGGCCGACCGCTCCGAGACCGCCGTCGTGGTGCGCGAGACGATCGACCGGCTGTGGCCGGGCCGCTACGCCGAGTCGCAGCTCGGGGAGGACGTGTCGCTGGGCGAGGAGGGACTCGGGCTCGACTCGATCGAGATCGTGGAGCTGGTGCTCGAGTCCGGCGAGCGCCTCGGGCTGCCCGGCTACGACGCGAGCGAGCTGCTGGATGCCGGGCCGGTCACGCTCCGGCGCCTGATCGACCACCTCGCGGCTGCTTGAAGCCCGCCGTCCTAGCGGTCCTGCGGTGGCTCTCGCGCCGGTGGCCGGCCGCAGGGGTGCTGGTCGCGCACGTGCTCGCCTCGCTCACCCGGCCGCTCGGCCACGGCATCTCGGACGGCTGGCTCACGGCGGCCTTCCCCGGCCTCCGGCCCGACGCGCTCCCCGCCGTGCGACAGCGCACGTGGGAGAACTTCCTCAAGGGCGAGGCGCTCGACGCCGCGGTCAGGCGCGGCGGTGGCACCCGCGACTATCCGCGGGCGACCCCGAACCGGGCGCTGAACGAGCTGCCGCCGCGGGTGGTCGTGGCGTCGTTCCACATCGGTCCGTTCCAGGCGGTCGGCGCCTTCCTGGACACCCTGCCGGCCGCTCGCGTGACCGTCGCGCGCGAGCAGTACGAGCCGCGCCCCGACATGACCCTCCTGCACCGCGGCGAGGACGAGTGGCAGCGGGCGCGGACGTTCGGGCGGGCTCTCGCCGAGCTCCGCTCAGGCCGCCCGGTGATCGTCAACGTGGACGGCCTTCCGACCGGCGACCACCCGATGCCCGCGATCGAGGTGCCGATGCTGGGCCGGTCGATGCCGTTCGCCCGCGGCGCGTTCGCGCTGGCGCGTCTCGGCCGGGCGCCGATCGTGCCGGTGGCCTCGCGCTGGCGCGGGACCGCGATGGAGGTGACGGTGGGGGAGCCGATCGCGCCCGACCGCGGCGAGGCGCCGGCGGCCGCGGCACTGGCCGCCTGGCTCGAGGGCTACCTGGTCGAGAGCCCGGGCGAGGTCAGCGTATTCCTGCTCGAGCGTCTGAGCCCGCCGCTTCCCCGATGACGGCTCTGGAGGGTGGCCCCGAGCGGTTTCGTCCTGACTTGAGATCGCTATGCGATCCAAATCCAGGACGAACCCCGGGGGCACCTCGTCCCAAGCCAGACGGAACCGCCGCCGCCCCTAGTTCCCCGACTCCGAGAAGTGGGTGTAGTCCTTGGTCGCCCCGGGCCACGAGCCGCCCCAGCCCCAGCCGACCGACCGGAACGCGCGGATGACCTCCGGCGTGACCATCCCGCGGCGCAGTCGTGACCGGTCCATGTACGGCTTGCCCCTGCGCTGGAACACGCGCCCGCCGCACGTGTACGGGTTCTCGATCGGGTTCAGGTCGATGGCCAGGCCGTAGGCGTGGTTCGACCAGCCGGTGTCGGCACCGGGGTCGCATGGGGACGGGACGGCCGGCGAGCAGTCGAACGAGCCGCTGATGTCCGCGTCGGGGGACGAGCGCCCCGGCCCGTAGGCGTCGACGAAGCGCAGGTGGCGGATCGGGAAGTGCAACTGGAAGAGGCGCCGGAACACCTTCGCCAGCGGCGCGCCGGCGCGCTCGTTGACCACGACCTGCCCGGTGTGCGCGCGGTGGTCGAAGCCCCAGTACGAGACCCTCAGGAGCCGCAGCTGCGCGAGCGCCACCGGGCAGCCGGGGCGCCACGCGCCCGACTTCTCGAGCTGCGCGCGGGCGTGCGCGGGCAGCGGCTCGACCGACGCGTCGAAGCGCGGCTGGAGCGCGAGTGCGATCGAGACCACCAGGAAGATGCGCAGCACGGCACCCTGAGCGTAATCTTCCGGCGCGATGACCGGAGGGGTTCAGACCGCCGCGCGAGCGATCGCCGCCGGACGGGTCCTGATCGGCGCGGCGCTGCTCGCGTCGCCCGACCTCGCCGCGCAGTGGGCGGGCGCAGATGCACGCAGGCCCGGCGGCCGGCTCGTGACGCGCGCGCTCGGCGCCCGCGACGCCGCGCTCGGCGCCGGCACGCTGCTCTCGGGCGGCGACCCGGCGAGGCTGCGCGTGTGGCTGGCCGTGTCGGGCGCGGTCGACGCCGCCGACTTCGCGGTCACGCTCGCCGGGCCGCAGACTCCGGGCCGGGGGCCCGTGCTCGTGATCGCCGCGACGGCCGCGGTCACCTGCCTGGCCGCCGCCGCCGGCGCGGAATGAGCTTCCTCCAGCCCGCACCGCCGCCGTTCGACGTGGCCGAGTGGCGCGCCAAGCCGTACCTCGAGCGGCTCAAGGCCAACTGCCAGGACTGGGCCGTCAACGGCTTCGGCTCGCCGGGCCTGGTCTTCCTGCTCTACGCGGTGAAGCTCGTGATCTACGTCGTGGCGGGGTTCTTCGTCATCTCGATCTCGACGCCCGGCATCGGCGGGCTCGGCGACTTCGGCGACTGGTGGACGCAGCCGATCGTGTTCCAGAAGTTCGCCGTCTGGACGCTGCTGTGGGAGATCCTCGGCCTCGGGTCCGGGTCGATGCAGCTCGCCGCGCGCTACGGCCCGATCATCGGCGGGGTCCTCTACTGGCTGCGGCCGGGCACCACGCGCCAGCCGCCGTGGCCCGACAGGGTGCCGCTCACACGCGGCTACAGGCGCACGATCGTGGACGTCGCGCTCTACGCCGGCGTGCTGGCGGCGGGCGTCTACCTGCTCGTGTCGAACGGCCACGGCGGACGGCTCGAGCCGGAGGCGATAGCGGTGCTGCTGGGCGTATGGGTGCTGCTGGGCCTGCGCGACAAGGTCTCGTTCCTGGCCGGGCGCCCCGAGATCTACGGGTTCTTTCTCGCGGTGTCGCTGTTCCCCGCGCACAACCTGATCCCGGCCTGGCAGTTCGTGATCTTCTTCATCTGGTGGGGCGCGGCGTCGTCGAAGCTCAACCGCCACTTCCCGTACGTGATCTCGGTGATGGTCAGCAACACGCCGTGGAATCGCTCGCGGCGGATGAAGGCCAAGCTCTACAGGAGCTACCCGGACGACCTGCGGCCCGGCTCCAACGCGCGCTTGGGGGCCCACCTCGGCACGGCCGTCGAGTACGGCCTGCCACTGGTGCTGCTGCTGTCCGGCAAGGGGCCGGTCCAGACGATCGCGGTGATCGGGATGATCGTCTTCCACGCCCACATCACGTCGACCTTCGCGCTCGGCGTCCCGATGGAGTGGAACCTCTTCATGATCTTCTCTCTGCTGTTCCTGTTCGGGCACTACGGCGACGTGCCGCTGTCGAACCTGGACAACCCGCTGCTGATCGCGCTGCTCGTGCTCGGCGGCGTGGTGGTGCCGGTGCTCGGCAACCTGTTCCCGGAGAAGATCTCGTTCCTGCCCGGCATGCGCTACTACGCCGGCAACTGGGCCACGAGCATGTGGCTGTTCCGCAGGGACGCGCGCGCGGAGGAGAAGCTCGACGAGCGGGCGTGCAAGGTCGCGCGGATCACCGTCGAGCAGCTCGCGAAGCTCTACGGGCGCGAGACCGCCGAGTACTTCATGGAGAAGGTGCTGGCGTTCCGGGCGATGCACAGCCACGGCCGCGCGCTCAACGGGCTGATCGGCCGCGCGGTGGAGGACGTCGACGACTACCACATCCGCGACGGCGAGCTCGTGTCCGGGCTCGTGAACGGCTGGAACTTCGGCGACGGGCACTTCCACGACGACCAGCTGATCGAGGCGGTCCAGGACCAGTGCCACTTCGCGCCGGGCGAGGTGCGCGTGATCGTCCTCGAGGGCCAGCCGATCCACGTGCAGCGTCAGCACTACTGGATCCACGACGCCGCGACCGGCCTCGTGGAGGAGGGCTGGGTCGACGTGGCCGAGATGGTCAAGCGCGGGCCGTGGCTGGACGGGTCGTTCGACCTGCCGGTCGACGTCACGCGCCGCGCGGCATCCGCGCCCAGCGCACCGTGACCGGATGAGCTCGGCGGTGGTCGTCGGGGCCGGCCCCAACGGGCTGGCCGCTGCCGTGGCGCTCGCGCGCGAGGGCGTGAGCGTGACGGTGCTCGAGGCCGGCGACACCATCGGCGGCGGCGCGCGCAGCGGCGAGCTGACCGTGCCCGGCCTGGTGCACGACTACTGCTCGGCGGTGCACCCGATGGCCGCCGGCTCGCCGTTCCTGCGCTCGCTCGACCTCGAGCGACACGGCCTCGAATGGCGCTGGCCCGAGGTCGACTGCGCGCACCCGCTCGACGACGGCAGCGCGGGCGTGATGCTGCGCTCGCTGGCCGGGACGGCCGAGGCGCTCGGCGCCGACGGCGCCGCGTGGGAGCGCGTGTTCGGCGGGCCCGCCGGCTCGTTCGAGTCGCTCACCGCCGACCTGTTCCGCCCGATCGCCCACGTGCCCCGCCATCCGCTGCGCCTCGTGCGCTTCGGGGTGCCCGCGGCGCTCCCGGCCACAGCGCTCGCGCGCGCGTGGAGCACCCCGCAGGCCCGCGCTCTCTTCGGTGGCATCGCCGCGCACGCGGTGAGCCCGCTCACCCGGCCGATGAGCTCGTCGGTGGGGGCGGCGCTGATCTGCGCGTGCCACGCCTTCGGTTGGGCCGTGGCGCGCGGCGGCTCGGGGTCGATCGCGGACGCGCTCGCCTCCGTGCTGCGCGAGCGCGGCGGCCGGATAGAGACCGGCGCGCCCGTGCGCTCCCTGTCCGAGCTGCCGAGCGCCGACGCCGTGGTGCTCGACCTCGCGCCAAGCGTCGTGGCGGAGATCGCCGGCGACCGCTTGCCCCGGCACGTGGCGCGCGCGTACCGCCGCTATCGCCACGGCCCGGCCGCCTTCAAGGTCGACCTCGCCGTGGAGGGCGGCGTGCCGTGGACCAACGAGGCGTGCCGCCGCGCGGGCACCGTGCACGTGGCCGGGTCGTTCGAGGAGATCGTGGCCGCCGAGCGCGACGTGAGCCGCGGGCGGATGCCGGAGCGGCCATTCGTGCTCCTCGCGCAGCAGTACCTGGCCGACCCGGAGCGCTCCGCGGGCGACGTGCATCCGGTGTGGAGCTATGCGCACGTGCCCAACGGCTTCGACGGCGACGCCGAGCGGGCGATCGTCGACCAGATCGAGCGCTTCGCTCCGGGGTTGCGCGAGCGCATCGTCGCCACGAGCGTGACCACGCCCGCCGACCTGGCCGCGCGCAACGGGAACTACGTCGGCGGCGACATCATCACCGGCGCCAACACGCCGTGGCAGGTGCTGGTCAGGCCGCGGCCGGCGCTCGACCCGTACAACACAGGAATCCCTGGCGTCTTCATCTGCTCGGCCGCCACTCCGCCGGGCGCGGGAGTCCACGGAATGAACGGCTACAACGCCGCGCGGTCGGTGCTGCGCCGGCTGGAGAGGAGCACATGACAGCCATCGCCCCGCTCACCACGGAGCACGTCTTCGACTACCGCGTCGCGCTCAAGCCACCGG
>JBJMLK010000060.1:0-9664 GCA_045805345.1 Thermoleophilaceae bacterium | reverse complement strand
GGCGGGCGGTCCGACGCGAGCGCGAGCGGCGCTCTCGGTGTCCGTGGGGGGGTACGCCAAACCGGGGGCAACGTATCAGTGCAACCGCGCCCAACGACCCGCCGAACGTCGCCCTTCTTTCGGGGGTTTCCGGCGTCGGGGCGGCGCCGCGCCCGCCCGACTGGGCGGGCCGCGCCACGGGCCGCTCCCATCGGACAGATGTCCGGTGCGCCACCGCCCGGCTCGCGGGCTGCCGATCACCGCCCGATCTCCGGCGCAGGGGCCCTCCAATGCGCCGACGCTTCCTCATCCCGTTTTCGCTCACGCTCGCACTCACCGTCGCGACGCCGTCCGCCGGCGCTGCCGAGCTGGGCAGCCGTCTGCTTCGCGAGGGCAGCCACGGCCCCGACGTACGGCAGCTCCAGGAGGCCCTGCACGCGGTCGGCTTCGGGCTTCACCCCGACGGTGACTACGGCCCCAAGACCGTCCGCACCGTCCGCCGCTACGAGCGCCGCGAGCACATGAAGGTCGACGGGATCGTCGGCTCGCGCGAGGCGCGGAAGATCCTCCGGCAGGCCGCGGCCGCCGAGGGAGAGTCGAGTGGGGGATCGACGGTTCCGCCCACCGGGTCGGACTCCGGCGACCCCCAAGACCCCCCGGCCACACCCCCACCCACCACCGGCACCCACGCCTTCCCGGTCGTCGGGCCGTTCAACTTCGGCGGCGACGGCTCCCGCTTCGGCGCCCCGCGCGGCACTCACACCCACCAGGGGCAGGACGTGGCCGCCGCCGAGGGGACGCCCGTGGTGTCGGTGTCCGACGGCACCGTCTACTGGCGCGCCTACCAGGCGGGCGGCGCCGGCAACTACGTGGTGATCCGCGGCAGCGACGGCTACGACTACGCGTACATGCACTTCCGTGAGGGCTCGACGGTGACGGTGGGCGAGCACGTCACGGCCGGCGAGCTGATCGGCCACGTGGGGAGCACGGGCGACGCCCAGGGCCCGCACCTGCACTTCGAGGTCTGGGACGGCCCCTGGCAGTCCGGCGGCCACCCGATCGACCCGCTGCCGCTGCTCCAGAGCTGGCTCTAGCCCGCGGCGGGAGCGCTTCTAGGGCACGGGCTTGACGCGCGACTCGCGCAGCGGCTGACCGTCGGCCCCGAGCGCGCGCACGGCCACGAAGCGCGGCCGGTGCCGGAGCCGCAGGGTGGTCTCGAAACCGAGGCGGCGCTCCCTCGCCGCCGGCCGCAGCCCCCCGGCGTGCGGCCCGGCCAAGAGCTCCCAGGAGCGGACCTCGGTCGCCCCGTTCCAGCTCGCGAACACGCGCACCCCGCCGTGCCCGTCGCGGCGGACCGCCACCGCCGGCCGCCGCCGCGGCGTGCCGCGCCACGGGAGGAGGTATGCCCGGTAGGAGTTGGCCGCGTCGGGCCGGAAGCGCGCGTCGAAGATCAGCCGGCCGCCGAAGTCGAACTCCGAGAACCGCGGGCTCTCGCCGCCCCAGCCCACGAAGACGTCGCGCCTCGGAAGCAACTGCACGCTCCCCTGGCTGTCCGAGTGGACCTCGCTGGGGTGCTTGTACGCGTGTACGAGCGTGGCCCGCCGCGTGCGGTGGTGCAGCGCGATGAGCAGCGCGCGGCTCTGGCGTCCGTGATCGGGCGGTGCCTGGTTGTCGTACAGGCTGATCGAGCCGCCCGGCCCGAAGCCCGCGTCGTGCTGCGCCACGAACCGCGTGCCGCGGCCCATCCGGAACGTCGAGCGCTTGCCGCCGAGCCGCCAGCGGACCCTCCCGGTGGCGCGGTCGATCAGGTACACGGCGTTGGTGTGGCGGCCCGAGATCAGCAGGTTGCCGTGGCCGTCCTCGCGGACCGAGTTGAGGTGGAAGTAGTCGAAGCCGCTGCTCGCCTTCTTCTCGAACTCCTTGTAGGAGTCAGTGATCGGCACGTGGTCGAGACTGTGCCACTCGAACAGCACGCGCCCGCTGTGCACGTCGATCTCCTGGATCACGCCCTCCACCGCACTCCCGTTGCGCGGGCCGCCGACCGCCTGGAGGTTCGCAGGCCGCCGGTTGTACGCGAGGGCGATCGCGGTACCGCGCGGGGTGACCGTGAACTCGTGGAGGTTCGCGCGCAGTCCCCGCTTCATCGGCACGCGAAGCAGCTCGCGGTACGAGGAGTCCGCGATCACGTCCTCGCCCGAGCCCCTGCCCTTGTTCGAGTGCCCCTCCCACCACGTCAGCACGGGCCGGCCGTTCAGCCGCGCCGGCTTGAAGTCGAACGCCGTGATGCGCTTCGGCAGGTGCTTGAACCAGACGACGCGGCCGCGGCGGTCGAGGATCATCGGGCCCGCCGGCCCCGGCCCCTGCTTGGGCGCCACGAAGATGTAGCCGGGGCCGACCGCCGGGCCCCGGAGCACCTCGACCTTGGGCGGGCGCAGGTCCGGACGCGACACGAAGCGCTGCAGCGTGTAGCGCTTGTCGCCGAGGTTCGGGACCACCACGGCAGCCGCGACGGCGATCGCCACGACGGCGGCCGCCTGGAGCGCGCGCCGGGGCGTAACGCGGCGCCGAAGCGCCGGTGTGCGGGTGGACATGAGCATCGCGAGAGGGTCCGGAACGTTACGAGGCGGGCGCCCGAGGGGCTGCTGCTACGGTCAAATCGAGGCAGGGGAAGGAAGCTTGCCCTCCACTGACGGAGTAGGCAATAGGCGCAAGGTTGCGCGCGCGACGGGCCGTCCCCCTCGGGCGGCCCGTCGTGTTTTCGGGGCCGCTTAGGCCAGTCCCTCGGCCTGGTACTCGCGGAGGAAGCCCTCGAAGAGGCGGCGGTGGCCCTCCTCGTCGCGCAGGATGGCGATGACCATGTCCTGCGTGACAGGGTCGTGCTCCTCGCAGAACTCGATGATCTTGTTGTAGTGCTCGATCGCCCCGGACTCGGCCTCGATCACGCCCTTGATCACGTGCACGACGTCGGTCTGCTGGTCGGGCGGCTGGAGGTAGCTCTGCTCGGACTTGAAGTCGAGCGAGCCGGGGACCACGCCGTACAGCTCCTTGATCCGCTCTCCGAACTGCTGGGCGTGGCCGAGCTCCTCCTGGACGTCCGTGGCGAGGCTCTCCTTGATCTCCTGCGCGCGCACGCCGTCGGGGTTGATGGAGTTGGCCATGTAGCTCATGACCGTCTCGAGCTCCATCCAGTAGGCCTTCTCGAGCAGCCGGATGAGCTCCTCGCGGGCCTCGCGCTTGTCGTCGCTCAGGATTCCCTGTGATGGTGTCGTCGCTGATTCCATGTATGTCCGTTACCCGGGTTACGCCCTCCCGTACACGGGCACTGCGGCGCCGCTCGTGGGCGCCGACTCCTCGGACACCAGGAAGCGCACCACCCGCCCGATGTCGTCGGGCTGGACCCACTTCGAGAAGTCGGCATCGGGCGTCGCGGCCCGATTGGCGGGCGTATCGATCACGCTCGGGAGGATCGCGTTCGAGCGGATCCCGTCCTTGGCGTAGTCGGCGTCGAGCGCCCTGACGAACGCGAGGACGGCAGCCTTGGCCGTGACGTACGCCGCCGCCCCCGGGAACGGCTTCAGCGCCGGCCTGGCGGAGACCCCTACATACGCGCCTCCGGTCTGGAGCATGCTGGGAAAGGCGGCTCTTACGAGGGTGAAGCCGGGCACGAGGTTCAGCCGAAGCATCTTCTCGTAGCTCTCTAGCTCGATCTCATGGGCCCTCGGGCCCATCGAGAAGCCGCCGACGAGGTTCACGACGGCCCCGATGTCGGGCGTCGCCGCGACCGCGGCGTCGGCGCCGGCCTGCTCCATGAGGTCCGCCTCGACGAGCGCGACCCGGTCGCCGAACTCCTGCTCCACGCGGTCGCGCTCGCGGTCCACGAGCCAGGTCGTGGTCACCGGATGGCCGCCGTCGAGGAGCGCGCGCAGGACCCCGGCGCCGAGCGCGCCAGTGCCACCTGCGACCAGTACTCCTCTCATCCGGGGAGACCCTAACCGTCCGGCCCTCGATCTACCTTGACCATCCCCCATGGAGCAGCCGACGCTCGACAGCACCGCCTCGGTACCGGGCAAGGTCTTCGTCCGCGAGCTCGTCGACGGCGCGCCGGTCGAGTCGCCGTTCCTCGTGCGCGACGTCACCCGCCGCCAGAAGCGCAACGGGGACTCCTTCCTCAAGCTCCAGCTCGGCGACGTGACGGGCGCCGTCGAGGCCGTGGTGTGGGATGGGGTCGACGATGCCGCGCAGGCCGCAGCGCCGGGCGCGGTCGTCTTCGCGAGCGGCACGTTCAGCGTCGACGCGCGCTACGGCGCGTGCCTCACGATCCGGTCGGTGCGCCCGGCGGCGGCCGGCGAGTACGACCCGGCCGATCTGCACGACGGCCCCTCCACCGCGTACGAGCAGATGGTCGGCGACCTGCGCGAGCTGATCGGCACGGTCCAGGACCACCACCTGCGCGGCCTGCTCGAGCGGCTGCTGTCCGACGGCACGCCGTGCTGGGAGCGCTGGAAGGACGCGCCCGCCGCCAAGCACTACCACCAGGCGTACCGGCACGGGTTGCTCGAGCACTGCCTGTCGGTCGCCCACGCGGTCAGCGCCATCTCCGCCACGTTCCCGGGCATCGACCGCGACCTGGCCGTCACCGGCGCGCTGCTGCACGACATCGGCAAGGTCGAGGCATATGCGATGGAGGGCGGCGCGATCGAGCTCACCGACCTCGGCAAGCTCCAGGGCGAGATACCGCTTGGCTATTACGCGGTCCGCCGCGAGATCGAGGAGATCCCCGGCTTCCCGCCCGACCGGGCCGAGGGCCTGTTGCACATCATCCTCAGCCACCACGGCCAGCTCGAGCACGGCAGCCCGGTCGTCCCGTGCACGCGCGAGGCCACGCTGGTCCACATGATCGACAACCTGGGCGGCCGCCTCGGCAGCTTCGACCGCCTGGAGAAGAGCCTGGCCGGCGGCGAGCGCTGGTCGGCCTTCGACCGCGCCCTGGCGGGCTCGGCCTACTTCGCCACGCGCGCGCTCGGCGAAGCGGCCTAGCGGTTTCGCAGACTCTTCACAGTCGTAACCCACGTGTGCGCCGTGGCCGGTCAGCATGGACGCCATGGGACCGGAGGTTGCACTTGGGGGCGCTATAGGTGCACAACTGCAAGCGCGGTCGCTGGACCAGTTGCTTGCCGACCTGGCTGAGCGTCAGCACGGCGTTGTTGCCCGGTCGCAACTGGTCGAGATGGGCTTTGGAAGGGGCGCGGTGCGGCATCGGCTGAGGTCCGGCCGCCTGCATCCACTCCACCGCGGCATCTACGCCGTGGGCCACAAAGGCATCACCCTCGACGGGCACCGGATGGCCGCCGTGCTGGCCTGCGGCGACGGGGCCAAGCTGAGCCACCGCGACGCGGCGGCGGCGTACCTCATCCGCCATTGCAATCGCCGCGTGTTCGAGGTCACCGTGCCGAGGAACGGACGACCCCGCCCCGGCATCCAATTGCACTTCGCTCGCCTGCCGCACGACGAGGTCACGACCCTCCGCGGCATCCCGATCACCACGGTCGCCCGCACGCTCCTCGACCTGGCGGCCGTGTGCGGGCGACGAGAAGTCGAGAGGGCTATGAAGGAATCTGAGGTGCGGCGGCTCGTCGGTCCGCTGTCGTTGCCGCAGTTGGTCGCGCGCCACCCGAGCCACCGAGGAACGGCAATGGTGAGGGCGATCGTCGAAAGGCTCGCGGCCGGCGACGAGATCACGAGGGAGGAATTCGTATCCCGCCTCCTGAGCGTCCTCGATCTGGCCGGGCTCCCCCCGCCGAGGCTCAACGTCTGGGTACCGGTGGGGAAGCGCTCGTACGAATGCGACTGCGTGTGGTGGACGCACGGGGTCATGGCCGAGCTCGACGGATACGCCGTGCACGGCACGCGCCAGAACTTCGAGAGCGACCGCGAACGCGACCGCGTCCTCCAGGGGGACGGCTGGCGCGTGGTGAGGATCACGTGGCGCCAGCTGCGCGATTCGCCCGAGGCGGTCGTGCGTGATCTGAGGGCGTTGCTCGTCGAGCGGTAGGCCGCAAAGTGCGAGAAACGGTCCGCGCCGGGGTCGGGGATCGCTCGTATGCTGGATCGGCCGTGGCAAAGGACACCGAGAAGCTCATCCGCCAGCTCTCGCTGATCTCGTTCCTCATGGCGGAGCGCCGTCCGGTCACCGCCCTCGAGATCAAGCAGGAGGTCGAGGGCTACTCGGGCATGAACGACGACGCGTTCGCTCGCCGCTTCTACGCCGACCGCGCGGAGCTCGAGTCGCTCGGGATCGAGCTGAAGGTCGACAAGCCCGCCGAGGGTTACTACGAGGCCGAGAACTACTCGCTCCCGCCGCAGAACTTCTACCTCCCGGCGATCGAGTTCTCCGACGCCGAGCTGGGCGCGCTGCGCACGGCGCTCTCGCTGCTCGACGGCGAGTTCGCGTACGCCGAGCCGCTGCGGCTCGCGCTCCAGCAGCTCTCGTGGGGCAAGCCCTCGCCACTCGCGGCGCCCGAGCACCGCTCGGTCGCCCTCGGGGTGACGGCGGCGGCCGGCGGGCGCGAGATCTCGCAGCGGCTGTCGAAGATCGAGACCGCGATCTTCCGCCGCAAGACGATCGTGTTCAGCTACTACACGATGGGCCGCGACGCCGAGGAGGAGCGCCGCGTGGACCCGTACCACCTGCTCTTCCGTGGCGGCCAGTTCTACCTCGTCGGCCACTCGCACGAGCGCGACGACGTGCGCGTGTTCCGCCTCTCGCGGATCCGCGGCAAGGTCGGCTACGCGTCGAAGGCCGAGCACGACTTCCCGCCGCCCGACGACTTCGATCCCCGCGTCTACGCCACGCGCACGGACTGGCAGCTGGGCGACACGGTCGGCACGGCGCGCATCTGGCTGTCGGACCGCGTCGACTGGCTGGTCGAGCGCCACTTCGGGCACGCCGGCCGGATCCTCGATGCCGCCGAAGTCGACGACGCCCCCGACGACGGAGTCGTGTTCGAGACCGGCTACGGGGAGTCGCGGCAGGTGGTTTCGTGGGCGCTCGGCCTGGGCGAGCGCGCGCGCGTGCTCGGCCCGCCGGAGCTCGTCGAGGAGGCGTCCGAGCGGGTGCGCCTGATCGTCGAGCGCCACGCCGAGCCGCTCGAGCTCGCGCCCGCCAAGCGCCGCAAGGCGAAGGCCGAGCCGCGCGCCGACGCCGATCCGAACGGCCGCGAGCAGGCCCCGATCCGGCCGGAGCGCTTCGCGCGCCTCGTGACCCTCGCGGGCATCCTGATCGACGCCGCGCGCCAGGGCAAGAAGCTCGACGTGGCCCAGGTGCGCGATGGGCTCCAGGTGACCGACACCGAGCTGCACGAGGACATCGACGTGCTCAACGTCGTGAACTTCGGCGGCGGCAGCTACGTGCTCTACGCCGAGGTGCACGGCGACGAGATAGAGGTCGACCCCGAGCCGTACGGCGACAACTTCGCGAAGCCGGCGCGGCTGCTCCCGCTCGAGGCGAAGGCGCTCGTGGCGGCGATCGACCTGCTCGGCGACCACATCCCGGAGGGGTCGCTCGCGTCCGCGCGCGAGAAGATCGTCGCCGCCCTGGGCCGCGACCCGGCTACCGAGGGCCTTCAGATCACCACCGCCTCCGGCGACGACTCGGAGGTCGCGCAGGTCGTGAGCCGCGCGATCGCCGAGAGCAGGCTGCTCGAGCTCGAGTACTACAAGGAGAACGAGGACGAGTTCACCAAGCGCTGCGTGGAGCCGTACCAGCTGCTGAACGGGCAGGAGGGCTGGTACGTGCACGCCTTCGACCCCGAGCGCCACGCCCCGCGCAGCTTCCGCCTCGACCGCATCCGCACGGCCACGATGACCGACGACGAGTTCGAGCCCCGGCCGGGCATCGAGCCCGACGTGCAGGGGTGGCCGCGCACCGGCGAGGTGCCGGCGTCGCGCGCCGCGCGCGTGTGGATCTCCCCCGAGCGGGCGCGCTGGGCGCGCGAGGACCGGCGCGTGGTGGAGGACCTGCGCGACGGCGCCGTGATCGCCGAGGTGCACTACGCCGGCGACAACTGGCTCGTGCGCGAGATCCTCAAGGAGGCGGGCGACGCCGTCGTGCTCGAGCCCGAGGAGGCTCGGCTAGCGGTGCTCGACGCTGCCGAGCAACTGGCGGGCGCGGCGCGCCGCTGACGCGCTTCGCGCCCCGAGCCGCGCAGCCCAACCGCCGGGCGGCTCCCAACAAACCGTCCGGCGACCGGGCTACCAAACGACACCGCCGTCGCGGCCGCTGGGCGGTCGGCACGCCGGGACGGCCAGCCGACACCCAGCGCCGCGCCGGGCGTACGGTGTGCCCCCTCCACCGTGCCCGCCGTATACCACCGGCCCGCGCCGCCCAATCCTGAACTTCGTAGGCTTTCGACGGCCCGTGCCGTCGCGCCGCGACCAGATCCGCATGACCGACGAGGAGCTGCGCGCGTTCCTCGCCGAGCAGATGATCGTGAGCTGCGCGACGCTCGGTTCGACGGGGCGTCCGCACCTCGTTCCGCTCTGGTACGTGCCCGACGGGACGGAGCTCCGCGGCTGGACGTACGCGAAGTCGCAGAAGGCGAAGAACCTCGAGCGCGACCCGCGCGCCACGCTGCAGGTGGAGGACGGCGTGCAGTACCACGAGCTGCGCGGCGCGATGCTCGAGTGCGACGTGGAGCTGGAGCGCGACCCCGCGCGCGTCACCGACTACGGGATGGAGCTGTTCACCCGCTACGCCGGCGGCGCCGAGCTGCCGCCGGAGGTTCGCGAGCAGGTCGAGAAGCAGGCGCCGAAGCGCGTCGGGCTCCGCTTCTCGCCGACCCGAGTGGTGAGCTGGGACCACACCAAGCTCGGCGGCGTCTACTAGTGGGGCTCGGATGACCGACCTCAGGGGCCTGATCCTCTCCGGCGGCAAGGGCACGCGCCTGCGCCCGATCACCTACACGCGCGCGAAGCAGCTCGTGCCCGTGGCCAACAAGCCGGTGCTGTTCTACGGCATCGAGTCGCTGGCCGCCGCCGGGATCGAGGAGATCGGGATCATCATCGCGCCCGAGACCGGCGACGAGATCCGCGAGGCCGCCGGCGACGGCGCGCGGTTCGGCGTCTCGATCACGTACATCGAGCAGGACGCGCCGCGGGGGCTCGCCCACGCCGTCCTGACCGCGCGCGAGTTCCTCGGCGGTTCGCCGTTCGTCATGTACCTCGGCGACAACCTCCTGCGCGACGGGATCGTCGAGCTGGCCGACCGCTTTCGCTCCGAGCGCCCCGACGCGCTGATCCTGCTGACGCCCGTCTCGGACCCCGAGCACTACGGCGTGGCCGAGCTCGAGGATGGGCGCGTGGCGCGGCTCGTGGAGAAGCCCGAGGAGCCGCGCTCCGACCTCGCGCTCGTCGGCGTCTACATGTTCACCGAGCGGATTTTCGAGGCCGCCGCGGCGATCGAGCCCTCCTGGCGCGACGAGCTCGAGATCACCGACGCGATCCAGCGGCTGATCGACTCGGGTGCGACGGTCGACCCGCACATCGTGCGCGGCTGGTGGAAGGACACCGGGCAGGTGCAGGACATGCTGGACGCCAACCGGCTGATCCTCGACGACCTCGACGAGCGGATCGAGGGGGAGCTCGTGGAGACGCGCGTCGAGGGGCGCGTGGTGGTCGAGCCCGGTGC
>JBJMLK010000059.1:0-3083 GCA_045805345.1 Thermoleophilaceae bacterium | reverse complement strand
GGCCGTGGGTGCACGTGGACATCGCGGGCACCGCATGGGGGCTCGGCCGCGCGTACGTCGGCAAGGGGGCCTCGGGCTTCGGCGTCCGCATGCTGGTCGACCTGGCCGAGCGCGCCGGCGGACGCGGCTAGAGGTGGCCGGCCGGGTCGACGGTCGCAGGGTGGCGATCACGGGCGCCTCGTCGGGGATCGGCGAGGCCACCGCCCTGGCCCTCGCGCGCGAGGGCGCGGCGGTCGCGCTCGGCGCGCGGCGGACCGACCGCATCGAGGAGCTCGCGCGCCGGATCGAGGAGGGCGGCGGCCGCGCCGCGGCGATCGCCGTCGATGTGACCGACGAGGAGCAGGCGCACGCGTTCGTCCGCGAGGCTCACGCGCAGCTCGGCGGCCTCGACGCGCTCGTCAACAACGCCGGGGTGATGCTGCTCGGCCCGATCGAGGGCGCCGACACCGCCCAGTGGCGCCAGATGGTCGACGTGAACGTGCTCGGCCTCCTCTACTGCACGCAGGCGGCGCTGCCGCTCCTGCGCGAGGGCGGCGGCGGCAACGTGGTGAACATCTCGTCGGTGGCGGGGCGGGTCGGCAACCCGGGCTCGGCGATCTACAACGCCACCAAGTGGGCGGTCGTCGGGTTCTCCGAGGCGCTGCGCAAGGAGGCCGCGCCCTCGAACGTGCGGGTCACGTGCATCGAGCCCGGCTACGTGCGCACCGAGCTGCAGGGGCACAACGAGGGGCCGGTGCTCGAGGCGATCGAGAAGATGCAGGAGGAGATCGGCGACGTGCTCGAGGCCGACGACCTCGCCGACGCGATCCTCTACGTGCTGGCGGCCGCGCCGCGCGTGTCGGTCAACGAGCTGCTGATCCGGCCGGCTGGGCAGATCCGGTAGCCGCGACGGCCGCCGGAGAGGTTCGCTCGAGAGCCTGCCAGCCGATGTCCCGCTCCTTCCGCTCCTCGTCGGCGGCCGCACCTCCGCGGAAGCCGAACAGGCGCTTGGCGTACAGGAGGTAGACGACGATGGCCAGATTCAAGATCAGCGCGATGACCTTGAAGGGCGTGAACTTGTGAGTCAGCTCGTAGACCTCGAGCGGCAGGAACGACGCCGTGACGATGAAGGTCAGGTACTCCGCCCAGCGCTTCTGGAACCAGAGGCCGACCGCCTCCACGCCCTCGACGAGCGCGTAGCCCCACACGGCCAGGCCAACGGTCGTCAGCGTGCTCGACTTGAGCGTGAACAGCTTGTCGAGCTCGTGGAGGATCCCCGTCTTGCTGGTCTGCACCGGGCCGCCGCCGATGGTGTCCTGGAGGTCGGCGACGAAGCGATAGAACGTCTCCTTGAGCTGCGCCTCGTTGGCGGCGAACAGCAGCACGGCGGTGCCGAGCAGGCCGAGGAGGAGGAAGTGGAACGCGCGGTTGATCGCAATCAGGCGGAGGACCACCTTGTCGCGCAGCGGCTTGCCGCGCGACGGCAGCTCGATCTCGTCGCGGCCGGGCGGGTGGCGGCGCGACGGGCTCTCGGGCCTTGGGAACGGGAGCCAGCTGTCGCAGCGCACGCAGCGGTGCCAGCGCACGCCTTCGTCCTCGAAGGCGACGAGGGCGTCCTCGGGCCGCAGCTCCTCGGCGTCGGTACCCACGAGCTCGTGGCCGCGCACCCCGCAGACCAGCAGCTCCCAGTGGAACCGCGGACGGAAGCGCTGCGGCTTGACCGTGCCGGGCAGTGGGTTGTCGGGCGTGCGGGCGGCCATCTGCGAAGCCTGAGTTTCGCATCCGGGCAGGAGCCGCCGAACCGGGAAGGCTGGAGCGCGTGATCTTCGGACTGCTGGCCGCGATCTGCCTGGTGGTGGCCGCGGTGCTGCTCGTGCGGCTGCACACGCTGTTCACCGGCCTCAGCCCGGTGAGCGGGGCCGTCGACGACCTCGGGACCAAGCGCTACCACCCCTACTACCGCGCGATGGTGGTCGCGCTCGGCCTGGCCGCGTTCATCCTCGCCGTGGGCCTCGCCCGCGAGACCGACGCGGTGGCGGTCGCGTGGCTCGAGATCTACGGCGGCACGCGCGTGGTGATCGCCGGCGTTATGACCGACCCGCGGCGCGCGCTCGCGGGCGGGCGTGTGCACCTCGTGCTCGTGCTCATGGGCTTCGCGGCGATCGCCCTCGCCGCGATCCTGCTCCACTGGGACGGCGACCCGTCGATCCTCCGGCCGCTTGGCATCCTCGTGGCCCTGTGCGCTCTCGCGGCGGCGGTCACCCGGGTGCTCCCGGCGGTGCGCGAGCGGTTCGGCGCCGCCGAGCGCGCGCTGTACCTCACCAGCATCTCGTGGCTGGGGGTCGTGGCCGTGGATCTCGTGGTGGCGTAGCGCACCGCCGCAAACAGCGGCAATCGAGGGTGGGTTCCGGCGTTCACTCGTCACTTATCCGCGCCATAGGACGGTTAAGTGACGGGTCATTGCCCTGACGGCACCGTGGCCGCTACTTCGTGGACTCGCTGCGCGGGTCGCCGTAGACGTGCTTGCCCCACGGCGGCGTCGGGCCGTCGCGAGCGAGCGGCCGGTAGCTGTGCGGGTCGATCGGCTCGAGCGGCACGAGCCGCAGCTCGGGCGCGGTCGTGACCCGCTCGTGCACGTCGATCCCCTCGCGCGCGGGGCGGGCGACCACCGGGATCACCGGGGTCGTCATCGGGATTTGGCCGGCGTGACTGCCCCGCGATACGCGGGTCCAGCCCGTTGCCGGCCCCCAGCCGTGCGCGCACCCGAGCGTGACCGGGCTGCCGTCGCAGTACACGTAGCCGTTGTGCGCCGTGGCACGCGCCAGGGCGCGGCCCGAGGGCTCGATCCGGACCTGGTAGCCCTCCCAGTCGTCCGGGTGGAAGCCGGGGTAGCTGGAGCGCCCGGCCGCGCGCGCCCACGCGCCCGCGAGGCCGCCCCAGGTGGTGTCGGAGTCCGGGTAGTAGAACCAGTACTGGAGGTAGGTCTCGCCGCCGCGGTGGAGGACGTGCGTGAATGCCGTGGCCGGGAAGCCGCCGCGCAGCGAGCGGTGGACGTCCGCGCTGTGGTCGTCGGGTGCGTCCGAGCAGCGGTGCGACCGGCACTG
>JBJMLK010000058.1:0-18940 GCA_045805345.1 Thermoleophilaceae bacterium | reverse complement strand
GTCGTGGAGGCGGCTCTCGCGGCCAGGTACGGGTGCGACGCCGCCGAGGTGCGAGCGAATCGGCGGGTCGTGGCGCTTGCCGCGGGCGGGCGGCGGTTCGACGACGCGCTGGCGGACGAGCTGGCCGCCGGGCTCGCTGGAAGCGGGGGGGAGGGGGGCTCCGGCTTGGAGGGGGGCTCCGGTCCGGAGGGGGGCTCCGGTCCGGAAGGGGGCCCCGGCTCCAGCTCCGGCCGCGACCTCACCCTCCTCTGCGGCCGCTACGAGGGCTTCGACGAGCGCGTCCACGAGGGGCTCGCGTCGGACGTCGTGTCGATCGGACCGTACGTGCTGTCCGGCGGCGAGCTGGCCGCCATGGTGGTCTGCGACGCCCTGATCCGCAAGCTTCCCGGCGCGCTGGGGCACGCCGAGAGCGCGGTCGAGGAGTCGTTCAGCCCGGCGCTCGAGGGCGCGCCGGAGTACCCGCACTACACCCGTCCGCTCGAGTGGCGCGGGCAGCGGGTGCCGGACGTCTTGCTGTCCGGCAACCACGCCGAGATCGCCGCCTGGCGGCGCGAGCGAAGCCGCCGGCGAGGGAGCTGACACCGGGTCCTCGCACCGCCGGGTGCCCGCCCGGAGCGCTCATGTCCCTTCGCTACCATGCGGGGCCACGCGCGACAGCTGCGAATTGCGGCGGTCGCGCTCTCTTTCTGCCATGACCGGAGTGATCGAAAGCCTCGAGCGGGCACAGCTGCGGCGAGTGCCGGGCTTCCAGGCGGGCGACCGCGTGAAGGTGCATTTCCAGGTCGTGGAGGGCACCAGGCGCCGGACGCAGGTGTTCGAGGGCGTGGTCCTCAAGCGTCAGGGCAGCGGGGCGCGCGAGACCTTCACGGTGCGCAAGCAGTCGTTCGGCGTGGGCGTCGAGCGCACGTTCCCGCTGCATTCGCCGAAGATCGAGCGGATCGAGGTGGCGAGCCGCGGCGACGTCCGGCGCGCGAAGCTCTACTACCTGCGCGGCCGAGTGGGCCGCAGGGCGCGCGTGCGCGAGCGCCAATACACCGGGCCGGAGCGCGAGGTCCTCGCGATGGAGCCAGAGCTCGAAGCGTTCGACGCCGAGGGCGCGCAGGCCGAGGCCGACGTCGTGCCCGAGCCGGAGGGCGCGGAGGGTGCGGAGGGCGGCGACGCAACTCCGGAGGGCGAGGCTCCCGACGCCGGCACCCCGGCCGCCGAGGACGTGCCGCCCGACTCCGAGGCGAAGGGCGACGAGGGCGGCGCGACCGGCGAGTCCGAGGCCGGCGCCGCCGCGAACGATGCGCCCGCCGACGCCGCCGACGAGGCGCTCGCCTCCGATGCTTCCGGTGGTGACGCGGCCCCGGATGCCGACGCTTCTGCCGGCGACGACACTTCTGCCGACGACGCATCCGCCGGCGACGACGCTTCTGCCGACGACGCATCCGCCGGCGCTGAGGACGCCCCCGCGGCCGAGGGCTCGGCGCCCGGCGCGGGCGAGCAGGACGCCGGCGCCGACCAGGAATCTTGACGCCGCCACCCGACGCCGGGACCGCTCAGCCCGAAACCGGCAAGCGGTCGATGAACTCGCTTCTCGAGTTCGTCCTGATCGTGGTCGTGGCGCTCGGCCTTGCGCTCGCGATTCAGGCCTGGCTCGTCAAGCCCTTCCGTATTCCGAGCGGATCGATGGAGCCGACGCTCGACATCGGCCAGCGCGTGCTCGTCGACCGTGTGACCGGCCACTTCACCGGCGATCCGGAGCCCGGCGACATCGTGGTCTTCCACCCGCCGAAGGGTGCAGAGAGCAACGCGCAGAAGTGCGGTGTGCCGCGGCCGAACAACGAGGCGTGCCCCCAGGGCACCAAGGGCGAGGCCGAGGCGAACTTCATCAAGCGGGTGGTGGCGGTGGGCGGCGATCGGCTGAAGATCGTCGACAACCACGCGATCGTGAACGGGAAGCAGCAAAAGGACGGCTTCGCGCACCTGCAGCCGTGTACGGATGTCTGCAATTTGCCCAAAGAGATCACGATTCCGCCGGGCCACTTTTTTATGATGGGCGACAATCGTGGCGAGAGCGACGACAGCCGCGACTGGGGACCAGTTCCAAAGAAATGGCTCGTCGGCCAGGCCTTCTTCACCTACTGGCCGCCGAAGCGCATCGGAACGCTCTAAGCCGCGCCCCAAGCGCAGCGGCCGCAAGCTCTTCGCGTTCGACCGGGCGTTCGAGCGCCGCTTCGTCGCCGGCGCGGACGAGGCCGGGCGGGGGTCGCTGGCGGGGCCGCTGGTCGCCGCGGCGGTTCTGTTCGACCTCGATCGCCTGACGCTGTCCGCGCGACGCTCGCTCACCCGCCTGAACGACTCGAAGCAACACACCGAGGCCGGGCGCGAGGAGCTCTACCCGCTCGTGTTGAGCGCCGCCGCGCGGGCGTCGATCGTGGTGCGCTGCCCACGGGGCATAGACGCCCGGGGTCTCCACGTCACGAACCTCGAGGCGCTTCGCTCGGCGCTCGAGGGCCTCGCGTGTCCCGACGCGCTCTGCCTCGTGGACGGCTTCCGCGTCCCGCGTTTCGAGCTCGAGCAGCGGGCGGTGATCGGCGGTGACTCGCGCAGCGCGGCCATTGCCGCCGCGTCGGTCCTCGCGAAGGTCACACGCGACCGCTACATGCGCCGCGCCGCTGAGCGTCACACCGCCTGGGACTTCGAGACCAACGTCGGCTACTCCACGCCGGAGCACCGCGCCGCGATCAGGGAGAACGGCATCTCGCCCCTCCACCGCCTGTCGTTCGCCTCGATCGCCTACCAGCAGCTTCCACTCGGGTAGGTCTCGAACCGCGCTACGAGGGCCCGCGCCGGTCCCGCGTCGCGCGCGCGACGAACGACAGGCGGCCGTCTGCTCGCGCTCAGAACGCATCCGGTACGTGCTCCAACGACACGAGCGCTCCGCCGGGCGAGAGCGTGACGTCGATCGCGTCGAACCGCAGCCGGGCTCGTGCGGGACGGCCCTCGCCTGCCGGCCGCGCCCGCAGCCACTGCCCAGCCAGCGCTCGTAGCCGCCGCCGCTTCGCGTGCCCGATCGCGTCGATGCCGCGCAGCGGCCCCGACCGGCCGCCCGCCACGCGCGTCTTCACCTCGCAGAACACGATGCAGCGTTCGTCCGCCGCGATCACGTCGAGCTCGCCCCGCCGCGTCCGGAAGTTGCGCTCGAGGATCTCGTAGCCCTGTGCCACGAGGTGGCGCGCCGCGATTCGCTCTCCGAGCTCTCCTCGTTCGCGTCTTCGGTCGGGGGTGGCCATGCATCGAAGCTACGCCTCCGCGGCCGACGCGTGGGTAACGAACGTGACAACTCTGCGAAGCCTTCGCCACAACTTCGTGACGGCGCGTACGAATTCACAGAGTTGTCACACACGTAACCCACGTGTAACGCGATAGGCCGTAGCTTCGGCGGCGTGCTCTCAGGCGTCGCCACATTCGCGATCATCGGGATCGACAGCAGCGAGGTAACGGTCGAGGTCGACCTGCGCCGCGGGCTCCCAGGGTTCGCGATCGTGGGGCTTCCGGACCGCGCGGTCCGCGAGTCCAGGGAGCGCGTCCGGGCGGCACTGCTCAACTCGGGGCTCGACTTCCCGCAGCAGCGGCTCACCGCGAACCTCGCGCCCGCGGACCTCCGCAAGGCGGGTCCGAGCTTCGACCTCGCGATAGCGGTGGCGGTGCTGGCAGCCACCGGCCAGGTCCCCGCCGACCGTCTCCGCGACTACGCGGTATGCGGCGAGCTGTCGCTCGGCGGCACCCTGCGCCCGATCCACGGAGCGGTCGCCATCGCAGCGGGCGCACGCCGCGCGGGCTACCGGCGGCTCATCGTCCCCGCCGAGAACGCGCGCGAGGCCGCGCTGGTGCCCGACGTCGACGTGTTCGGTGTTCCGGCGCTCACGCAGCTGGTCGACCTCATCAGCGGAGACTGGGACCCGGATCCGGCCGAGCCCGCCACCGGTCCCGCCGATACCGGCCACGGTCCGGACCTGGCCGACGTCCGCGGTCAGGATGACGCTCGCCGGGCGCTCGAGATAGCGGCCGCCGGCGGTCACAACGTCCTGATGGTCGGACCGCCGGGGGTCGGCAAGACGATGCTCGCGCGCCGCGTGCCCGGCATCCTGCCGCCGCCGAGCTTCGAGGAGGCCCTCGAGATCACGCGGGTCCAGAGCGTCGCGGGCTTGGGCAACGGCCGGCTCGCCACCCGGCGGCCGTTCAGGTCGCCTCACCACACGATCTCGTCCGCCGGCCTGATCGGCGGCGGCTCGGTACCGCGCCCGGGCGAGATCACGCTCGCCCACCGCGGAGTGCTGTTCCTGGACGAGCTGGCGGAGTTCTCGCGTGACGCCCTCGAGGCGCTCCGTCAGCCGCTCGAGGGCGGGTCGATCGACATCATGCGCGGCCAGCGGTGGCTCCGCTTCCCGGCGGCGTTCATGCTCGTCGGCGCATGCAACGGCTGCTCGTGTGGGCGCTCCGCCGGCGACTGCAGCTGCAATGAGACCGACCGCGCGCGCTACCACCGTCGCCTGAGCGGTCCACTGCTCGACCGGATCGACCTCGTCTGCACCCTCCGCGCGGCGCCGACGCTCGATCTCGTCTCCCCGGCTTCGGCGAGGCCCGAGCCATCCGCGACGGTGCGCGAGCGCGTCGTCGCGGCAAGGGCGCGGCAGTCCGCGCGCCTCGCGGGCACGGATGCCGCGTGCAACGCGGCGATGGACGTGGCGCAGACCCGTGCCGTCGTGCGCGTCCCGGAGCGGCTCGAGCGTGCACTCCGCGCCACACCGACCACCGCGGCAGTGAGCTTCCGCGGGCAGGATCGCGTCCTTCGGCTTGCGCGCACGATCGCGGACCTCGACGGGCGCGGAGAGGTCCAGGGAAGCGACCTGGACGAGGCGATCGGCTACCGGCTGGGCGCGGCCGACGCGGTGGCGGCGTGACGCCCTGCACGGAGTGCCTGCGCCGCGCCGCCCTGATCGGGATGCTCTCGCCGCGGATCACCGGCGAGCTCGCCGACCGGCGCCGCTCGGGGCCGCTCCTCGCGCTGAACGACGTCGCGCTCGTCGACCGAGTGGGCGGAGCCATGAAGCCGGCGGCGCGCACAATGCTGCGGACCTTCGATCGGGCGTCAGCGCTCGACGCGCTTGACGCCGCGGGCCTCCATGGCGTGTGTCGGCACGAGCCGGAGTACCCGCAGCGGCTGTTCGAGCTTGTCGACCCACCGGCGCTGCTCCACTCGACCGCGGCGCCGTCCCTGCTCGCCGATCTGTGCGCCGGGCCGGCTGCGGCGGTAGTCGGAACGCGTCGCGCGTCGAGCTACGGGCTCGAGGTCGCGGCGGCGCTCGGTCGCGGGCTTGCGGCGGCCGGCGTGACGGTGGTCAGCGGTCTCGCACTTGGAATCGACGCCGCGGCTCACCGGGGCGCGGTCGAGGCCGGCGGGAAGACCGTCGCCGTGCTCGGCTGCGGCGCCGACGTCCCATACCCACGCACGAACAGCGCCCTCTATGCGCGGATACGGGCCAGCGGGGCCTTGGTCGCCGAGCTCCCGCCTGGCGCCCGCCCCGCCCGGTGGACGTTCCCGGCCCGGAACCGGATCATGGCGGGGATCGCTGCCGCCACCGTGGTGGTCGAGGCTGCCGAACGGTCCGGATCGCTGATCACGGTCGGGTTCGCACAGGACCTCGGACGCGAGGTGTGTGCGGTACCTGGGCGCGTCACGTCGCGAATCGCCGCGGGCGCCAACCAGCTCCTGCTCGAGGGCGCGCACCCGGTTCGCGGTGCCGCAGACGTGCTCGACGTGCTCTTCGGGGCGGGCGGCTGGGACACCGGTGCCCTGCGGCGCCAGGAAGCAGACCCGGCGAGCGACCTCGAGCCCGGGTTGCGCGCTGTCCTCCGCGCGGTCGAGGGCGGCGAGCCGCTGGACGAGGCGGCAGGACGCGCATCGCTGACGGCGGGGGGCCTCCGCGCGGCCCTCGGTCGGCTCGAGCTGCTGGGCCTGATCCGCCGCGACGGCCTCGGAAGCTACGAGAGGACGGCCGCGTGAGTCGGCGCCGCCTAACCTCGTCGGCGATCCCCGATGTCGGCCTCCATGGGACAGCTTCCGCGCGTGCTCGCCATAGCGGGCTCGGATTCGGGCGGCGGAGCGGGGATCCAGGCGGACCTGAAGGCCTTCGCACGGGCTGGAGTCCACGGGATGACCGCGATCACCGCGATCACCGCGCAGAACACGGTGGCGGTCGAGGCCGTCCATCCGGTCCCGCCCGAGACGATCGTCGCACAGGTGAGGGCCGTGGCCTCCGACATCGGAGTCGACGCGGTCAAGATCGGGATGCTCGGCGACATTCCGACGATCGAGGCTGTGGCCGCCGCACTCGACCTGGTCGGCGATGCTCCGGTCGTGCTCGACCCAGTCATGGTCGCGGAGAGTGGCGCGGTCCTGCTCGACCCAGGTGCGCGGGGCGCCCTCGTCGAGCTGCTCCTGCCACGCGCCGCGGTCGCCACGCCCAACCTGCCGGAGGCGCGGGTCCTGGCCGGCGCTTCCCCGGGGGGAGCGGAAGATGACGCCGAGGATCTCGCACGGGCGGTGCTCGCGCTCGGTCCCGCCGCGGTGGTGGTCACCGGCGGCCACGGTCCAAACGGCGCCGATGTCTTCTACGACGGCCGGCGGCTCGAGCGGGTCGTCGGCGAGCGCCACCCCGGCGGCGCGGCTCATGGCTCGGGATGCACCCACTCCTCCACGCTCGCGGCACGCCTCGCCTTGGGCGACGACGCGCTTACGGCCGCGCGCATCGCACGCGCAGTTGCGGCCGACGCCGTCCGGGACGGACTGCGCGACGTTGGCGCAGGTGCGGGACCGGTCGACGTGCTTGGTCTCACACGGCGTTCAGGGCCCGTCTCGGCCCGTGGAACGGGGGCAGAGCCGGAATCCGGCGCAGCTCACGCTTCAGGCGCCGGCGATCCCACCGGCTCGCGATAGGCCGTTTGACATAATCGGCAGCGTCGCGTCGCGGGACGCGATCACAATCCGCGCCGTCGAGAAAGGGCATAGCGATCAGGTTCCTCCGCATGAAGCCGGGCCACGGAGAGGTCCTCATAGCCGAGGGCGATCCGCGCGTGCGCGAGGACGAGGAGCGCCTCGTCGAGGAGTTCCGCCGCCAGCTCGACGAGGGCATGTGGGCCGCGGTGCCCACCACCGAGCCGGGGAGCGGGCGTCGCGAGGCGCTGCTCGTGAAGGGGTACCGCGAGATCCCAGTCGACGCGGACCGAGTCATCTTCTTCCCGCGGGCAGCGGGTGGCTGACCGGCTGCGGTGCTGCTGGAGCTCCTAGTACTGGCGCTGCTCGCGGCGGCGCTCACGACGCCGATAGCGGCGCGCGCGTTCGCGGTTCGCAAGCGGCGTCTCGGCCAGGCGCGCGCGCGTGCGCGGCGGCGCGCCGAGCGTCGCGAGCTGCGCGACCCGGGCCGCGAGCGGCGCGCCGAGCAGCGGGCGCGAGAGCTACTCCGGTCGTGCGTGAACGACGAGGAGTGGTCGATGTACCGCGACCTCGGCTTCATACGCGTCTACGGCCGGCTCGCGGCCGAGGGGCCGGACGGGCTTGTGCCGCAGCGCCGCCGCCGGCGCGAGGCGGGCCCCGCGCCATATGCCTACCTCATCTACCCGCACAAGCCGATCGTCGCCTACGTCCCCGAGTCCGGGCGGCTGCTGAGCGAGTACTGCGTCGAGTTCCCGGACCTCGCCGGCGCGATCTCGGACAGCCGCCTGCCGGACTCCGACGACGTGCTGGCCAAGTGGATGGCGCTGACCGGCGACGAACGACGGCTGATCTCCGACGCGAACCTGCACCTGCCGGGCCGGCAGGTCGACCCCGGACGGGTCCGTCGCGACCTCTGGCGGCTCGCGGAGTGGGAGCGCCTGCGCCGCGGCTCCACCGCCACTCGATGACAGACGGCGACCGCCTGCGCAGCCGCGCGATCCTCGACGGCCCGGCGCGCGCACCTGCGCGGGCATACCTGAAGGGCATCGGCTTCGACGACGACGCGCTGGCGCGGCCGATCGTCGGAATCGCGAACACGTGGACCGAGACGATGCCGTGCAACTTCCACCTGCGACGGCTCGCCAAGCGGGTGAAGGACGGAGTGCGCGCGGCCGGCGGCACGCCGATGGAGTTCAACACCGTCGCGATCTCCGACGGCATCACGATGGGGACGCAGGGCATGAAGACCTCGCTGGTCAGCCGCGAGGTGATCGCCGACTCGATCGAGCTCGTGGCTCGTGGTCACATGTTCGACGGCGTCGTGGCGCTGTCGGGATGCGACAAGACCATCCCCGGATGCGTGATGGCGCTCGCGCGACTCGACGTCCCGAGCCTGATGCTCTACGGCGGCTCGATCGCGCCCGGCCGCTTCCGCGGTCGCGACGTCACGATCCAGGACGTGTTCGAGGCCGTCGGCGCGCACGCGGCCGGCGACATGAGCGACGAAGAGCTCGCCGAGCTGGAGTCCGTCGCATCGCCGGGCGCCGGTGCGTGCGGCGGGCAGTACACCGCGAACACGATGGCCACCGCGTTCGAGATGCTCGGTATCTCGGCGATGGGCAGCTCGATGGTCCCGGCCGAGGACGGCAAGAAGGGTCAGACCGCCGAGGACTGCGGTCGCCTGGTCCTCCAGCTGATCGAGAGGGACGTCAGGCCGAGCACGATCATCACCCGCCCGGCGATCGAGAACGCGATCACCTGCGTGGCGGCGACGGGCGGCTCCACCAACGCGGTCCTGCACCTCCTCGCGCTCGCGCACGAGGCCGGACTCGAGCTCACGATCGACGACTTCGACCGGATCAGCGAGCGTACGCCGCTGCTGGCCGACCTCAAGCCGAGCGGGCGCTTCGTCGCGACGGACCTCTACCGCGCGGGTGGGGTCCGGCTGATCGCGAAGCGGCTCTCCGATGCCGGGATCCTGCACGGTGACGCGCCCACGGTCACCGGGCGGACGATCGCCCAGGAGGCGGCGGATGCCGACGAGGAGCCCGGCCAGGAGGTCGTGCGGCCGCTCGAGGACCCGCTGAGCCAGACCGGGGGCCTCGCGATCCTGCGCGGCAACCTCGCTCCCGACGGGTGCGTCGTGAAGCTGTCGGGCAAGGGGCGGCTCAAGCAGGAAGGCCCCGCCCGCGTGTTCGAGTGCGAGGAGGACGCGTTCGCGGCCGTCCAGCGCAAGGACATCGAGGCGGGCGACGTGGTGGTCATCCGCAACGAGGGCCCCTCGGGCGGGCCGGGGATGCGTGAGATGCTGGGCGTGACGGCCGCGCTCGTGGGGGAGGGGCTCGGCGAGTCGGTCGCGCTCCTCACCGACGGCCGCTTCTCGGGGGCCACACACGGGCTGATGGCCGGCCACGTTGCACCCGAGGCGCCACGCGGTGGCCCGATCGCCGCCGTCCGGGACGGCGACCGGATCGTGTTCGACGTGGAGGCGCGACGGCTCGACGTGGAGCTCGACGACGCCGAGATCGAGCGCCGGGTGGCCGCCTACGAGCCGCCGCCGTCGACGCTGAACGGCGGCGTGCTGGGCAAGTACGCCCGCCACGTCGGTTCGGCCGCGCAGGGGGCGGTGACGTCCTGAGCGGCGCTACTGCGACTCGCTGAGCTCGGCCTCGGCGTCCGCGCCCTGAGCCCGAGCCCCATTCGCCTCGGCCCCGTTCGATCCCGGCACCTCGGTCCCGGGCCCGGTGCCGGTCCCGGTCTCGTCCTCCGTGGGCTCCCCGACGGTGTCGCTCTGCTGCCCGCGCGGCTCGTCCAGGAACTCGAGCAGGAGCCGGTTGAAGGTCGGCGGGCGCTCGAGCATCGATACGTGACCGGTGTCCTTCAGCACGACCTTCCGCGCGTCGGGGATCTGGCTCTCGAACTCATCGGCGTCCTTCACCGGCACGAGCATGTCCTCCTCGCCCCATACGACGAGGGTGGGAGCGCGGATATCGCCGAGGCGGTCGCGGAAGTCGTAGTCGAGCATCGCCTCCAGGGCGTGCCGGAAGATTGAGCGCCCGGCGCCCTCGGACAGCTCCCAGAGCATCTCCGGGGCTATGCGGGTCGGGTGCCGCATGATCGTCGAGTAGACGGCGTGCCGGAGCCGCGGCCGAGCGATCGCCATGTGCTTCTCGGCGGCGCTCCGCGCGCCCGCGATCATCGCGATACGTCCCCAGGCCATCACGGGCTCGCGGCGAAGGGTCGACATGGTGATGCCGACCGCCGACACGAGGACGAGCCGTTCCACGCGATCGGGGAACTGGATCGCGGTCTCGGCCGACACGAAGCCGCCCATCGAGTTGCCGACGAGCGCCAACTCGCCGAGGCCGAGGGCGTCGGCGAACGCATCGACGGTCCGGCCGTAGCCGCTCATCGAGACCTTCTCGGCCGGCTTCTCCGACTGGCCGAAGCCAGGAAGGTCGAGCGCGAGGACGCGGTGCTCCTGCGCCACTCGCGGGATGTTCTCGATCCAGTTCTGCCAGTTGCCCGATAGTCCGTGGACGAAGAGGACGGGCGGCCCGTCGCCCGAGCCCACGTCCACGTAGTGCACGCGCCGCCCATGCACGATCACGTCGCGACGGTGCTCGCGCCAGTCGATCGTGCGCCAGTCGGGTCCGTCGTGGGCCCCGTAGTCGTCGCCGGCGCGGCGGGCCGACCACGGCATGGCGGGCCGTGCGCGGGACGGGATGATCGTCGCCATCAGTCCCTACGGTACCCAGCGATGGCGCGGATAGCACTCGACATCGACTCGACGCTGCACCACTACTGGGACCTGCTCGACTCGATCGCGCGGCGCCGCTACGGCGTCGAGCTGCCGTATCTCGAGCAGCGCGACTGGGGCATCACGCGGCTCGGGCGCGACCAGCTGATCACCGCGATCCGCGAGACGCACACCGACGAGAACATCGAGAGCGCCGAGCCGTACCCCGGCGCCGTGGAGGCCGTCCGCGAATGGCACGACCAGGGCCACTGGATCCACGTCACGAGCCACCGGGCCGGCCCGACGCGCGCCGCCACGGTCCGCTGGCTCGAGCGCATCGGCATGCCGTTCGACGACCTCCACTGCTCGTACGACAAGGTCACCCGCTGCGTGGAGCTCGGGATCGACGTGCTGGTGGACGACAGCCCGGTCAACCTCCAGCGGGCGCTCGACGAGGGCATCCGCGCGGCGACCATCGTGCATCCCTGGAACGAGGAGCTGGTCGCCGCCGGACTCGCGATCGGCGGGCGCGACTGGTTTGAGCTTCGTGACAGGCTCGCGCCGCTGCTGGACGGCGGGCTCAGGCCCCCCGGCGGTTAGATCCAGCCCGTCCCTGGCACAATCGGGGGGATGGCTGAATCCGGCAGAACGAGCCTGCGCGTACGCGATCCCGAGGTCAGCGACTTCGGCGACCGCAGCGGGCTGCCCGCGCGGCGCGACGACGACCTCCGCTCCTACCTCCCCGGCGTCGAGCCCGAGCGCCAGCTCAACGACTGGGGTCGCTCCGAGCGGGTCGAGGGCTTCTTCGACCGCACGCTGATCGACTTCTTCTACAACCAGTGGTTCCGCTGCGAGGTCGAGGGCGTCGAGAACATCCCCGCCAGCGGCGGGGCGCTGCTTGTGTCGAACCACTCCGGCGCGCTGCCGCCCGACGCGCCGATGATCGCCAAGGCGATCAAGGAGGAGCACCCGCACCCGCGCCCGCTCAACATCACGGTCGAGCACTTCTTCAAGGGCTATCCGGGCTTCTCGATGCTGATCCCGAAGATCGGCTGCGTGGCGGCGCACCCGGCCAACGTGCAGCGCCTGCTCCACGACGAACAGCAGCTCGTGCTCGTCTTCCCCGAGGGCCGCAAGGGGACCGAGAAGCTCTACAAGGACCGCTACCGCCTGCGCCGCTTCGGCCGCGGCGGATTCGTGGAAGCGGCCATGCGCGCCCGCGTGCCGATCGTGCCGGTCTGCGTGGTGGGGGCCGAGGAGGCCGCGCCGATCTTCGCCCACCTGGGCCCGCTGGCGAAGCTCACGGGCCTCACCTACTTCCCGATCACGCCCACGTTCCCCCACCTCGGCCTGCTCGGAATGCTCGGCTACCTGCCGGCCAAGTTCAAGATCCGCTTCCTCGAGCCCTTCCACTTCGAGGCCGACGGCCTCCAGGAGGACAAGTCGCTCGTGCAGACCGTCGCGCACGAGGTTCGCGCCCGGATCCAGGAGAACGTCTGGGAGATGGTCAAGAAGCGCAAGTCTGTGTGGTTCGGGTGACCCCGGCTCAGGGAGCGGCGGCCTGATGCCCACCCGCCGCGTGCTGATCACCGGGCTGTCCACCTACTGGGGTGGCCGCCTCGCGCAGGCCCTCGAGGAGGACGACAACATCGAGGCGATCATCGGCGTCGACAACCGCGACCCGACGCGCGAGCTCGACCGCACCGAGTTCGTCCGCGTCGGCACGCAGCACGCGCTGCTGCGACGGCTCGTCGAGGCCGCCGAGATCGACACCGTCGTGGACAGCCGCCTGGTGGTCGACTCGGTCACGACCTCGCCGCGCAAGGCGCACGAGAACAACGTCATCGGCACGATGAACATCCTCGCCGCGTGCACCAGCACGAGCGTGCGCCGCTTCGTGTTCAAGTCCTCGGCGCACTACTACGGCACCGCGCAGGACGACCCGGCGTTCTTCACCGAGTCGATGGGCCGGCCGCACCCGCCGCGCACCCGGATCGAGCGCGACATCGTCGAGGCGGAGGCCAGCGTGCGCGACTTCGCCGAGAAGAACCCTCACGTGGCGACCACGATCATGCGCTTCGCCAACGTGCTCGGCCCCGACGTCCGCACCTCCCACACCGCGCTGTTCTCGCTTCCGGTGGTGCCGATGATCCTCGGCTTCGACCCGCGCTACCAGTTCGTGCACGAGGACGACGTGGTCGTCGCGCTGGGCCACGCGGTTCGCGCCGAGCTGCCCGGCATCTACAACGTCGCGGCCGACGGCGTGCTCGCGCTCACCGAGGTGATCGACCTGCTCGGCAAGCGCTGGGCGCCAATGCTCCCGCCGTGGGGCACCGGCCTCGCGGCGGCCGGCATGCGCCGGCTCGGGCTGCGGATCCCGCCCGAGATGCTCGGCCAGCTCCGCTTCGGCCGCGGGCTGGACAACCGCAAGCTCAAGGCCAGCGGCTTCGCCTACCGCTACACCTCGCGCGAGACCGTGATCGCGCTCGCCGAGTACCTACGCCTCCACCCGGTCATGCGCGGCGCCCAGGAGCCGTACCGCTACGAGCGCGAGGTCGAGGACTTCCTGCGCTGGAGCCCGCACGTGAAGAGCTCCGCCTACCGGCCGCAGCCGGAGCTCTCGCCGTCCGAGGCCGACGAGCTGGCTCGCCTCTACTCGGCGCACGCCGAGCGGACCGGGACGACCGGCGGGGACTCGCCCGTCACCCAGGCCGAGGCGCTCGTGCGAGCGGCCAAGCGCGACGAGGAGGGGCGCGACGCGGCCTCGTCGCTGGGCGATCCCGCCGGGGCCGAACCGGGTCGCGAGCCCGCCGGGGCCGAACCGGGTCGCGAGCCCGCTGCCAGCGGCGCCCCGATCGAGCGCTACGACGACCTCGAGCCGGAGGAGGTCGTGTCGCTGCTCGGCTCGATGGACACGGACGGTCTGCTCGCCCTGCGCGACCACGAGCGCTCGGCCGGTGCGCGGCCGCGGATCCTCGCCGCCATCGACGGCGTGCTGGCGCGACGCGAGGCCGCCCAGCGGGGCTAGATCGCCTCGCGGCGAGCCGTCCGGCTGGCCAGGAAGCAGGGAGCGACGGGCGCTCCGAGCGCGAGGACCGATGACGCCGCCAGGCAGTGCGGCGCAGACGCGAGAGCGGGCGCCTCACGGCGCCGGCTCTCGCGTATGTGCTCCGGCGCTAGCGCCGCTTCGCCGCCCGCTTGGCCAGCGTCGAGCTCGCGTTCGTCCCGTCGTTGGCTGCGTTGTTGCTGACGAAGTTGGTCCCCGGCGTGGTGCCGCGAACCGTCGAGCTCTCGATCCGGTGGATGCCGAACGCGCTGTTGCCAGTGATGTCGTTGTACGCGATCTCGAAGATGCCGAGGGTGCCGCGTGCAAAGACGCCCGTGCCGTTGTCGTTGAACCCGTTGTGGACGGCGTCGATCGTGGCGACCTTGCTCACGCCGCTCGCCGCCGTCGCCGTGCCACAGTCTGTGGCCGCCTGCGGGGTCGACGCGTTGGTGCCGAACGCCCCGGTCGCCGCGCCGCAGGTGTTGTCCGTGATGTCGTTGTGGCGCAGCGTGGTCGTCGCGAACCCGACGCTGTTCGAGCCCGGCGCGTTGATGACCCCGACGCCGTTGTCGTGGATGTGCGTGTTCTTCACGAGCACGCGCACGGAGTTGGCCGACGGGTTCACGTCGATGCCCGCTTGGAAGCGGTAAATCTCGCTGTCGAAGACTTGAACGGTCTTCGCCGACAGCACCTTGACCCCGACCAGCGACGTTTGGGCGCCCACGCCGATGCCGTTTATGTCGAGCCCCCGCAGCGTGACCTTGTCGGTCGCGGTCGCGTTGACGACGATCGCGTTCGTGCCCGAGACCAGCACGCCGCCCTCGGTGTAGTGGCACTTGATCGTGAGCGACTTGGTGATCGTCACGCCGCCGAATCCACCCGGGTCGAGGCAGTTGATCTCGCCGCCGTTACCAGTCTTCGAGATGGCGCCGGCGAACGTCTTGCACGGCGCCGTGCGGCTGCACGGGTTGGCGTCGTCGCCCACGCCGGAGACCCATGTCCGGCTCGCCTGGCCGAAGGCCGAGCCTGGGAGCGCGAGCGCGGCCAGGACGAGTACTGGGACAAGCTTGGCGATGAAGCGTGTAGGGGTCATACGACGACCCTAACCGCGCCGACGCGCCAAAGCAACCCCTTCAGGGGGATTACGCGCCGGACCCGTACTTAGCGCTCCAGTCAAGCTTTCCGGTATCCCCACAATGCTTCGTGGTGACCCTGAAGCGCCCGGCGACCGTCGTCCCTCGCCGATTGAACTGGCCGCCGATGCTGATCACGCCGTTCTGGTCCACGTGATCGTCCTGGTAGCTCACGTTTCCGTGGACCGAGACGGAGAACTTGTAGCCCTCCGAGGTCTTGCGGAGGGCGATCGAGTTGAGGGAGGTCCGCCCCTTCGTCTTGCGGCACGGGAAGGTGAACGCCAGGAGGTCGATCGACTTGCCGGACACCACCATGTCGACCTTCCGCGGGCCGGTCCAGTTGCCCGACTTGGGGACCTTCACCTTCTGCTCGTCCGCAGCGGCGGGCAGCGCCAGCCCGAGCGTCGCGACGAGCATGGCGAGCCCAGCTTTCGAGGGGGAGGGCATGAATCGAGGGTAGGCCCGGTCGCGCTTTGCCGCAACCCGGATCACGGTGGATCGATGACCTCGCGCGCCTGCCGGCCGGCGGTGCTCGCCTGCGCCGTGCTCGCGGCCCTCCCGGGGGCGGCGCTCGGCACCGCGCGTCCGTACGCGGCGCGGTCGGCGGCGTACCGCGCGCAGCCCGTGTTCCAGGTGAGCTATCGCGGCGCCGGGCGGTGGCGCACCGACTTCCACGCGACGCCGCCGAACCCGGGCGGAGCGCCCGACGTCAACGACGCCCACGACTCGAGCGAGTACGCGTGGAGCCTCGCCTACGCCGGGACGCTCGCGGCGGCCGCCGCCGCGACCCCGCCGCTCTCCGAGGCGCGCGGCCGCACGCTCGTGGTCGGGCACGTGGACCACGCCCACGACGACGGCCTCTACACCGAGCTCGATCGGACCGTTCGCTGCACGCTGAAGGACTCGACGGCCGCGGTGCGGCTCGTACCGGCGACGCTCGACGTGCGCTACGACGCGACCCGCCGCGCCTACGCATTCAGTGCCGGCGACCCGCTGTCCACCGTGATGGCGGAGATGCCCACCGCCTGCCCGCAGCAGGGCGACAGCATCGACCGGATCCTGGACCAGTACTTCACTCCGGGCTTCAGCTTCGACCCGTCGGGCGGCCCCGACCGCTGGTTGCGCTCCGGCGCGGTCACGGTTCCGGCACGCGTGCTGCGGCGCTCGCGCAGCGTCACGATCGCTCTGCGTGACACCCGCGCCGGACGCCCGCCGCGCGACTGCGGCGTGCCCAACCCCGCCTTCGAGCACTGCGCGATCGCGGGTCGCTGGGCGGGGACCCTCGTCCTGCGCCGCGCGGGCCGGTGACCTAGGGTCGCCGCGCCACGTAAACGTCCTGCATCAGCCCCGGGTGGTCGGGGCCCGGCGAGTGCCGGACGAGCTCGAAGCCGCCCAGGAACCGATCGGTGACGAACGCATAGGGGTGGTGGGCTGAGCACGCGTTCGTGCCCTCCACGCGCGAGCTCACGATCACCATCTCACCCGCGTCATAGCGGGCGCGCTGGCTCGTGCCGAGGCGCTCGCGGTACTCGTCGCCGTGCGTCGAGAAGAGCAGGAGCCCGCCGGGCTTGAGGATCCTCCGCCATTCGCTCATCCAGCGGAGAGCGAGCTCCTCGCTGTGGTGCGTCAGAATCGAGATCGCGTACACGAGGTCGAAGGTCTCGTCCGGGTATGGCGCGGGCGGTTCGAGCTCGTTGGTCCGCGCGGTGAGGAAAGGGAGGTTGCGGCTGCACCAGTCGACCAGTCGCGGGTTGTAGTCGCAGCCGTGCAGCTCGGGGCCCGCGAGCCCTGCCCAATTGCGGGCCACCCTGCCGCAGCCGCAGCCGAAGTCGAGGATCGCGCCGAGCGACTCGAGCTCGGCGCCGGCCGCCGCCACCTGGCCGCGGATCATCTCGGCGTCCGCCGCGCCTCCACGCACGAAGCCGTCCGGGTTTCCGCGGCCGTCGACCAGCACGCGCAGCCGCGCCGGCGGCAGTGGAATCCCGCCCGGCGCCGGATCCGCGGGCGCCGGAGCCCGCATCGCGATCACCTGCTCGCGCAGGCGGGCGACCGGCAGCAGCGCGGTGGCGCGGCTGACCGCGGCCTGCGCGTAGTAGCTGAGCGGTGAGGTGCCGGCCGGGCGGGGCATCCTGCGCCTTCAGCGCGCGATCGGCACGACCACGCGCTCGCACGAGTAGGTCGTGTCCGACGCGTCGACGCGCGCGCGGTCGCGGCCCCTGCCGCAGTGCACGTCCTCGGCCACGCCGTTGGCCGCCTCGATGCGATCGTCGCCCGCGCCAGCGTGGTAGCGGTTGGTTCCGGAGCCCCCGAGCAGGTGGTCGCCTCCGTGCCCTCCGCCGAGCGTGTCGCGGCCTCGACCGCCGGCGAGCACGTCGGCGCCGGGACCGCCCGTCAGCCGGTCGTCGCCGCGACCGCCGGCGATGCGGTCCGACCCACCGGCGCCGGACAGGCAGTCGTTGCCGGCGCGGCCATCCAGCACGTCGTCGCCGGCGCGCCCGAGCAGGCGGTCACCGGCGCGCGTGCCGAGCAGCGTGTCCGCGTTCGGCGTGCCGCGCTTCACGTTCGCGCAGGCGCCCCGAGACGGGTCGAACGGGTCGCAGGCGGCGCCGCGTCCGTCCCCGTCGCGGTCGAGCTGGCCCGGGTTGGCGACGGACGGGCAGTTGTCCGCGCGGTCGAGGTGCCCGTCGTGGTCGGAGTCCACCGCGAGCGTGAGCCGACGCGCGGCGGGCGCCGACTGCTGGTCGCCGCCGGCGACCCTGAACGTGACCGTGCGCCCGGGCGCCGGCACCTTCTTCGTCGTGGCGAAGCGCACGCTGCGGAGCGCGGACTGGTAGTCGGCGACGGGCGCGCTCCCGGTGAGAGTCAGGACGCCGGTGCCGGAGTCGTAGGTCCCGCTGATGCCGCTCTGCGCGCTGAACAGCAGCTTGTCCCCGGCCTGGCGTCCCGACGCGATCCGCACGCGCGCGCCCTGCAGGTCGGCGTCGTCGAGGTCGGTCACGGTCAGGCCGGGGTCGACGGCGGCGGGCGGGCCGCCGTAGGCGGTCGACCCGGCCGACGTGGTCACGACGGGAACGTCGTCTTGCGACGTGACCTCGATGTCGCGCGTGGCGGCCGGGTTCGTGCTCGACGACGAGTCGGTCACGCGCACCTCCACGTGCCGGGTCGCCGACGACGGCGCCTGCGAGTCGTGCAGGTACCGGACCGACCGCAGCGCGGTCTCGTAGTCGCTCGGCGGCGCGTCGCCCGACAGGGTCAGAGTCCCGGTCGAGGCGTCGTAGGAGCCGGTGACGCCGTTCTGGTCGGTGAACGACAGCACGTCCTCGCCCTGGGCGAACCCGTCGGCGATGTTGACCGTCGCGCCGGTGAGAGTGGTGGAGTCGGGATCGGACAGCTGGAGGGCCGGGTCCAGGGCGACGGCGCCGTCCTGCTCGCTGTAGTGCAGCGGCCCGCGGGAGGGGAGCACGCAGGGGGGATGCGGCTGGTCGTCGATCCGGTTCACGTGGCCGGTCTCGCTTGCCTCGGTCGTGTAGATGTGGCCGCACGCATCCTCGCCGAACGAGGACAGCGTGAAGAACGGGGCGTGGACCGTCACGGCGCCGATCGGCTGATCGTCGGTCGCGGCCGGCGAGGTGGGAAGCAGCGACCTCAGCTCGCCGGTGCAGAAGTCGCCCCAGGTGAACCGGCCCACGAGGGTGGGCAGGCTCGGATCGCGCACCTCGCGCCCGGCGATCACAGCGCAGCGGTTGTCCGTGTGCGTGTACGAGAGGATCGGCGCGACGGTGTTGGTCGGCTCCGGGTCGCACGGGTTCTTGGGGTTGGTGCCCTGGAAGCACGGCCAGCCGAAGTTCGTGCCACCACCGCCGGCGATGTCGAGCAGGTTGAGCTCCTCGGGCCCGCCCTCCTGGACGTCGCCGATCACCATGTGGCCGTTCGCGTCGAAGCCGAACCGCCACGGGTTGCGGACGCCGTAGGCGAAGACCTCCGGCAGCCCGCCGCCCTCGGAATACGGGTTGTCGGGCGGGACCGTGTACGCGGAGTCG
>JBJMLK010000057.1:0-6587 GCA_045805345.1 Thermoleophilaceae bacterium | reverse complement strand
TCGCCCCACTGGTCCTTCACGTACTGGGTGAGGATGGGCATCGCCGTCATGTGGTCGACGGTCTTCGTGAAGAAGCCCTGCAGCTGGCCCGCATGGAGGTCCATGGTCACGAGGCGGTCGATGCCGACCGTCTCGAGCGCCTTCGCGACCACGCGAGCGGTGATCTGCTCGCGCGGAGCCGACTTCTTGTCCTGGCGCGAGTAGCCGTACCACGGACATACGGCGATCACGCGGTGGGCCGAGGCGCCGACCGCGGCGTCGATCATCACAAGCAGCTCCATCATCGCGTCGTTGACCGTCATGCCCTCGGCGTCGTTGCCGGCGATCGACTGGACGAGGAAGATGTCGGCGCCGCGGATCGACTCGCCGTAGCGGCAGTAGACCTCGCCATCGGTGAACGTCTTGAGGCCGGCGTCGGTCAGCTCCAGCCCCAGCTTGTCCGCGATCTTGCCGCCCAGATCGGTGCTCGCGCGCCCGGCGGCCACCATCAGGCGCTTGCCGTAATCGATCTTCATGTCCTGGGCGAAGCTCGGCGCGGTCCGGACCTCGACGCTCATTCGGCCTTGTCGTCCTTGTCTCGCTCGGTGGGGCGCTCGATGTTCCTCTGCGGCGGGCTCGACACCGCGAGGTTGCCCTCCGGAACGTCCTCGCGGATCACCGCGCCGGCGCCAGTGTACGCGTCGTCGCCGACGGTGACGGGAGCCACCAGCGAGGTGTGGATGCCGGTCTTCACGCCGCGGCCGATCGTGGTGCGGTGCTTGTCGCGACCGTCGTAGTTCGCCGTGATCGAGCTGGCGCCGAGGTTCGCGCCCTCGCCCACGTCGGCGTCGCCGATGTACGACAGGTGCGGCACCTTCGCGCCCGCCCCGATCGCGGAGTTCTTGATCTCGACGGACGTGCCGACCTTCGCGCCCGCGCCGATGTCCGCGCCGGGCCGGAGGTGGGCGAACGGCCCGATCGTGGCCCCGTCGCCCACACGGCAGTCGGTGAGCACGGCGTGGCTCACGGTCACCTCGTCGCCGAGGGTCGCGTTCGTCGCGGTCACGTGCGGGCCGACCTCGCAGCGCGCGCCGATCGCCGTGGTCCCGTGCAGCGAGGTGCCCGGCCCGACCACCGTGTCCTCGCCGATCGCCACGTCGGCGTCCACGAGCGTGGTCTGCGGCGAGGTGAAGGTCACGCCGTTCAGCGCGTGGCGCTCGAGGATCCGCTCGCGTGCGAGCTGCTCGACCTGCATCAGGTCCACGCGCGTGTTCACGCCGCGCGCGCTGAGCACGTCCTCGGTCTGGTGCGGGACCACGCGGCGACCGCGCTCGATGAGGATCGGGACGACGTTCGTGAGGTAGCGCTCGCCGTCGTCGAGGCCGACCTGGCCGAGCGCGTCGAGCAGGTCGCCGGCCGCGAACACGTACGAGCCCATGTTGACCTCGCGCGTGGCCAGCACACGCTCGTCGACGCCGTCGGTGTGCTTGGTCTCGACGATGCGCTCGACCGATCCGTCCGGCGCGCGCATCACGCGGCCGTAGCCCGTCGGGTCGATCCCCTCGGTCGTGAGGACGGTCGCCGCCGCCTGGGATCCGCGATGGGTGTCGACCATGCCCGCGATCGTCCGCTCGGAGATCAGCGGGTGGTCGCCCGACAGCACGACCACCGCCTCCGACCCCGCCACGGCGTCGCGCGCGGCGAGCACCGCGGAGCCCGTGCCCTCGCCCTCGGTCTGCTCGACGATCTCCACGCGCCCGTCGAGGTGCTCGGCCACGCCCTCGCCCGGTCGCGTGACGCAGACGACGCGCTCGGCGCCGGCCGCGCGGGCCGCCTCGGCCACCCACAGCACCATCGGCCGGCCGCACACCGGATGGAGGACCTTGGCCATCTGCGAGCGCATGCGCGTGCCGTGGCCGGCCGCCATGATCAGGACGGTCAGGTCGCGAGCCATTAGGGGATCAGCGTAACGGGGACCGGTGCTACCGTCGCGGCCCGCGCGTGGGGAGTGGTGTACGCGGCTAGCACGGGTCACTTTGGATGACCAAGATCAGGTTCGACTCCTGGCTCCCCAGCCTCTCGCCTGAAGCGATACTGCGGCCCGGATCCTTGAAGAACGTAGCTCTACTCCACCGCGTGTACGACGCGATCCGGCGACACGACGCGGAGGTCTTCGTGCGAGCGATGCACCCCGAGGTCGAGGGCGTCTCCTACACGATGTCGGCGGAGGGCCAGGTGTACCGAGGCCACGAGGGGATGCGGCGCTTCCTCGGCGACATACACGACGTGTTCCCCGACTGGCGTCCGCGGATCGGTGAGGTCGTCGACCGGCGCGACGTCGTGGTGGCGGAGATACTGACGGCCGGCCGCGGTGCAACATCGGGCGTGGAGCTCGAGCAGACCGTGTGGCAGGTGGTCGTGTTCCGTAACGGCAAGGTGGCGTGGTGGCGCGGCTACTCGACCCGGGACGAGGCCCTCGATACGGCCGATCGGCTCGCCGGCGGCGCCGCTCAGCGCACTGGGACGAGCACGTAGCCGCCGACCGGCGCAGGCTCGTCCGTCTCCGAGATCTCCAGCAGCTCGAGGGCGCAGCCGCAGTCGCAGGCCAGCGCCTCGAGCTCCTCGAGGGAGCCGTAGGCCTCGAAGGCCTCGGCGCACTCGTCGTCGGCGCATAGGAGCAGGGCGCGGAACACGCGCGCAATCGTGCGCGCGGGATCGGACGAACTGCAAGCCGGCGGCCGGCGAGGGCGCCGAAACGGCGGTGCTAGCGGTCCTGCTCCTCCTGCGGCACCTGACCGGCCTCGGCGCCCGGCTCGGACGCCGGGCCGCGTGGCGGCATGATGCCCAGGACGCGCATCGCCTTCAGGCCGAGGCTCAGCCGCTCGCGGCCGTCGGTCGAGCCGACGTCGAGCGTCGTCAGCTCGCGCACGCGCTCGAGCCGGTAGCGGATCGTGTGCCGGTGGGTGAAGAGGGTCTCGGCCGTGCGCGCGACGCTGCCGTCGGCGTCGAGGAAGGTCTCCAGCGTGCGCACCAGCTCGGTGTCGTACTGCTCGTCGTAGGCGACCAGCGGCGCGATCGTCTCATCGTGGAAGCGCTGCAGCTCCGCCGGGTCGTCGGTCAGCACCGGCAGCAGCAGTCGGTAGGACCCCGTCTCCTCGAACGCGAGGAAGCCGCGGCGCTCGGCCTCGGCGACGTTGGCCGCGAGCACCGCCTCGACGCCAGCGCGCGGGACGTCCATCGGCTCCGCGGCGGTGCGGCTGACCGCCACCGTGACCTCGTAGCCGGGCAGGCCGTGCTCCAGCTCGCGGTGGATCGACTCGGCCACCCGCCGCGGGAGGTCCGGGTCCGACGCCGGCACGACCACGACGGTCTCACGCTCGCCGTCGGTGACCGCGTGCGGGCTGCGCGCGGCGCGGAGCTCGATCGCGGCCGGCAGGCACGTGGGCGCCGCCGCGCGCGCGGCCCGCTCCACGAGCGCGAGGACGCGGGCGCGCCAGTCGCCCTCCTCGGGCATGTGCGGATGGGCGCGCGCCACCGCCACGCCGGCGCCGGCGCTGAGGTCCGTGCCCAGCTCGGCCGCGCGAGCCACGATGTTGTCGCGGTCGGTCACGCGGCGCTCGAGCAGGTCGGAGACGAACCCGGAGACGGCCGCCTCGCTCGCGCGCTCCGGGGCGCCCGCGCGCTGCATCTCGAGCGCGATCAGCGTGCCGAGCATGCGCACCAGGTCCGGCGGCGGCGGTGCCGCGCGCGGCCGGTAGCGCAGCTCGCCCATCGGCTCGTCGGCCACCCGCAGCTCGAGGATCTCGCGTCCGCGCGCGCCGGAGAGCACCGCGCGCTCGTCGTCGGGCGACTGCGCCGCCACGGCCAGCACGTTGCCGGCGCGGTCGACCACGGCCACGCTCGCGCCCAGCGCGCGCTCCGTGGCGCGCGCAACCGCGGGCAGCCCGGCGCCGGACTCGACGGCGGCGGAGACGTCGCCGAACGCCTCGAGGAAATCGCGGGTGGGGTGAGCGAGCTTCTCGGTCATCTGAGTCGTGCCGGTGGGGTGCCGCGCCGGCCGCGCCGGCGGGGCGTCACGCCCCCTTGACGTAGAAGTAGAGGAACCCGGCGCCGATGCCGACGCCGATGCCCACGAGCGCGGCGAGGATGAACAGCGACAGGAACCCCGCCGCGATCTTCTCCCAGACGCGGCCGTACGACCCGACCGCGGGCACGAGGATGAACATCCCGTACGCGACGAGAGTGGCCGCGCCCGCGACGCCTAGCGATATCTGGGTCGGCGAAAGGTCGAGCACCGCCGCCTATTTTGACGCACGCGTGCGACGACGCGCGCTTCAGTTGCGCAGGGCCGCCCCCGTCAGCCGCGCAGGCCCACCCCGTCAGCCGCGCAGGCCCACCACGAGCGCGCGCTCGTCGAGGTCGGCCGCAGCGGCCTCGGCCGCCGCGCGACTGGCGAACACCCCGAAGACCGTGGGGCCGGAGCCCGTGACGCGCGCTGCCAGCGCCGAGCGGCGAAGGAGCGCAGTGCGGGTGTCGATCAGCTCGGGGCGCAGGACCGTGACCGCCGGCTCGAGGTCGTTCTCGAGCCCGGCGGCCAGACGCTCGAGCGGGAGGTCCGCGAGCCCGCGCACGCGCTCCGGCTCGAGACGCTCGCGCGTGCTGGCGAGCCGGTCGGCCTCGGCGTAGACCTCGCCCGTCGCCAGCCCCTCCGCGGCCGGGACCAGCACGAGGGTCATGGGCGGCAGGCCGATCGGCTCCACCCGCTCGCCGGTGCCGGTCACGAGGGCGTGGCGCGGCTCGACCTGACTCGGGACGTCGGATCCGAGCTGCTGCGCCACGCGCCTGAGGTCATCAGCACCGAGGCGCCCGGCGGCGATCCGGTTGCAGGCCCTGAGCGTGGCCGCGGCGTCGGCACTGCCGCCGGCGAGACCGGCCGCGACCGGGATGCGCTTGTCGATCTCGACACGCAGCGGCGGCAGCTCGCCACCGAGCTCGGCCCGCAGCGCGGCGACGGCGTCGGCCGCCAGGTTGCGGCCGGCGACCGGCGGGCGGCAGACCACCTCGTCGCCCTCGGAGACCGCGACCGAGACCGTGTCCTCGAGGTCGACCGACGCGAACAGGGAGCAGAGCTCGTGGAGCCCGCTCGGGCCGCGCGGCCCGACGTGCAGGATGAGGTTGACCTTGGCGGGCGCCGGCTCGCGAACGGTGCCGGCGGTCGTCATCGCGGGGCGAGGCTCGCGAGCTGCTCCTGGCCAAGCAGCTCGGCCAGCCGCGCGAAGTCCGGCGGCGCGAGGCGCTCCGCGCGCGCGTCGGCCGGGTGGCCGAGCCGCTCGAGCGCGTCGCGCGCGGCGTCACGCAACCCCGGCTGCGCGCCGGGCGCGAGCGCGAGCGAGCCCGCGAGCGCCTTGCGCCGGTGCGCGAACCCGGCGTGGACGAGCGCGATGAGTTGCGGCGGCGGGCTGGCCGCGGCGCGGCGCAGCACGACGATCGCCGACTCGACCCGCGGCGCGGGGTGGAAGACCGACGCCGGAATCCGCCGCTCGACGCGCACCTGGCACGCGAGCTGTGCGAGCACCGACGTGCCGCCGTAGGTCTTCGACCCCGGCGCGGCCGCGAGCCGCTCGGCCACCTCGCGCTGCACCATCGCCACCCACAGACGCGCATCGGGCAGCTCCTCGAGCGACTTCAGGATGACCGTGGCCGCGACGCCGTACGGCAGGTTGGCCACGACCTTGTCGGGCGCCGGAGAGAGGGTCGCGTAGTCCAGCTGGACGGCGTCGGTTAGGTGCAGCGCCACGTTGCCGAACGGCGCCAGCGCGTCCTCCAGCGCCGGGCGGAGCGCGGCGTCCACCTCCACGACGTGCAGGTGACGCGCGCGCGGGGCGAGGTACTCGGACAGGACTCCGAGCCCGCCGCCGACCTCGAGCACCACGTCGTCGCCGTCGAGCTCGGCGGCGCGTCCGATCACCCCGAGGATGTTGTCGTCGATCAGGAAGTTCTGGCCGAGCTCGCGATTGGGCCGGACCCCGAACTGCCGCAGCCGCCGCAGGCTCGACTGGCGCGGCTCCACCGCTAGATGACTGATTCCGAATCCGCGTGCCCCTGGGGCCGCGAAAATCGAGATCGGCAAGGACGCAGGGCGAAGTTCATGCATGAAGCATGAACGAGTCCCGAGGACGCAGCCGAGCGACGATTTGCAGCGGTATCCAGGTGTGCGCGGGTTTGGAATCAGTCATCTATCACCACCCGAAGACCCGCGCTGCGGTCGACTCCACAGTCGCGTCGAGCTCGTCGTACGACACCGCGCGCAGCTCGGCCACGTAGCGCGCCGTGGCGACCACGTTGGCCGGCTCGTTGGGCTTGCCGCGCATCGGCTGGGGCGAGAGGTACGGCGAGTCGGTCTCGACCATGAGGAGCTCGCCGGGGACGTCGCGTGCGGCGGCCTGCAGATCGGTGGCCTTCGGATAGGTGACGTTGCCGGCGAACGAGCAGACGTACCGCCGCTCGACGCATTCGTCGAGCCGGTCGGGCGCCGAGAAGCAGTGGAGGACCACGGTGAGGCCGTCGGCCCGCTCGCGCAGGATCGCGAACGTGTCGTCCTCGGCCGC
>JBJMLK010000056.1:0-7425 GCA_045805345.1 Thermoleophilaceae bacterium | reverse complement strand
TCCGGCGCCGACCACCGCCACGTCGGCGCGCAGCGTCTCTGTTGTCGATCCGGCTGCCACGGCGGGCGGTTACGGTATCCGCATCTCGCCCCCGCTCTACTTCAGGCACGACTCCTCACTGGAGCACGACACCGGGGCGCACCCCGAGCGCATCACCCGCATAACCGCGATCGAGCGGGCGATGGAGGACTGCGGCTGGCTCGGGTTCGAGCAGCGGGACGCGCCGCCCGTCGAGCTGTCGACGCTCGAGGCCGTGCATCCGCGCGCCCACATCGAGCACGTGCGGCTGATGAGCGAGCGCGGGGGAGGGTCGATCGACCCGGACACGGTCGCGAGCGCCGGCTCCTACCGCGCGGCGCTGCACGCGGCGGGCGGCGCCACCGCCGCCGTCGAAGCCCTGCTCACCGGCGAGGCGCCGCTCGCCTTCAGCGCGCTCCGGCCGCCCGGCCACCACGCCGAGGCGTCGGCCGCGATGGGCTTCTGCCTCTTCAACAACGTGGCGGTGGCCGCGCGCCACGCGCTCGACGCGCACGGCGCGGAGCGCGTCCTCGTGTTCGACTGGGACGTGCACCACGGCAACGGGACCGCGCACATCTTCGAGCCGGTCGAGGAGGTGCTCTACGCGAGCATCCACCAGATGCCGCTCTACCCGGGCACGGGCCGGCTTCAGGACTGCGGGCGCGGCGAGGGGCTCGGCTACACGCTCAACTTCCCGGTCCCGCCGGGCTCGGGCGAGAGCACCTGGCTGCCGCTTGTCGAGCACCTCGTGGTCCCCGTCACGCGCCAGTACCACCCCGATCTCGTGCTCATCTCCGCGGGCTACGACGCGCACCGGGCCGACCCGCTCGCGGACTGCACGCTCGACACCGGCTCGTTCGCGCAGATGGCGCTCTGGATCCGGCAGGCCGCGGAGGACTCCGGCGCGCCCGTGGGCGTGGTGCTCGAGGGCGGCTACGACCTCGAGGCGCTGGCCGAGTCGGTGCCCGCCACGCTCGAGGCGCTGCGCGACGGCGGCGAGCCGCGCTCGCTGCCGCCCGACCCGATCACCGACCGCTGCGCCGAGCAGGCGCGGCGCTGGTGGCTGCTCTAACGCTCGCCGGCCAGCTCGCGGTAGGCCACGGCCACGCGCTCGGCCATCCGCTCGCTGGAGAAGATCGCGGCGCGGGCGCGCCCCCGCACGCGCGGGTCGGGCTCGCCGAGGTGCGGCGCGAGCGCCGCCTTCCAGGACGGCACGTCGAACTCGGCACAGTGTGCGCCCGCAATCCCGCCGACCGCGAGCGGCGCGATCCCCACCGGGGTGGCGAGAACGGGCACGTCGCACGCCAGGGCCTCGAGCGGGGCGAGCCCGAAGCCCTCGCGCTCCGAGGTGACCAGCACCGCGTTCGCGGCGTTGATGTAGAAGGGCACGAGCTCGGGCGGGGTGGAGTCGTAGGCGATCAGCTCGGCGCCCGCGGCGTCGGCGAGCTCCCGCGCCCGGTCGTGGCGCTTCTCCGGCCGGGCCGGGTCGGCCGGGAAGAGCACGTAGCGGCCGTCGGGGTCGAGGCCGATCCGCTCGCGCGCCTCGCGGCGGTCGATCGGCCGGAAGCGGTCGAGGTCCACGCCGCACGGCAGCACCGCTACCCGCCTGCGCACGCCCGGGCCGCCGAGGCGCCCGGCCTCGCTGCGGGAGAGGTCGCCCGACACGGTGGCGGGCAGCGACACGAGCCGGCTGATCGCGGCGCCGAGCGCCGCCACCTTGCGCAGACGCAGGTCGTCGCCGTGGAAGGTCACCACGCGTGCGCGGGCGCGAACGCCGAGGGCGCACCAGCCGGTCAGCCCGTAGTGGGCGTGCACGATGTCGTAACGGCGTCCGCGGAAGCGGCGGGCGATGTCGAACGCCGCGCGCGCGTAGGGGGTCAGGCCGCCGGGCGGCACGAACCAGTGGACGTCCACGTCGAGGTCGTCGCGCTCGCGCAGCGCCTCCACCTGGTCGCGGACGAACGGCCCGAGCGAGGGGCGGGCCTCGGTCGGCCACATGTTCGTCACGACGAGCACCCGGATCACGGCGCGCGAGCCTACCGGCCGGGCTCGTCTGCAAGCGCTCGCGCAACGTGCCCACGCTGATGCTTCCGGTCATCCCCTCGAGGCGGCCGGGCTGTGGTCCGGTGGCGCGTACGTCGTAAGCGACAGACGCCGCGCGCGCCCCTCTTCCTCCGCCTCGTGCAGGGCGGCCCGGAATCGCCCCGGCCCCCAGTAGGCTGTGCGTCAGCGGGCGGGTTGCTGCTGGCCCACGTCGATCTCCGTCATGGGGACTCCGAAGATGTCGGCAGCGCCCTGAAGCGGCACGTCCTCGAGGTAGCGCGCGCGGTCGCCGTGGTGGCGCGCGACGATCACCCGCTCGGCGTCGTAGGTCCTCAGGCCGTCGGAGAGGGCGACCGCCGGGTCGGCGGCGCCGATGTGGGCGGACACGTGCGTCCCGTCCACGGCGAGCGACTCGACCGTCTCGCGGGCCACCTCCTCGGCGTGGCTGACCGCCTCGTCGGGATCGCCGGCGCGGTAACGCGCCTGGGATGCGGCGAGCGTGGGCACCACGACCAGCACCGCGAGCTGATCGGGCGCGACCGGCGAGGGCAGCGCCGCCTGCAACTGGGCGGGTGAGAGGGGAGCGGTCGTGACGAGCAGAAGCCGGTGCGCGGCCTCGGGCCCGCGCCAGCCGCCCGGCACCGCCACGAGGTGCCCCTCGGCAATCTCGCGCGCCTCGTCGCGCGCCTTGCTCGCGTCGAAGCGGCCGCGCTTCGGCAGCCCCGTGTCGGCCTCCACGAGCCCGGCGCTCTCGAGCTCGACCTCCTCGCCCGGGCCTGCCCAGTCGGCTGCGCTCGCGTAGCGGAGCAGGGTCGCGATCAGGAGGCCGAGCCCTGCGAGAAGCGCCAGGACCCCGAGCACCAGCACCCACCACGCGTTCGAGATCGCGACCACGATGATGGCGGCCACCACCAAGGCCACGTAGGCCATGAAGCGGATCAGCAGCATGCGAGCACCATCGCCTCCGGGTTCGTTACCCGGACAGCGAGGCGCGCATTCGGTGAATCGCGCCGCGCCGGCCCGGGTACGGGCAGCGCATGACCACGGTTCCCCAGGCGCCAGGAGCCGCCCTCGGCCAGGTGGTCGCGACCTACAGCACGTACCCGGACGCGCAGCGTGCCGTCGACCGGCTCTCGGACGCCGGGTTCCCGGTTGAGCACACGCAGATCATCGGGCTCGACCTGCGGCTCGTCGAGAAGGTGACGGGCCGGCTCACGAACGCGCGCGCGGCTGCGGCCGGGGCCGCCAGCGGCGCCTGGTTCGGGCTCTTCATCGGACTGCTCGTGGGGCTCTTCACGACGGGCCCCGCGTGGCTCGGGCTGGTCCTCGGCGGCGTCCTGATCGGCGCCTTCTGGGGCGCGGTGTTCGGCTTCTTCGCGCACTGGACGACTCAGGGCCGGCGCGACTTCGCTTCCACCCAGGGGCTGGTGGCCGCCCGGCACGAGCTCTGGGTGGCCGACGAGCACGCCGCTCGCGCACGCCAGCTGCTGGCGGACCTCGGCGCCTGAGGGCGGCTCCGGCTCAGGCGGGTGCGGCTGTGCCGGCCGTCACCGGCGGTGCGGCCCGCGGCGCTGTCCGCTCGAGGGCCTCCCAGCCCGAATCCCGTTCGCGCTCGGCCTCCTCGGCGGTCGCCCCGCCGCGCAGGCCGAAGAGCCGTTTGGCGAACAGCAGGTAGACGACGATCGCGAGGTTGATGATGAGCGTGAGGATCTTGAGGGGCGAGACCCGATGGGTCAGCTCATAGACCTCGAGCGGGAGCAGGAGAGTCGTGGCGATGAAGGTCAGGTACTCGGCCCAGCGCCGCTGGAACCAGAGCCCGACCGCCTCTGCACCCTCGAGCACGGCATAGGCCGCAACCACGAAGCCGATCTTGGTGAGCGTGCCCGACCGGATCGAGAACAGCCGGCGAAGGTCGTACGCCAAGCCGTGCCGGCTGTCGCGCGCCGGTCCACCCAGGCCGCCCTGCAGGTCGGCGAGCACCCGGTAGAACGGCCCGCGCAGCTGATCGCGGTTGGCCGCGAACACGAAGATGGCCGCGGCGAGCGCCGCGAGCACCACGAAGTGGAACGCGCGATCCACGGCGATGATCCGGAGCACGACCTTGTCGCGAAGCGCCTTGCCGCGAAGCGGGACCTCCACCTCCGACCGGTCTGGCGTGAACTCGCGCGTGGGGTGCTCGGGCGGGGGCAGCGGGAGCCAGCTGTCGCAGCGCAGGCAGCGGTACCAGCGCAGATCGTCTCCGGACTCGCGCGCGAACATCTCGTCCTCGGGGCGGATGTGGCGCACGTCGGTGCCGAGCAGCTCGTGACCGCGCACACCGCAGACGAGCAGCTCGTAGTGGAACTTCGGCATGAAGCGCCGCGGGCGCACCGTTCCGGGCGGGCGCACGGCGTCGAGGGCGGGCACGTGTGCCGGTGTACCCGGCGCGCGCGGCGCTCATGCTCGCCGCGTCCCGGCAAGCGCGGGCGGCTGGCAAGACGACGCCGGTGCCATACCACGTTAGTGGTATGTCGTTTCGGGCAGCTTCCCGGGGGAGAGGTGAGGTCCGTGCCCTACCTGACGTGCCCGTCCTGCCGTTTGACCGTCTTCAGCGTGGCGGGGCACGCGAGGGCGGATGACGAGTGCCCGCGCTGCGGCGCCCGGCTCCGTGTGAAGCCGCGCCCGCTGTTCTCCCGAGGGCCCGCGCGCTTCTCGAAGGAGGGCCAGGAACTGGGGGAGCCGGAGCAGGCGCCGTACGCCGAGCCGGCCAGGGTTGAGCCGACCGACGACGAACCGGGCGGGCGCTGACGCGCTCCTCAGCCCGCGGTCGCGGAGCTGTGGCGGGGTGTTCGCTTCGTACCGAGGCTCGGGGAACCGCGACCGCGGCGCGCGGAAGTTGCTTGAGTTCAAGACGGGATGTGCAGGGGTTGCATTTCCGCGGGGCCGTGGCGCCTGGGCGTTGCGCTGTGCCTGCTGGCGCTGGTGTTCATCGCGGCAGCGGGTTCCGGTGCGGCGAGCGCCGCCGAGCCCGCGTTCAGCGCGCACGGCAGCGTGGAGCAGGTCTACGTCACCGGTCTGGCGCCGAGCGCGCAGGCGTCGCTGCTGAACGACGCCGGGGACACCGTCGCCACGCAGCAGGCCGACTCGCTGGGAGGCCTGCTGTTCCGCGACGTCACGCCGGGAAGCGGCTACCGGGTGCGCGAGTCGGCGGCGGGGGCGGAATCGGGTCCGCTCACCGTGCTGTCCACTGACCCGGCGCCGCCGAGCACCGATGTCTACGACCAGACGGTCCCCTCGCACGGCTACAGCTACCTCACGACCCGCGACGGCACCAAGCTCGCGATCGACGTGCACCTCCCGCAGGACGTCTCGAACGCGCTGCCCCTGCCGGCCGGCACACAGCCACCGCAGGTGGGGCAGGGTCCCTATCCGACCCTGATCGAGTACTCGGGCTACGGGTACGCGGACCCGGCCGGGCCCCAGAGCGGGATCGCGATCCTCGCCAACCTGATGGGGTTCGCGGTGGTCGACGTGAACATGCGCGGCACCGGCTGCTCGGGCGGCGCGTACGACTTCTTCGAGCCTCTCCAGAACCTCGACGGCTACGACGTGATCGAGACCATCGCGCGCCAGCCGTGGGTCCTGCACCACAAGGTCGGGATGATGGGAATCTCCTACGGCGGGATCAGCCAGCTGTTCACCGCCCAGACGAACCCGCCGAGCCTCGCCGCCATCTCGCCGCTCTCGGTGATCGACTCGACGCAGACGACGCTCTATCCGGGCGGGATCCTGAACACGGGCTTCGCGGTGGCCTGGGCGCAGGAGCGAATCCACGACGCTCAGCCGGCGTCACCCGACGGGGGCCAGGGCTGGGCCTACAAGCGGATCCAGGAGGGCGACGAGACCTGCAAGTCCAATCAGGTGCTCCACGGGGAGGCGGTCAACCTGATGGACAAGATCCGGGCCAACGATCACTACGTGCCGTCCGTTGCCGACCCGCTCTCTCCCGTCACCTTTGTGAACAAGATCAAGGTCCCGGTGTTCATGGCCTGCCAGTGGACCGACGAGCAGACCGGTGGTCACTGTCCGACCCTGGCCGAGAACTTCAGCGGGACCCGGCGCAAGTGGTTCACGGTCACGAACGGCACGCATGTCGACTCGCTCGACCCGGAGACCTTCAACCGCTGGTACGACTTCCTGCAGCTCTACGTCGCGCGGCAGGCGCCGATCACGGGCGCCGCGGCCATCCATGCCGCCGCGCCGGTGATCTACCAGGAGGCGATGGGGATACCGGGGGTCACGATGCCGCCCGACCCGATCCAGCTGCAACCCACGTACTCGGGCGCGCTGGCCGCGTTCGAGCAACTGGACCCGATCCGCGTGCTCTTCGACAACGGCGCCGGCGGGCCGATGGCCGGTGACCCGGCTCCGGCCTTCGAGCACTCGTGGCCGAGCTTCCCGATCCCGGGCACGAGCGCCCGCTCCTGGTACCTGGCGCGCGACGGTGCGCTCGGCGACGCGCCGCCCGCGCGACCGGCGGCTGACTCGTTCACCTGGGACGCCGGGGCACGGCCGCTGACCGACTTCCACGGCGACACCGCGGCGGGCTCCGGGGGCCTCTGGACGGCGACCCCGCCCTATCAGTGGGTTCAGCCCCCGGCCGGCAGCGCCGCCTCCTACGTCACGAGCCCGCTGACCGCGAACAACACGGTCATCGGCGCGGGCGCCGTGCACGTCTGGGTCCGCTCCTCCACGCCGAACGTCGACCTTCAGGCGACGATCACCGAGGTCCGACCGGACGGCAAGGAGACCTTCGTGCAGAACGGCTGGGTGCGGGCGAACGAGCGCAAGCTCGACCCGGCGAAGAGCACTCCCCTCGAGCCCGTCCTGAGCCTGAGGGCGGCCGACGTGTCGCCGCTGCCGCCGAACCGCTTCGCGGAGGTGACGATCCCGCTCTACTACGAGGGCCATGTCTACCGCGCCGGCTCGCGGGTCCGGGTCACGATCACGGCGCCGAACGGCGACCAGCCGATCTGGTCGTTCGGCGAGACGGACCCCGACGGGACCGCAACCGTGTCGATCGCTCACTCGAAGCAGATGCCGTCCAGCCTCGTGCTGCCGGTGGTGCCGGGCGTGAGCGTCCCGACCGGGCTTCCGCCGTGTCCCGGCCTCAGGGGCGAGCCCTGCCGCGACTACCAGCCGTACGCGAACGGCGCGGCCACGGCCGCGGGCTAGCCGGCACCGGGAGCGTCCGGCCGGGCTTGGTCCCGGTGGGCGGGGCTATGCTCCTAGGCGAACCTTCGTATAAATGGCTTTCCGGGACGGCATAGTTGACGCGATCGATCCGGGCCGCCTGCGGCTGCTGGTGGAGGTCGGTCGTCGCGG
>JBJMLK010000055.1:0-10499 GCA_045805345.1 Thermoleophilaceae bacterium | reverse complement strand
GACGAGATCGAGAAGGCCCACCCCGACGTCTTCAACATCCTGCTGCAGATCCTCGAGGACGGCCGGCTGACCGACGCCCAGGGGCGCACGGTCGACTTCCGTCACTCGATCGTGATCATGACCTCGAACATCGGGGCATCCGAGATCGCCAAGAACACCGGGATCGGGTTCACGATCGGCGACGACACCGGCATGACCTACGACGACATGAAGAACCGGATCATGGGCGACCTCAAGAAGCTCTTCCGGCCCGAGTTCCTCAACCGGATCGACGAGGTCATCGTCTTCCACAAGCTCACGCGCGACGAGATCAAGGAGATCGTCGAGTTGCTGCTGCGGCGGATCCGCGAGTCGATGGCGGAGCGCGAGCTCTCGCTCAACCTCTCGGAGGACGCCAAGGAGCTGCTGGTCGACAAGGGCTGGGACCCGTCGATGGGCGCGCGGCCGCTGCGGCGGGCGATCCAGCGCTACATCGAGGACCCGCTCGCCGACGAGGTGCTGAAGGCGGAGAACATGAAGCCCGGCTCCACCGTCGAGATCGACCGCGAGGCCGGCGAGAAGACGGACGACGGCGGCGAGGGCCCGCCCGAGGTGAAGATCACGATCACCGGGCCGCCCCCTGGCCAGAAGCGCGAGCCGGTCGCCGTCGGCGCCGAGAGCGGCGAGGCGAGCGAGGGCTCCGAGGGCGACGGCGGATCGCTACCCGAGCGCTCCTCGGGCAGCGGCGGCCTGCCGGACGATCCCGAGGTGCTGCCGGACGTTCCGGACGCACCGCCGGCCGACGAGCCGGGCCCGCCCAGCGAGTCATAGTCGCGGGCGCGTGAGCGCCGCCCGGCTTCCCGACGCGACGCGGATGGGCCGCGTCGAGTTGACCGTGGCCGACGAGGCGCGGGCGCGCCGGTTCTACGAGGACGTCGTGGGCGTGCCGGGCGAGCTGGGGCTGGTCGGGTTCCGCGAGGACCGCGACGCGCCGGCGCCGGACCCGCACGCCACCGGGCTCTTCCACGTGGCGATCCTGGTGCCCAAGCGGCGTGACCTGGCGCTCGCGCTGGTCCGGATCGCGCGGGCGCGCTGGCAGCTGACCGGAGCGTCGGACCACCTGGTCAGCGAGGCCCTCTACCTGAACGATCCCGAGGGCAACGGCATCGAGATCTACCGCGACCGGCCACGCGAGGAGTGGCCGCGCACCGAGACGGGCTGGCGGATCGACACGCTGCCGCTCGACCTCGACGACGTCCTCGACGAGCTCGAGGGCGACCCCGGCGAGGTCGGCCCGATGCCAAGCGGCGCCACCGTGGGTCACGTGCACCTGAAGGTCGCCGACGTCCCGGCTACCGAGTCCTTCTACACGGACGTGGTCGGCTTCGACGTGATGGCGCGGGTGCCGAGCGCCTCGTTCATCTCGGCCGGTGAGTACCACCACCACATTGGGATGAACGCCTGGCGCAGCCGCGGCGGGCCCGCTCCCGCCGAGGGCTCGCGGGGCCTGCACTCGTACGAGATCGTGGTGCCGGAGGCCGGCGACGTGGACGCCGTGCAGCAGCGGCTCGAGGCGGCGGGCACTCCCGTGGAGCGGTCGAACGGCGCGTTCGTGGCGAGCGATCCGGCCGGCAACCGGCTGGTTCTCCGGAGCTGACGAAGGAGCCCTTGCGGCGTGCCCGAAAATGGAGAAGCTCGACCGGCGTGATGAGCCTCCGCCGGTCGAGCGTCTTCATCTTCGGCCCGGTCGCGGCGCGCGGCCACGAGCGGTGAGCAAGTGCATCGGTTCAAGGGGGCGAACCTCGTCCGCCCGCGCCCTTACCGTGGCGGGATGGGAGCTCGCACGGTCCACAGCTGCACCGAATGCGGTCACGAGAGCGCCGGCTGGCTGGGACGCTGTCCGGGTTGCGGCGAGTGGAACACGCTGGTGGAGGAGCGCCCCGTTGAGGCGTCTTCACCGCGTCGCAAGGCCCGCGGCGCTCGGCCCGTACCGCTCGCGCAGGTCCAGGCGCCGCCCGTAAAGCGGCTGTTTACAGGGATTTCCGAGTTGGATCGGGTCCTCGGCGGGGGTGTGGTGCCTGGATCATTGGTGTTGCTGGGCGGGTCGCCCGGGATCGGGAAGTCCACGATCACCGCGATGGCGCTCGGCAAGCTGGCGGCCGCCGGCCGCTCGGTGCTCTACGTGTCGGGCGAGGAATCGGCGGTTCAGGTCAAGCTCCGCGCGGAGCGGCTGGGCGACGACGCGCTCAGCGTGCCGATCGTGGCCGAGACGGAGCTCGAGGTGGTCGAGGCCACGCTCGAGGCCGAGCGCCCCGACGTGTGCGTGATCGACTCGGTGCAGACGCTGCACGCGGCGGGGCTGTCCGGCGCGGCCGGCTCGGTCGGTCAGGTGCGCGAGGTGGCGGGGCGGCTCGCGCGGATCGCCAAGGAGCGCCAGGTGGCTGTGATCCTCGTCGGGCACGTGACCAAGGAAGGCGCGCTCGCTGGCCCGAGGGTGCTCGAGCACCTGGTCGACTGCGTGCTCCAGTTCGAGGGCGAGCGCGAGCGCACCTACCGCACGCTGCGCGCGGTGAAGAACCGCTTCGGCTCGACCAACGAGGTCGGGGTCTTCGAGATGGCGGAGGACGGGCTGATCGAGGTGGTCGACGCTTCGGCTCGCTTCGTCGACGAGGCCAGCCGCGCGCCCGGCTCGGTCGTGCTGTGCTCGATGGAGGGCTCGCGGCCGCTGCTGGTGGAGGTCCAGGCGCTGGTGGCGGAGAGCGCGCTCGAGACGCCGCGGCGGGTGGCGAACGGCGTCGATCGCAACCGCCTGGCGCTGGTGCTCGCCGTCCTGGCGCGGCACGCCGGCGTGGCGCTCGGCGCGTGCGACGTCTTCGTGTCGGTCACCGGCGGAGTGAGGGTCGACGAGCCGGGAGCGGACCTCGCCGTCGCACTGGCGCTGGCGTCGGCGGCGCGCGGGATCGCGCTGGGCGACGGCGACCGCCCGCTGGCCGCGTTCGGCGAGATCGGCCTCACCGGCGAACTGCGCCACGCGGCCCACCCGGAGCGCCGCACGGCGGAGGCGTCCAAGTTCGGCCTCGCACCGGTGCTGGCGCCGAGCGACCGGCTGCGGACCGTGCGCGAGGCGATCGGGCTGGCGCTCGAGGGCGCGCCGGCTGCCGCTCGCGCGGCCGCCTGAGGCGGTCGGCGCCGCCCGCCGGAGCTCCGCGCCACCGGGCTCGTCGCCTGCGGCGCGGTCCGGTGAGCTTTCGAGGGTGGGATCGAGGTCACTGTGGTCGATTTGGGCCCTATATGGGACCAAACTGACCACAACTCCCTTTCGGCCACCTGTAATAGCGGCTGTCTGCGCATGCGGCACGCACCGGGCCGGCGGACCGACAAGCGCCGCAAGTGTCGAATCGCCCAGAACCACCATTTCCCCGTGCGAGCGACAAACCGTCGGGGTGGGGGCCCCGCCACGCGAGCGGCCAGTCACCCCGTCCGGGCGATTTCGCACGGGGCGCGGCGCGGGTACAAATTTGGCACGCCGCTCCGCCGTCGTGGGTCCGACCCGCTAAACCCTCCCCCGGCTGGGTCGCACCCCGGCGGCGGCGGCGTGCCTCACGCTCCCGAGGCTCCCGGTAACCTCGTCGCCGGGGAGGGAGTTGAGGGGTATTCGCGCAAGCCGTCTAGCCGGACTCGCGGTCGCCGCGGGGCTTACGCTCGCGGTGCTGCCCGCGCAGGCGAGCGCCGGACCGCTGCGCGCCGGCGCGGCGGTGGTCGACGCCTCGTGGCACGTCGGTGCCTCGGCCGGGCAGTACGCGTCCGACGGCGAGTTCGCGAGCGTCGAGAGCACCGACCCAACCCAGCACTCCACGCGCCGCGCGCCGTCGTACGGCGTCCAGTCGCGCCTACAGGTCCGCGCGATCGTCGTCGAGGGTCCCGACGGCAAGCGCTTCGCGCTCGTCAAGACCGACTTCTACATCCCGCAGGACCTGATCTGGCGCTACGCCGCGGAGCTGATCGCGAACGAGCACATCGGCATCGACAAGCACAACTTCACGATGGCGGTCACGCACGACCACAGCTCGCCGATGTACCAGTCCACGTCGTGGGGCGTCTGGGCGTTCCAGGACGTCTTCGACTTCCGCTTCTTCCACTACATGGGCCGGAAGATGCGCGACGCCGTGAAGCAGGCGGCGAGCCGGCTCGAACCCGTGAAGGTGGGCGCGTCGGTCACGCAGTACTCGTTCCCACAGCGCAACGTGCCGGGCACCGCGGTGGCCGACGACGGCACCCCCGCCGGCTTCCCCAACGACTACACGGACCACGACCTGATCGTCACCCGCTTCGACAGCGTGAAGACGGGCAGGCCGATCGCGAACCTCGTCAACTACGCGGTGCACCCGGAGGACCTCGAGGGCAACGACCTGATCAGCGCCGACTACGTGGGCCACGTTCAGCGCTTCACCGATCGCCAGACGGGTGCGATCACGATCTGGACGCAGGGAGCGGTCGGCAACACCGAGCCCGAGGACAACCGCTGGCACGACATCCACGACCGCGCGTACTTCTCGCACGCCCAGTACGCGCAGAGCGAGTTCGAGGCGCGCGGCATCGCCAGCCAGATCGCCGACACCTCGAACGACGTGGAGCGGGGGACGCCCGAGGATCCGCAGCGCTTTGCGCCGATGCGCGCGAGCTTCGCCCCGGCGCAGGTCCGCTTCATGGACCGCTGGTTCCCCGGGCCGGCGTCGCACCCGTACCCGGGCGTGTCCTCGTGCCGGACCGACAGCGCGCTCCAGGGCGATCCGCGCGCGCCGATCGTCGGGCTGCCCGACTGCCAGGCGTCGACCAGCGAGGTGGGCGCGCCGAACCCGATCAAGGACGCTGGGATCACCACCGACACGATCCAGGACCTCGGCCTGCCCGTGCCCGAGAACTACTCCGCGCCCGCGTACACCGGGCTCGAGGAGGACGTGAGCGTCCACCTCCAGGCGTTCCGGATTGGCGACATCCTCTTCACCGTCTGCTCTTGCGAGCAGTGGGCGGACCAGTCGAAGGACATCAAGACGCGCACCGACCGTGTGCAGGGCAACCAGTGGATCGGCTACGACTGGTACCCGCAATGCACCCAGGACGGGAATGGCACCTACGGCGGCGGCACGAAGGGCTACGGGACCGGCACCTGGACCTGTCCCAACCCGGACGGCGGCCAGCTCAAGAACCTGCCGGACAAGCTCGTCCAGCGCTTCCACGCTCAGGTCACGAACCCGGCGAACGGGTGGGACTCGCTGGCCAACGCACCGGTCGCGGAGTCCGAGCCCACGGACATGCGGAAGATCTGGGGCAACTACACCCACGACGACACGAGCGCCGCGCCCACCACTCCGGAGCAGCGCGCCGACGCCGCCGCCCTCGGCTACAAGGTCACGGTCGCGATGGCGATGGCCAACGACTACAACGGCTACATCGCCACCTACCGCGAGTACCAGCGCGGCGACCACTACCGCAAGGCGCTCACCGCGTGGGGCCCGCACTCGAGCGACTACATGGCCACGCGGCTCGTCAAGATGGGTCGCTACCTGCACCAGCCGGACCGCGCCGATGGCAAGTCCGCGCAGGGCGGCGATCCGTTCCCGCTCACGCCCAACCCCGCCGGCGCGGACAACGACGTGGTCTCCGACCTCGTCGAGTGGCCGGGGGGCGGGCAGAAGGTGACCACTGACCTCGCCTTCAACGACCGCCGCGCCAACGGCATCGGCCGCGTGGCCGACACCGCGATACCGGCCTACGAGGCGCAGCTGCCCGACGACACGCCGGCGAAGATCGTGAAGGAGCCCGGCGACGTGCAGCGCTTCGGCGCCGCGTTCTTCCGCTGGAATGGCGGATCGAACTACACCGACAACCCCGAGGTCGTCGTGCAGCAGAAGGTGGGCTCGAAGTGGGTCGACTACGCCGGCCAGGAGGGCGAGCTGCCCGTGACGATGAAGTTCCCGAAGGCGGAGGAGGTCCCCGCCTACCGGCAGGGCGGCTTCGACTTCCAGTGGACCGCCCACTTCGAGGCGTTCGTGGCGCCGTTCGAGCTGATCGACCGCCCGCGCGCGACGCCTCCGGGGAGCTACCGGTTCGTGGTCGACGGCAAGCGGCGCCAGGGCGGCGCCGTCAGGTCGTACCACCTTGTGTCGCGGACCTTCCAGGTGGAGCGCTGGGCGGGGATCACGGTCGAGGACCTCCGCAGCGAGGGCGGGGTGGTGAGCTTCCGCGTCGGGCCGCGGCGCGTTCTGGACGTCCCGCGGCACAAGGACGACCCGCCGTATGACGGCAAGGCGACGCTCGGGCCGATCGACTACCCCGACAGCTACGCGGGGCTCGACATGGCGGCGAAGTACATCGACCCGCACCGCTGGGCGTTCCGCGACCCGGAGGCTCCGGCCGACCCGTCGAAGGTCGAGTGGTACTGCCGCCCGGACCCCGACGACGACGGCCTCAAGCGGCACGGCTGCTCGTTCCGGCCGTGGCTCGACACCGGCGACGCCGAGCGGGCGATCGTCACCTTCGTCGACCGGGACGGCGACGTCCGGCGTGTCTCGGCGCTGCCCCAGGGCGACCGCTGGGTGGCCTCGCGGAAGCTCGGGCCGGGCGAGGCCGCGTACGTGGAGAGCGGCGACGTCTGCGACCACTGGACCGACTACAACGGCGCGCCGACGAAGTCGATCGGCTCGAGCGTCGTGCCGAAGAACCCGCCGGTGGGCTACAGCTGCCTGGCGAAGGCGAGCACTGGCGGTGGCGGTGGCGGTGGGGGCGGCGGCGGTGGCGGCGGCGGTCACCACACGGGCAACGGCGGGGGCGGCGGCAACGCCGGCCACGACCACCACCACGGCGGGCACCACCAGTCGCACGCGCGCAACCCGCTCCACGTGCCGGGCGCGAAGCAGTGCAAGGACAGGCGCAAGTTCAGCTGGCACATCCACCAGCCGCCGGGCCGGCGCATCGTCGCGGTCAACCTCTACGTGAACGGCAAGCGCAAGCTCCACAAGGAGGGCCACCGGATCACGCACATTCGGATCAAGCGCCTGCCGAAGGGCAAGTTCACGATCAAGATCGTCGCGCTCGTGAACACCGGCGAGCGCGTGATCAGCGTGCGCAAGTACGACGGCTGCAAGAAGGGTCGCCCGCATACGCACGTCGAGCAGGGGCGCTGACGCGCACCCGGCGAGTGCCGCGCCGGACCCCGTCCCCGCCGAATCCGTTTTTTCCCGCTTCGAGCGAATGACCGTCGGGGTGCGACCCCCGCCGGTCGCCGGACGGCTCACCCCGCCCGGCGGATTGCCGGCCGCAGGGCCACGCGGTTTCCTCGATGGCGATGCCGCGCAGCCACATCAAGCACACGACGATCGCCGCTTTCGCCGCCGCCGCCGCGCTCGCCGTGGGCGGGACTCCCGCCTCGCCGGCCGCCGCTCCCTGCACGATCGAGTGGGACGGCGGCGCCGGCACGGGCGACTGGGCCGACGACGCCAACTGGACGCTCGATCGCCAGCCGTCCGCCGCCGACGAGGTCTGCGTCGGACCGGGCGCCGATGTCCGGTTCGGCGCCGCCAACGCACAGGTCGCCGGGCTCCGCCTCGACGGCACGCTGACGGTCACCTTCAGCGAGCTCGAGGTCCTCGGGACCGGCGAGTCCGACGGCGCGGGCACGCTCACGATCCGCGGCGGACGGCTCGCGGTCGACGGTGAGCTGCGCATAGCGACCCTCCGCCAGAGCGGCGGGCTCGTGCGCGGCGACGGCACGCTGACCTCGCCCGACTTCTCGTGGACAGGCGGCCAGCAGCAGGGAGGCGGCACGACCGTGGTCGCGGCCGGCGGGCCCGGCCTCGCGCTCGCCGGCGGGCTCCACACGCTCGATCAGACCCGCACGCTGAGGATCGACGAGGGCGCGAACGCGAGCCTCACGAGCGGGGACGTGGAGTTGGACGACCACGCGCGGATCGACAACGCGGGCCTGCTCGAGCTGCGCGGCGACGACGACCTGATCGGCTGCTGCGGCAGAGCCCCGGAGGTCGTGAACGAGGTCACCGGAACCATCCGCAAGGCCGCCGGCGGTGGGATCTCTCAGATCACGTATCCCTTCGCGAACGACGGCCGGATCGAGGTGCGGACCGGCACGCTGTCGCTCGACGGGGGCAGCATCCCGGGGCGGCCGTCGGAGGGTGCGTTCCAGATCGCGGCCGACGCTCAGCTGGTGCTGCCCTCGGGCCCCAACGCCTTCGGCGCCGGGTCGTCGTTCGCCGGGGACGGGCTCCTTCGCGTGACCGGTGGGATAACCCACATCGGCGGATCGGCCGACACTCGCATGACGATCGACGGCCCCGGGGCGCACGTCTACGTCGACTCGCCCATCGCCGTGCCGCAGCTGACCCTTGCGCGCGGGTTCGTCGACGGGTCGGCCACGCTGTCCACTCCGGACCTCGAGTGGACTGGCGGGCTTCAGATCGGGGACGGGGCCACGCGGATCGTGCCCGGCGGCTCCGGGCTGGCGGTCTCGGGCGACGAGCCGCACACCCTGGAGGCGCGCCGGCTCGAGATCGCGGAGGGGGCGACGGCTGCGATTCGCGCGGGCATCGCCTTCGAGGACGGGGCCTTGCTCGACAACTCCGGGGTCCTGGACATCGCGGGCGACGACGCTCTCGGCGTTCTCTGCTGCGGGGCGCCGCCGGCGGTTCACAACGCGGGCACACTGCGCAAGAGCGGCGGCGAAGGCCGCGCCCAGGTGCTGCCCGAGCTGCGCAACGACGGGATCGTGGAGGCGCGGTCGGGGACGCTCGACCTCGCGGGCGGCCTCGCGAACCTCGACCAGTCGGGGAGCCTGATCGGCGGCCGCTACGTGGTCACCGCGGCGCTGGCCGTCGCGAACGCGCCGGTTCGCACCAACGTCGCCGCGATCGTGCTCGACGGGCCCGACTCGCGGATCGAGGACGAGGCCGGCGGCGACGCGCTGAGCACGCTCGAGTCGAACGTGGGCGAGCTGACCCTCGCCGGTGGCCGTGAGCTGGCGACCGGCGGGGACCTCGCCAGCTCGGGCGCTGTCACCCTCGGTGAGGCCGCAACGCTCGCGCCCGCGGGCGTGTACTCGCAGACCGACGGCGTCACGGCGTTCGAGGCCGGCGATGCGACGCTCGCGCCCGGCACGCGCGCCGAGCTCACGGCCGGCGTGCTGCGCGGCTCGGGCACGGTCGCCGCCGTGCTGCGCAACGCGGCCGAGGTCGCCCCGGGCACTGGCGTCCTGAGCGTGATCGGCGACTACTCGCAGACCGGCTCGGGCGTCCTGACGGCGACCGTCGCGGGACTCGAGGAGCACAGCCGCCTCGACGTCGACGGCCGCACCGACCTCGCCGGCACCTTGCGGATCGTGACGCGCGACTTCGACCCCGAGCCATCCGACGAGATCGAGCTCATGCGCTACGCGGACGGCAGCGGCGAGTTCGACGCGGTCGAGGGTCTCGAGCCGGCCGCGGGTGACCGCTACTCCCCGCCCGACTACCCGGACGGCGGCGTGTGGCTGCGGCCGGGCACGGAGCCGAGCGTCTCGATCGGGGACGCCACGGCTGCGGAGCGGGGTGCGGCCACGCTCACGGTCACCGCCGACCCGGTGCCCACCCGCTCCGTGCGCGTCACCTGGCACACGCTCGACGGCACCGCCACCGCGCCCGCCGACTACGCGGCGTCATCCGGCACGGCCACCATCCCTCACGGGCGGTCGAGCACCGAGCTCAGTGTCCCGATCGCCGAGGACGCCGTCGACGAGCCCGACGAGACGTTCGGGGTCGAGCTCACCGGGGCGACGGCCGCCACCCTCGGCCGGGCGGCCGGGCTGGTCGCGATCCTCGACGACGACCCGCCCGCGGTGCGTCGACCGCCGCCGCACAAGCCGCCGCGCGGCGGGGGCAGGCCGCCGCACCGGCCGCCAACCGGACCGCCCGTCCGCTGGCCCCATCCGCAGCCGCCGATCAGCTGCGTGGACCACAGGCGCCCCACCAGCCGGCTCCTTCGCGGGCACCGCGGCGTCCGCCGCCACCACCGCCGGCTGCGCCTCCGAGGCAGGGCACGCGACCGCGGCTGCTCCCACCTGCGTCGGGTCCAGGTCTCGATCGCCCTCCACAGGCACCACCGCTGCCGCTTCGTGAAGAAGAACGGTCGCCTCACGGGGCGCACGCGCTGCAGGCACGCCAGGTGGATCACGGTCCACGGCCGCCGAAGCTGGCACCTGCGCACAAAGCGCCTGCGCCCAGGCCGCTACACGATCCGGACGCGGGCGGTCGACCGGGCGGGCAACCTGGAGCGCAAGCGCCGGAGGGCGCGGCCGAGGAGGGTGCGGGTGCGCTAGCGGCCTGGACCGGACGGCAGCGGAGGGGGGGCCGGGCCCCGCGCGCCCAGGCGCCGGAAAGCCGGGGATTTCCCGGTAGAATGGGGTCAATGCAGCACGCCGGGGATGAGGTCGCTGACCTAGAGCACCGCCAAGAGCCCCGGCTCGTCAAGGCGCT
>JBJMLK010000054.1:0-18145 GCA_045805345.1 Thermoleophilaceae bacterium | reverse complement strand
CGGCGCCCAGACGGGCGCGCCACGCGGCGGCGGCGCGCGGGTCGGCCGGCGTCCGGTGCTCGCACGCCTGCGGGGCCACGAACACGTCAGCCCGGCCGCTCTCGTGCTCCACGTGGCGTGCGACGTGGGGCCCGTACGCGATCACCGCGTCGGCGCCCGTGTAGAGCGCGCGGGTCGGGATGCGCGAAGCAAGGTGGACGGGCGAGCGCGGGTGGGCCCAGAGCGAGGTCCAGAGCACGAACGGCACGCCCGCGCGGCGCGCGGCGGCGTAGGTGGCGGGCAGCGCCACACGTCCGGCGATGCCGCACACGACGGCCCGGTAGCGCCCGCGCCCCACCTGCCGCGCCGCGCCGAGCTGCGTGGGGTCGCCGTCCTTCCAGGCGAGCACCTCGACGCCCTCGGCCTCGTCGAGCAGCGCGAACGGCTCGCGCCGGTAGGACGACACCTCGCGGGTCACGAGCGCGACCGGCCGCGAATCGAGATCGCTCACGAACCCTCGACCACCCTCAACGGGCTCAGACCCCTTTTCGCAGCTTGCGAACCCTCGACCACCCTCAACGGGGTCAGACCCCTTTTCGCAGCTTGCGCCAAGGGGTCAGACCCCCTTTCCCGAATTTGCGAGCGCCGCGCCGTACGCCTCGACCGTCGCCCGGCCGCACGCCTCGCGCCCGAAGTGGTCGCCCGCGGTGGCGCGCGCCGCCTCCGCGAGCGTGGTCAGCCGGTCCGGGTCGGTGATCAGCGCGGCGAGCGTCTCGGCCAGGGCGGCCGGGTCGCGGCGCGGCACGAGGATCATGCCGTCGCCCGCGGCGGCTATCTCCTCCGGCCCGCCCTCCCCGGCGCAGCCGATCGCCGGGACTGCGCAGGCGAGTGCCTCGACGTACGCCACCCCGAAGGCCTCGTCCACGCTCGGCATCGCCATCAGGTGGCAGCGCGCGAGCTCGCGCAGCGCCGCGCGCGGCTCCAGCTCGCCGGCCCACTGGACGCGGTCCGCCACGCCCAGCTCGCTCGCCCGGGCGCGCAGCGCCGGCAGCTCGGGGCCGTCCCCGATCACGACCCAGCGCAGCGCGGGCACCCGCGGGAGCGCCTCGAGCACGTCGGCGTGCCGCTTGCGCGGGATCACGTGGGCGAGGGTCGCGACGGTGGGCCGCTCGTGGCGCGGCGGGAGCGGCGACGGTGGCGGCTCGCCGGGCGGGTAGACCACGCGCATCCGGTCGTCTCCGCCCGCCAGCGCCGCCGCGGCGGCGAGCGTCGCGCGGCTGTTGCACATCGTCACCGCGCTCGCGCGGAGCACCGCGGCGACGGTCGCGCGCGCGGCCGGCGTGGAGAGGACCGGGGCCAGCAGGTCACCGCCGTGCACGGACACGGCCAGCGGCATGCCGCGGTCCGCGGCCCACGGCAGCGCGGCGGCTCCGGCGAGGTGCGCGTAGTGGGCGTGCACGAGGTCGAAGGGGCGGCGCGCGTAAGCACGATCGAGCGCGCGGGCGAGCGGCCGCCGCGCCCACCGGTGCCAGCTCGCGTAGGCGCGCTCGCGCGGCGGCGAGGCGAAGCGCACGTACTCGACCTCTATGCCGTCGAGCGCGTCGCGCCGCGGCTGGCGCGCGAAGCCGCGCAGCTCGCGCCCGAGCCGGCCGGCCCGGCCGCGCGCCGCCGCCCGGAGCGCTGCCGCGCCCGGCAGCGGGCGCTCAAGCGCCAGCACGCCCGCCTCGGCGCCGGCGTCGCGCGCCGCGAGCGCCTGGCGGTGCGCCCACACACCGAGCACCGGGTCGCGCCGGCGCGGGTAGTACTCCGCCACCACGCACACCCTCATCGCAGGGGGTGGACGCGCAGCGCCTCAGGCGCGCGCCGGCTGTCCACGAACGGCCGTCCGGTGAGGAAGCGGCGCGCCTCCTCGATCGCGTCGTCGGGCGAGTACGAGACAGCCACCGCGGTTCGCTCGTGGCGCACCGGCAGGGCGTCGACCACACCCATCTTCCAGCCACGCTGCTCGGCCACCGCGCCCCAGTGCAGGTCCAGCCCCCAGCCGTAGCGGAGCGGCGGAAACGGGCTGAGCGCCTCGAGCGCGTCGCGCCGGAACGCCGTGACGGGGCCGATCTCCACGAAGCGCGTCTCGCGGGCGAGCACCCCGCGGCGGCGGCGCACGTGCGACCACGCGGCGAAGCTCGCGCTCGACTGCGCCGGCTGCGCGAGAGCGAGACCGAGGCGCTCGCAGACGCCCAGGAAGCGGTCGAGGAAGCGACCGGGCAGGACGACGTCGTCGTCCACGACGAGCGTCCAGTCGGCGGCGCCTGGACCTCCCGCCGCACGCAGCAGGGCGTCGACGTTCTCGTACTTCCCGCCCGCCAGCTCCGTCGCGACCGTGTCGGGCGCGAGCGCCGGCTCGGCCTCGCCCGTCGACCCGAGCGCCAGTCGCAGCGAGTGCCGCGTGTCGCGCAGGTTCGCCAGCGCGCGCGGCAGATCGCCGCCGCCGGGCCGGTAGACCGAGACGACGAGCAGGTCGCGCGCCGGCGCCTGCGCCGCGAGCCGGTCGAGCCGGCCGCGGGCGGTGACCGCGAGCTGCGCGCCGAGCAGGCGGTCGTCGATCCGGCGCAGGGTCCTGCGCACGCGGCCGCCGGGGCTGCCGCGCTCGCCCGAGGTGAAGTCGCCGACGGCGGGCACCGTCACCGCAGCCGCGACGGCCGCACCGCCTCCGCGATTCGCCCCGCCGAGTGCGCGCCCATCACGAGCCCCTGCGGGCACGCGCGCCGCACCGTGTGCCAGCCGCAGCCGGCGAGCACGCGGAGCTCGCGCGGAAGCGCCGGGGCGCGCTCGCGCGTCGCGTCGTAGGCCCGCATGTTGCGGCCGCGCCGGTACGCGCTGCGCATCAGCGCGCGCAGCCGGGCGTCGTCGCCCGCGCGGCGGTGGTCGAGCCCGGCGGCCGCGAGGTACACCACGCGCCCGCCGGCAGCGCGCAGCCGCCGCAGCCACTCCTCCTCGTCCCCGCCCGTCGAGAAGCGCTCGTCGAAGCCGCCGATCCGATCGAACGCCGACCGGCGGAGCGCCATGTTCGCGCTCCACACCAGCTCGGCCTCGCGGTCCGCAGGCCCGAGGTCGAGCGAAGTGATCGGCGGCCCCTCGCGGCCGCAGGCGCGCGGCGCGGGACCCTCCAGCCGGGCGCGGATCGGGCCCCCGAACGCGTCCGCATCGGGGTGCCGTCCCGCGCCCTCGACCATGGCGCGCAGCCAGCCGGGCGGGGTATCCACGTCGTCGTCCACGAGCGCGACCAGGTCCGCCGCCGCCGCCTCGATGCCCGCGTTGCGGGCCGTGTTCGGCCCGCTGCGCGGGGAGCTGACCAGCCGCGCGCCCGACCGCCGGGCCACGTCGGCCGTCGCAGCCGCCGCCGAACCGTCCTCGGCCACGATCAGCTCGTAGGGCTCGGTCAGGTCCTGGTCGCGGAGGGAGCGGAGCGTCACGTCGAGATAGCCCGCGCGATCGCGGGTCGGGACGACCACCGAGACGACCGGCTCTGGCACGCTCGCAGGTTACCCTCAGCGATCTTGAGCCCGGCCGCGGACATCGCGCTCGTGTCGCTCAGCACGACGCCGGGCCTGGCGCGCTCCGACGAGGCGTTCGCGGACCTAGTGCGGCGCGCGGGGGCCAGCTGCGATGTGGTGCCGGTGCGACTGGGCGCTGCCGGACGGCTGCGCCGCGGGGCGGCGCTCACCGACCTGATCGAGGCCGCGGCCGCGCGCCGGTCGGCCGCGCACCTCGACGCGCGCGCGGTGGTGTACTCGGCCATCACCACCGCGCTGCTTCAGCGCCCGGACGCGCCGTACGGGATCCGCTTCGACGCCGTGGCCGCGCTCAACCGCCCCGGCGCGGGCGGTGCCTGGCAGCGGCGGCGCGAGCGCGGCGTGATCGAGCGCGCCGCGGTGCTGATGCCGGTCTCCCATGGCGCGTCCGTCGCGGTTCGCGACGCGCGGCCGCCGTGCGTGCGCGTGCCGATACCGATCGAGCCGATCGCCGGAGCGGGCGAGCGCGACATCGACGCGGTCGCCTACGCGGGCGATCCGCGCAAGCGGGGCCTCGAGCTCCTGTGCGCAGCCTGGGCCGAGGCGGCGCCGCCCGGAGCGCGGCTCGCGATCGGCGGCATCGGACGCGAGGCCGGACTGCGCTGGCTGCGGCGCCACGACGTGCACGAGCCGCCGGGAGTCGAGTGGGCGGGGCCGCTGCCGCGCGAGCGCTGGCTCGACCTGGTGCGCCGCGCGCGGGTGTTCGTGAACGCGTCGCGCTGGGAGGACTTCGGCATCGCGCCGATGGAGGGGCTCGCCGCGGGCGCGCTGCTCGCCACGGTGCCGACGCCCGGGTCGTTCGAGGCGCTCCCGCTCGCCCGCGAGCTGGCGCCGGAGCTGGTGGCGCGGGACGTGTCGGCGGGCTCGCTCGCGGAGTCGATACGGGCGGCGCTGGGGCTGGGGGCGGGAGCGCTCGACGCCTATCGCGAGCGCGCGCTCTCACTGCTCGCCCCCTATCGCGAGGACGCGGTGCTGGAGGCCGTGGCCTCCGTGGTGCTGCCCGCGCTGGGGGTCGTGCCGCGATGAGCGAGCCGCGTGTGCTCGTGCTCCACAACCGCTACCGGCACGAGGGCGGGGAGGAGCGGGCGGTCGACCTGCAGCTGGCCGCGTTCCGGCGCGCCGGGATCACGCACGCCCCGCTCGTGCGGGACTCGGGCGAGGCGGCGCGCGCGCGTGCCGGCGCCGCTCTCCTGCGCGGCGGCGAGCGGCCCGGCGACGTCGCGGCCGCCGTGCGCGCCATCGAGGCGAACGTCGTGCACGTGCACAACATGAACCCACTGTTCGGCCCGCGGTCGCTGCGCGCGGCCCGCGACGCCGGCGCGCGCGTGGTCCTGCACCTGCACAACTTCCGCCTGTTCTGCTCGATCGCCGTCGCGTTCCGGGACGGCGCGACCTGCTTCCGCTGCTCGCGCCGCTTCACCCTGCCGGGCCTCGTGCTCAACTGCCGCGGCTCGCTGCCGGAGTCAGCCGCCTACAGCACGGCGCTCGCCCTCCACCAGCCGGCGGTGCTCGACGCCGTCGACCGCTTCGTCACGCCCAGCCGCTTCGCCGCCGAGCAGCTCACGCGCCTCGGGCTGCCGGCCGAGCGGCTCGAGGTGATCCCCAACTACGTGCCCGAGGCCGCGCCCGCCTCGCCCGCGGACGGCGGGTACGCGCTGATGGCCGGCCGGCTGTCGGTGGAGAAGGGTGCCGGCGTGGCGGTCGGTGCCGCGCTGCAGTCGGGTGTCCCGCTGCGCGTGGTGGGCGACGGCCCGCTCGCCCCGGAGCTGCTCGCGCTGGTGGATGGAGGCGACGCCCCGGTGGAGCTGCTCGGGCGCGTGCCGGCCGAGCGCGTGGCCCGGCTGCTGGCCGGCGCCGCGATGGCCGTCGTGCCGTCCGTCGGTCCCGAGGTGATGCCGTACGCGGCGCTCGAGGCGATGGCGGCGGGCGTGCCGGTCGTGGCCTCGGACACCGGCTCGCTGCCCGAGATCCTGGGCCCCGACCGCTGCGTCGCGCGCCGCGACGCCGGCGCCCTCGGTGCCGCCATGCAGCGGCTGTGGGAGGACCCGGACCTGTGCGCACGCGAGGGCCGCGCGCTCCGCGAGCGCGTGCGCGAGCGCTACTCCGAGGAGCGCCACGTGCGCGACCTGCGCGCTCTCTACGAGCGGGTGCAGACGCAGGCGTAGTGCACGGTGAACAGCCGCGCGGCCAGCGGCGGCGAGGCGGCGAACAGGCCGTGCCGGAGCGCCGCCTTCGCGCGGGCGGCCACACACGCGCGCCGCGTGTCGGCGAAGAAGAGGTTGACCGCGGCCGGCAGCGGGTCCATCAGCTCGTCGCGGATCCGCAGGCCCGCGGCAGCGACCAGCGCGCGCGCCGCGGCGCGGTCGAGCGTCTGCACGTGGCCGATCGCGCCGGAGTGCGCGCGCTTCGCGGCCCGCCGTCCCGAGACGCTCGCCTCGAGCGGGACCTCTACGACCACGGTCGGCGCCACGCGCGCGGCCTCACGCAGCAGGGCCGCCGGGTCGTCCACGTGCTCGAGCACGTGCGAGAGAAGGGCGACGTCGAACGCGTCGGCGCCGACCGGCAGTCGCTGACCGTCGAACGCCACGACCGCCGTGAGGCCGCGGGCCCGCGCCGCGCGCACCGCCTCGTCGGAGACGTCGAAGCCCGTGAGCGCGCCGGCCGCGCCGCGGCGCTCGAGCTCGGCGAGCAGCGCGCCGTCGCCGCAGCCGATCTCCACGAGCCGCTCGGGCCGCGTGCGCAGCAGGCGCTGCACGTGGTCGGCCTTGCCGACGGCGCCCAGCTCGCGCCAGCGCGCGTCGCGATCGCCCGCCTGCCGATACGCGCGGTCGTAGAAGGCGGCGCCGCGCGTCACGCGTGCGCGGCCGGCGCGCGCTGCTCGCGGAGCCAGGCCACGGTCTCGGCGATCCCCTCGCGCACGCCGATCCGCGCCTCGAAGCCGAGCAGCTCGCGGGCCTTCTCGACGGACGGGTAGCGCCGCTGGACATCGACCTGGAAGCTGGGCATCCGCTCGAGCAGGAAGCCCTCGGGGGACTCGCCGCAGGCCTCCCAGACGACCCGCGCGATCTGCTCCACCGTCAGCTCCTCGCGCGCCGAGATGTTGAAGTCCTGGTTCTCGCCGGCCGGGTGCGACATGGCGGTCACGATCCCCTCGGCGATGTCGGCGACGTGGGTGAGCGTGCGCGTCTGCGTGCCCGACCCGAAGATCTGCAGCGGCCGCTGGCCGTCCAGCACCTTCTTGATCAGGTCCGGCACGGCGTGGGCCAGGCCGGGCTCGTCCTCGGGCATCTCGCCGGGCCCGTAGGCGTTGAACGGCCGGCAGATCGTGAACGGCAGGTCGTGCTCGTCGTGCAGCGCCCGGCAGTACAGCTCGCCGGCGAGCTTTGAGAACCCGTAGGCGGAGTCGGGGATACCGGTGTCGCGGATGTGCGCCTCGGTGGTTGGGAACTCCGTGGCCCGCTCGAACACCATCGACGACGACACGTACACCAGCCGCTCGACCCGCTCCTCGAGCGCCGCGCGGAACACGCCGTTGTACAGCGCGGTGTTGGCCTCGAGCAGCGTGTGGGGGTAGCGGTGGAAGTTGCCGATCCCGCCGACGATCGCCGCGAGGTGGATCACGTGCGTGCAGCCCTCGGTGGCCGCTCGCGCCTCATCGGTGTCGCGCAGGTCGCCGGAGTGCGTCTCGCACGCCTCGCGCATCCAGGCGGGCGCCTCGCGCTGGTCCGACACCCGCACCTCCCACTCGGGATCGGCCACGAGCCTGCGAACGACCGCCGCCCCGATCGTCCCCGCACCGCCTGTCACGAGCACGCGCGTCATGGCGCAAGAGGCTATCTCCGCCCGTTGAGTCATCACTTAAGCCGGCTATAGGCGGCACAAGTGATGAACCAATGCCCCGGGCCACCCTCAAAAGCCGCAGTTTGCGAGGGCGGGACCGCGCGGAACGGAGAGGGCGCCGCCTACGACTGCGTCGCCGCAGCCGCCGGAGCAGCCGGCGTCGCGCCGCGCGCCACCTCCTGGCTCGCCCCCACGATCGCGCCGCCCGGGCAGCGCTCCGCCGCGCGGCGGCGCGGGTTCTCGATCCCGACCGCGGAGATCGCGCCCGCCAGGAGCGTCAGCAGCGCCGCGGCGGCCATGCCGGCGCGGAAGGCGTCGACGGACGCGTCGACGGTCGCGGCGTGCAGGGTCGGATCGCCGTGGGTCACGGTGAGCGGCCGGGAGCGCGCGCGGGCCACCTGGTTGCCGAACGAGCCGAGCTGGGCGCCCGCCACCCGCTCCTCCAGCGTCGAGCCGAACTGCGAGGCCACCACCGCGCCCACAGCGCCGATGGCCAAGAGGCCCGCCACCCGCGCCACCGCGTTGTTCACCCCCGACGCCACACCGGCGTGCTCGTCCTCTACCCCCGCGAGCACCGCGGCGGTGAGCGGCGCGACGGTGAGCGAGATCCCGAGGCCGAAGACGAGCATCGCCGGGAAGACGCCCGTCATGTACGGCGCGTCGTGTCCCAGCCGCAGCAGGAGCAGCAGCCCCGCCGCGGCCACCACCGGACCGACCGACATGAACAGCCGCGGCCCGACGCGGTCGGCCAGCGCGCCCCAGCGCCGCGACAGCGCGAACACCACGATCGTCACGGGCAGCAGCGAGATGCCGGCCTTCACCGGCTCGTAGCCCGCCACCTGCTGGAGGTAGACCGGCAGGAAGAACGTGGCGGCGCCGAGGCCCGCGTACATGAGCAGCGTCGCCGCGTTGCCGACCGCGAAGTTGCGGCGCCGGAACAGCTCGAGGGGGAGCATCGGGTCGGGCGAGCGCCGCTCCTGGGCCACGAAGAGCCCCAGGCACAGCACTCCGGCCACGATCGGGCCGGCCACGATCGCCGCGCCCCAGCCGTGGTCGGGCTGCGCGATCAGGCCCACCACGATCCCGGCCAGCCCGAGCGAGCACAGAAGCGCCCCCGGCACGTCCACGTGCCGTTGCACCGACGCGTCGAGGTGCTCCGGCACGTAGCGGCGCAGCAGATACAGCGTGGCCGCCACCGGCACCAGCGAGATCGCGAACACGAGTCGCCAGGACGTGGCCTGGATCAGCACGCCCCCGAGCACCGGACCGACGAGCGTCGAGACCCCGCCCCAGGCCGTCCACGACCCGATCGCCGCGCCGCGCTCGTCCTCGTCGAACGTGTCCACGATCATCGCCAGCGCGCTCGGCACCAGCAGCGCGCCGGCCGCGCCCTGCAGCGCCCGCGCGACCACCAGCGCCACGGCGTTCGGCGCGGCCGCGCACAGCGCGGAGGTCACGCCGAACCCGATCACGCCGATCGTGAACACCCGCCGGCGCCCGTACAGGTCGCTCAGCGAGCCCCCGATCAGGATCAGCGACCCGAGCATCAGGAGGTAGGCCTCCATCACCCACTGCTGCGTCGCGAGCCCGGCGTTCAGGTCCTCGCGGATCGCCGGCAGCGCGACGTTCACCACGGTGCCGTCGATGAACACGATCGCGCTGCCGAGGATGCAGGCGACCAGGATCAGCCGCTTCTGGCGGTCGTCAGGCACGCACGCGCTCGCCGGCGAGCGCGAACACCTCGCCCGTGCCCGTCACGTTCCATGGGTCGACGACGATCGCGTCGCCGGGCAGGCGGGGCAGCACCTCGTCGTACTCGCTGTGGTTGGTCGCGACCACCACGGCGCGCGCGCCGGACAGCACCGCCTCGAGCGGCTCGCTGCCCTCGCTCACGTGCGGGTCGTGACGGGCCACGTGCGCCAGCTCGCGTTCCAGCAGGCGGATGAGCTTGGTCGACAGCGAGTCGCGGAGGTCGTCGGAGTCGCGCTTGAACGACAGGCCGAGCACCGCCACCTTGCAGTCGCGCAGCGATCCGCCGAGCCGCCGCTTGAGCCCCTCGACGAGGAACAGCGGCACCGACTCGTGCACGCGCGACACCGCCAGCAGCATGCCCGGCGAGCGCGAGCGCTCCTCGGAGAACGCGAAGTCCTTGCGCAGGCACGTGCCGGCTGTCAGTCCCGGCCGCGCGATCCCGCCGCGCGGGTAGTCGTGGTTGATCAGCTCGATCACGTCGAAGACGTTCGCGTCGTACTGGTCGCACTCCATCATCAGGAGGTTGGGGAGCGCGAACTCGGTGTAGCGGAGGATGTTCGTCCAGATCTTCGCCAGCTCGGCCTGCACCGGCGTGGTCTGCACGATCTCGGTGCCGAACGACTCGAACAGCCGCGCCGCGCTGTCGCCGGAAGCCGCGCCCACGCCGCCGACGATGCACGGCAGCGTCGCGATCTCCTCGAGGAAGTGATCGACGGCGATCCGCTCCGGCACGTGCGCGACGAACACGTCCTCGCCCGCCACCAGCCCGCGCCGCTGCTCGATGTAGCCGGCCACCCACTCGGTGGTCCCCGGCGCCACCGTCGAGCGCAGGATGATCGTCTGCCCGTCGCGCAGCAGCGGCATGAGGTCGTCGATCACCGCGCGGATCTGCGAGATGTCGATCTCGATGTGCACGTGGGTCGGCGTGCCGAGCGTGAGCACGAGGTAGTCGGCCGGAGCCGCCTCCTCGAGCCGGTCGGTGAGCGCCAGCCGACCGGTCGGGAGCACGCGCTCGAGCAGCTCCTGCGTGCCCGTCTCCTCGAACGGCATCCGTCCGTGGCCCACCAGCTCGAGCACGCGCGGCTCGCGGTCCACGCCCACCACCTCGTGCCCGCGGTCGGCGAACGACAGCGCGAGCGGGAGCCCGATCCGCCCCAGTCCCACGATGGCGACGGTTGAAGCCACGGGCCGAGCCTACCGCCGCGCGGCGCGGCCGCGAAGGCGCGCGGGCACGTCGAGCCAGAGCAGGACGACCGCCAGCAGCGCGAGCGCGCTCAGCAGCGCGCCGGTCCAGAAGCTGTGCCGATCGAGGTGGAAGGTCACGTCGTGGGCTCCGGCCGGCAGGCCCAGGCCCATGGCCGCGAAGTTCGTGGGGCGCAGCCGCGCGGGCCTGCCGTCGACCTCCGCCTTCCAGTGTGGGGAGTACGCGTCGGCGAGCACGAGCCAGCCCGTTGGGCCCGCGGGCACCCGCACGCTGATCTCGTCGGGCGACTGGGAGCTCACGCGGCCGCGCCGCAGGCGAGCATCCGCGTCGACCCCCCTCGGTGCCGTTGCGTCGCGGGGCACCAGTGCCTCGAGGTCGGGATTCAGCCGGCCGCCGGCCAGGGCGCGAAGGGCGCGCGGACCGGTGGTGTGCCGGACGTGTGGCACCACGTACGCGCGCGGCAGCGCCGCCGGGTCCTCGAAGATCCGCGCGTCGGGCCCGTCGTAGATCGTGCGCATCGCCGGGTTCGGGCGGGGCGTGCCGGGGTCCGCCACGTGGTAGCGCACGTTCATCATCCGCAGCGCGGTGAGCGCGGCCGGGCTCGGCGCCCCGCGCGCCAGGCGCCGCTCGACGTCGGGACCGACGTGCCCGAGGACCTCGTGCGAGAAGTCGAACCAGCGCAGCGACTGCGGGTAGTCGTAGCCCTCGATCGACTCGATGCCGTAGTTGGCGAACGTGTTGGGCGGCAGCATCAGCGAGTCGGCCGCGCGGATCACGTTCACGCGGTAGGGCCCGGGACGGCGCTCGAGCGCCCTCAGGGCCGGCGTGGCCGGCGGGACCTGGTCGCGCTCCGGCGCCACCACGTTGTAGCCGTGGAACCACGCCAGGTCCGCCACCACGACCGCGAGCGGGATCGCCAGCACCAGCGGATGGCGCACCCGCCCGAGCACCACCAGGCAGACGCCGCCGAGCGCGACGAACACCAGCAGGCGCACGAACGCGTCGACCTCCACCATGTGCGGCGCCCAGAGCGTTCCGGTGAAGTGGTCGATCAGCACGTAGAGGCCGACGGCGCCGAGCAGCGTGCCGAGCGCCACCACCACGCCGCGCCGCATGAGCGGCCGCCGCACAAGCGACGCGACTCCCACCCCGGCGCCCACCGCCAGCACGAGCGCGATCACGAAGTTGAGCCGCCCGAAGAGGTTGCTCTTCGAGTACACGGGCAGCACGTCGGCGATCCAGCTGACCGGGGGGATCCAGAACGCGAGCATGAGCGCGATGACACCCACCGCGATCAGCCCGACGGTCGCCGGGTGCCGCCGCAGCCGGACGGCGGCGATCCCCGCGAACAGGAGCGTGACCACGCCCGCGTAGGCCGCGATCGGCGTGAACGTGTCGAACCCGTACACGGCCGGCCGCCCGTCGCCGAAGATCCCCGGCATCGCCCACACGAGCCCCGCCCAGGCCGGCAGGTGCTGCGCGTTCTGCCCGTGTATCGACTCGGTGAGGCTGCCCTGGAACGCCTCGAGGAACGGCAGAACCGCCACGGCGGCCAGGCACGCGCCGAGCGCGGTCGAGGCCACCCACTGGCCGGCCGCGACCGCCCGCTCGCGCCGCGCGCGCCCGCGGTCGAGCAGCGCCACGACGCCGACGTACACGGCCGCGGCCGAGATGCTCAGCACCGCCGACTCGGGATGGCCGCCGAGCAACACCAGCCCGGCGACGAGCGCCAGCGCCGCCACGCGCGGCGCGCCGGGCCGCCGGTACAGCCGGTCGCTGGCCAGAAGGAGCCACGGAAGCAGCGAGTAGACGTTCGAGATCGACGCCTGGACCCAGTAGATCATCGACGCCGAGAGCATGTACGCGGCGCCCGCCACCAGGCCGCCGCCAAGCCCCGCGCGGAAGCGGCGCGCGAGGAAGTACGTGCCGAGCCCGGCCACGAGCAGCTTGAGCATCGACATCCAGGTCCAGGCGTCGTCGACCGGCAGCAGGAAGGTCAGCCACGTGGGCGGGTACGCGAGCGCCGTCTGCATGTCGCCGAACAGCGGGTTGCCGCCGTAGCTGTACGGGTTCCAGAGCGGCAGGTGCCCGTGCCTCACCTGCTCGCGTGCGGCCTCCAGGAGTGGCCGGAACTGGAACGCCTGGTCGCCCTCGCCGGCGCGCGACACGATGTCGAAGCCGGGCGGCTGGGCGGCCGACCACGGCTTCATCGTGTAGAGGTGGTGGCCCTGGCTCAGCTGCTCGCCGCGCAGCACCGGGAAGAAGTAGGCGCAGAGGATCAGCGCGAGCACGGCGGTCGCGACCAGGTGCTCCTGGCGCGCGCTGAGCTTCGGCATCCGGCGCAGTCGGCGGTGCCGGCCCGCTACCGGCCGGCGCGGCCCGGGGTGAGCACGTCCCCGCGGCGCTCACGCGCCAGCTGCCGCCCGACCGCCGTCATGAAGCGAGGGTTGTAGTAGAGGTAGCGCGGCAGGAGCCGGCGCGGCTCCTGGGCGATCCGGTACGTCCACTCGAGCCCGCGCTTCTGCATCCACGGCGGCGCCTGCGAGATCCGCCCGGCGTGGAAGTCGAACGCCGCGCCCACCGCGCACATCACCGGCACCTCGAGCCGGTCACGCATCCGCGCCATCCACTTCTCCTGCTTGGGCACGCCGATCCCCACCCACAGCACGTCGGGCTTGGCCGCGTTGATCTGGCGAGCGATCTCGTCCTCCTCGGGCCTGGTCAGCTGCCGGAACGGCGGCGAGTACCCGCCCACCACGCGAATGCCGGGGTTCTGGCGGTGCATGTTCAGTGCGAGCTGAGCCAGCGACCCCTGGTCGCGCCCGCCGTAGAGCCACACGCGGTGGCCGCGGTCGCGGCAGCGCTCGTTGTAGCGGCGCATCAGCTCCGGGCCGTAGACGCGGTTGCCCAGGCCCTCGCCCATCAGATTGGCCGCCCAGACGAGCGGCATGCCGTCGGGCACGGTGAGCGTGGACCCGCGCAGCGCGGCGCGCATCTCGGCGTCGGACTCCGCGACCATCACCGCGTGGACCGCGACGCAGCACACGTAGCCGCGCTCGCCGCGCGCGATCATGCCGTCCATCACGGCCATCGCCCGCTCGTAGTCGGTCATCGCGATCGGGATGCCGAGGATCTCGCGCGTGCGGATCTCGCGCGGGGACGGCAGCGGCCCGTGGTCGATCGCGTCGAACTCGCCGGTGTCCGCCGCGATCGAGACGAGCGAGCTCGGGAGCGGCTCGCCGTCCGGCACGCGCAGCTCGTTCGGCGTCACCGCGGCACCGTCTCGGTCGAGCGCCGCTCCTCGGGGTCGGCGAAGCGGCGCGCGGGCTCCGCCGCCGGGGCCGGCGGCGCGGCCTCGGCGCGCTGGCGCTCCTCGAGCAGGGCCACGCGCTGGGCGAGCACCTTGTTCTGCTCGGCCAGCCGCGACACGGCCACGGAGAAGTGCAGCAGCAGCACCAGCACGAAGCCGAACGCGATCACGAACAGCGCCGACGGCGCGTAGTAGATGCCGACCGTGTGAGCGAGGTCGGTGAGCAGGCCCTTCCACACCGACAGCCCGAGCAGGGCCACCGAGCAGAAGAGCCAGAGGATCGCGTAGCGCTCGAGCATCCGCCGGCGCCGGACCAGCTCGAGCAGGATCACGAATAGCCCCGCGGTGGCGGCGATGGCCACGATCTGCACGCGCGTCTCCATCAGATCCCCTGAGCGGCCGCGACCGGCGCCTCGTCGCCCGGGTCGACCACAGGCTTGGCGCGGGCCAGTCCCACGAAGATCGCGAGCAGGACCTTGACCATGTAGTAGACCGACTTGCCCGAGCGGATCGACGAGCGCCCGCCGCCGCGCTGGTACATCCGCACGGCCACCTCGCGCATGCGCAGCCGGTGGTAGTGCAGCACGAGCACCGCCTCCACCTCGGGGTAGTCGTGCGGGTAGTCGCGCGCGAACAGGGCGATCGCGCGGCGGTTGTAGAGGCGGAAGCCCGACGTCGGGTCGGTCACCTTCTGGCCGACGATCCGCGACACGAGCCACGCGAACAGGTGGATGCCGGCGCGGCGGCTGACCGGCCCCACGTATTGGAGGTCCTTGAGGAAGCGCGAGCCGCAGATCACGTCGTACTCGGGGTGGGCCTCCATCTCCGTCACGAGCTGGTCGATCTGCTCCGGGTCGTGCTGCCCGTCGGCGTCCACCTGGATCATGTAGTGGTAGCCGTTCTCGAGCGCGAACTTGAAGCCCGACTGCACCGCGCCGCCGATGCCGAGGTTGAACGGGTGGCTCAGCACGCGGGCGCCGCGCGCGAACGCCTCGCGGCAGGTGGCGTCGGTCGAGCCGTCGTCGATCACGACCACGTCGAGACCCGGCGCGTGCTCGCGCAGCCGGTCGAGCACGCCGCCGATCGTCGCCGCCTCGTTGTAGGCGGGAACGACGGCTAGGCAGGGGCGTTCGAGGATCACCGGCTCAGAGCTGAAAACGCGTGGTAGGGCTGAAGTTTCGGCGCCCTTCCGGGGTGGTTGGACCGCGAGGTTAGCGCCGTTCGGCGAGCTTCAGCCGTGCGGCCGCGTGGTCGGCGATCTGGCGCACGCAGACGTCCGCGGCGCGCGCGCCGCCGGCCACGGCGCGGAACCAGTCGACGGTCGCGCTCAGGCCGGCGTCCAGGTCCCACGCGGGAGCCCAGCCCAGCCGGCCGCGCGCCTTGGCGGAGTCGAGCCGGAGCACCGCCGTCTCGGGCGGGCCGCCGTCGCCCTCGGCGCGCCAGCCGAGCCCCTCGCCCCAGAGCTCGCAGAGCCGGTCGGCGATCGTCCGCACGGGCAGCTCGTCGCCGGCCGCCGGCCCGAGGTTCCAGGCGCCGGCCGCCGCCGGGTCGTCCCACAGCCGCTGAGCCAGCTCGAGGTAGCCGGACAGCGGGTTGAGCACGTGCTGCCACGGGCGCACGGCGTCCGGGTTGCGGACCAGGAGCTCGCCCCCGGCCAGCGCCGCGCGCATGGCGTCGGGCACGAGCCGGTCGTCCGCCCAGTCGCCGCCGCCGATCACGTTCCCCGCACGGGCCGACGCGATGGCGGGCCCGCCGGGGAACGAGCGCCGGTAGGCACCTGTCACCAGCTCGGCGCACGCCTTGCTGCTCGAGTACGGGTCGGCGCCGCCCAGCGGGTCGTCCTCGCGGCAGGGCGACCCGTCGGCGCGCGGCTCGTAGCACTTGTCGCTCGTGACCACGATCGCCACGCGCGCGTCCGGCGCCGCGCGCAGGGCGTCGAGCACGTTGGCGGTGCCCATCACGTTGGCCTCATAGGTGGCGAGCGGCGCGTCGAACGAGCGCCGCACGAGCGGCTGCGCCGCCATGTGGATCACCACCTCGGGCCGGGCGTCCGCCACCAGGGCGCGCACCAGCTCGGCGTCGCGGACGTCGCCGCGCCGGTCGTCCACGCGCTCGGCCACGCCGGCGGCCGCGAACAGCGACGGCTCGGTCGGCGGGTCGAGCGCGAAGCCGGTCACCTCGGCGCCGAGCTCGGTCAGCCAGAGACACGCCCAGCTGCCCTTGAAGCCGGTGTGCCCGGTCACGAGCACGCGCCGGCCGCGCCAGTGGGCCGGGTCTACTCCCACACCTTCCACGGCGCCGCGCCCGAGCGCCACAGCTCGTCGAGGTGCTCGCGGTCGCGCACGGTGTCCATCGCGCGCCAGAAGCCGGAGTGGCGGTGTGCGCGCAGCTGTCCCTCGCGGGCGAGCCGCTCGACGGGCTCGGCCTCCCACGGCGTGGCGTCGCCCTCGATGTAGTCGCCGACCCTGGGCGAGACCACGAAGAACCCACCGTTGATCCACGCGCCGTCGCCGCTCGGCTTCTCCTGGAAGCTGCGCACCACGTCGCCCTCCACGTCGATCGTGCCCCAGCGCCCCGGCGGCTGCACGGCGGTGACCGTCGCCAGGCAGCCGTGCGAGCGGTGGAAGTCCAGGAGCGCGCGGAGGTCCATGTCGGTGAGGCCGTCGCCGTAGGTGAAGAAGAAGTCCTCGTCGCCGAGGTAGCGCAGCACGCGCTTGAGGCGGCCGCCGGTCTGCGTCTCCTCGCCGGTGTCGACGAGCGTCACGCGCCACGGCTCGGCCGTGGCCTGGTGCACCTCCATGCGGTTCTCCGCCACGTCGAAGGTCACGTCGCTCGCGTGCAGGTAGTAGTTCGCGAAGAACTCCTTGATCACGTAGCCGCGGTAGCCCAGGCAGATCACGAACTCGTTGACGTCGTGCGCCGAGAACAGCTTCATCAGGTGCCAGAGGATCGGGCGGGCGCCGATCTCGACCATCGGCTTGGGCTTGAGCCACGTCTCCTCGCTGATTCGCGTGCCGCGCCCGCCGGCCAGGATCACCGCCACCATGGGGGCGGACCATATAGTCGCCCGCAATGGCCGACCCCGGGCGGCCGACGCTGTCGGTCATCGTCGTCACGTACAACGAGCGGGCGCTGGTCGAGCGCTCGCTGCCGCCCTTGGTGGCGCAACTCGGGCAGGGGGACGAGCTGATCGTGGCCGACAACCGCTCGACCGACGGGACGCTCGACGCCGTGCGGCGCGTGGCGCCCGCGGCCACGGTGCTCGAGATGCCGTCGAACGACGGCTACATGCCGGCCGCCAACGCCGCGGCCGAGCTGGCCCGCGGCGACCTCCTACTGACGCTCGACGCCGACGCCGTGGTCGAGCCCGGCTTCTGCGAGGCGATCCGGCGCCCCGCCCTCGACGGGCGCGGCTGGGCGCTCTGGATGGGGCTCGTGACGATGGACGGCGGCCGGCTCGTGAACACGAGCGGCGGGGTGCTGCACTACACCGGCATCGGCTGGGCCGGGCAGGCCGGCGAGCCGGTGGCGAGCGCGCCCGCCGGCCCTCGCGAGGTGGGCTTCGCCACCGGCGTGTGCCTCACGATCCCGCGCGCGACATGGGCCGAGCACCCGGGCTTCCCGCCCGACTACTTCCTCTACTGCGACGACGTGGACTACTCGCTGCGGGTGCGGCTGGGCGGCGGGAGCGTGGGGGTGGAGCCCACGGCTCGCGTGGACCACCTGTACGACTTCGCGAAGGGCACGCGCAAGTGGCGGCTGCTCGAGCGAAACCGCTGGGCCACCGTCGTGCGCACCTATCCGGGCGAGCTCCTGGTGCTGCTCGCGCCGGCACTCGTGGCCACCGAGCTCGCTCTGGTGGCCGTGGCGTTCGCCGGCGGCTGGGGGCCGCAGAAGCTCGCCTCGTGGGGCGACGTGGCGCGTGCGCTGCCGCGGCTCCTTCGCGAGCGCCGCTCGATCCAGTCGCACCGGCGCGTGAGCGCCGCCGAGTTCGCGCGCCACATGACGCCCGACCTGTCGACTCCCTACCTCGGCCGGGCGAGCGAGCTCGGCTGGCTGCGGTCGCTGCTGGGCGCCTACTGGCGCGTGGTGGTCGCGCTGCTGGGGAGGAGCGGGCGGTGACGGTCGTCGCGCTCGTCGTGACCTACAACCGCCGCGACCTGCTGATGGGCTGCCTCGAGGGCGTCTTCGGTCAGTCGCGCCCGCCCGACCGCGTGTTCCTCGTCGACAACGCGTCCACCGACGGCACCCCGGAGCTGCTGCGCGAGCGCGGCTTCCTCGACCGGCCCGAGCTGACCTACCTGAGGCTGGCCGAGAACCTCGGCAGCTCCGGGGGGTTCGCGGAGGGCGTGCGCGCCGCGCGCGAGCCTGAGTCGGACTGGCTCTGGCTGATGGACGACGACTCCCAGGCCGAGCCGGACACGCTCGAGCGGCTGCTCGCGGCGGCGGCCGCGGCCGACACGGGCACCGTGGCGCTGTGCGCGAAGGTGG
>JBJMLK010000053.1:0-8018 GCA_045805345.1 Thermoleophilaceae bacterium | reverse complement strand
GTGCAGCCCTGGTACGGGTTCGGCGGCGCCTGGGGCGAACGCGGCGACTCCAGCACGACCACCGGGCCGGCCGGTCCGGGCGCGCGGACGGCCGCCGACTGGGGCCGCCACGGGCTCAAGACCTGCGACCGCCCGTAGGCGCTTTTCGCGGCCGAGAGCAACGCCCACCGTCCCGCGGTGTAGAACATGGCCATGCCGGATCCCTCCATCGTGCGCTTCCGGCGGGCAGTCGCGAGCGCATACGCCGAACTCGAGGGGCGGCGGCAGGAGGTCAACGACCTGAACGTCTTCCCGGTCGCCGACGGCGATACGGGCGACAACATGGCGATGACCCTCCGGGCCGTGCTCAGCGAGCTCGACCGAATCAACGGGCAGCACATCGACGAGGTCGGCCGCACGACGGTCGTGGACGCGGTCGCCCGCGCGGCGCTGCTCGGCGCGCGCGGCAACAGCGGCGTGATCCTGTCGCAGATCGTGCGCGGGGCGGCCGAGGAGCTGGCCTCGCGCCCGGGCGAGCTGGTCGACCCGATCCTCGTCGCGGCGGCGCTCGCCAAGGCCGCCGACGCCGCCTACGACTCCGTGCGCGAGCCGGCCGAGGGCACCATGCTGTCGGCGGTCCGCGCGATGGCCCACCGCGTGGCCCACGAGCTCGCGCACATGCGCACGCAGCGGCTCGACCCCGGCGTCGAGCCCGGCGCGCAGGACGAGCTGCTCGCCGACGTGCTCGAGCGGGCGCTCGAGGCCGGCATCGAGGCCGTCGAGCGCGGGCCGGACCAGCTGCCCGCCCTGCGCGAGGCCGGCGTGGTCGACGCCGGCGCGTACGGGCTCACGGTGATCGTGGCCGGCGTGATCGGCGCGCTGCGTGGAGCCGATCCGCCCGACCTCGAGCACCACACCGCGCCGGCGGGCGGGCTTCACCATCCGCACGGCCACGAGTCGAGCCGCTTCCGCTACTGCACCAACTTCGCCGTGACCGGGCACGGGCTCACGCCGCACGGGTTCATTCCGCAACTCGAGGAGATGGGCGACTCCGTGCTGGTGGTCGGCGATCCGAAGACGCTCAAGGTGCACGTGCACACCGACGACCCCGACCGCGCGGTGGCGCTGTTCGCGGGAGCGGGGGAGGTGTCGCGGCTCGACATCGCCGACATGCGCGAGCAGGTGGCCGACCGCGACGAGCGGCTGGGCAGCGGCGCGAAGCAGGATCTCGCCCGGTCAGGCGTGCTCGCGGTGGTGAACGGTCCGGGGATCGCCGCGCTGTACGAGGGTCTCGGCGCGCACGTCGTGGACGGCGGCCCCACGCTCAACCCCTCGACCTACAACCTGCTCGCGGGGGTCCACGCGGTCGACGCCGACGAGGTGGTGCTGCTGCCGAACAGCGCGAACGTCGTCCTCGCCGCCGAGGGCGCGGCGACGCTCTCGGAGAAGCCGGTCCACTTGGTGCCGACGACCTCCCAGCAGGCCGCGATCCCGGCGCTCCTGTCCTTCGACCCGGACGCCCACGCCGAGGCGAACGCCGCGGCCCTGCGGCAGGAGCTCGACCGCGTGCGGACCGGCGGGGTGGCGGAGGCCGCGCGCGAGGACCCGGGCGGCCGCTTCACCCACGGCGACGCGGTCGGATACGTCGGCGAGGAGCTCGTCGCCTGGGGCGAGCCGGCCGCCGTGCTGACGGCGGTGATGAGCGCGGTCGCGGACGGCTGCGAGGTCGTCACGTGCATCAGCGGCGTGGGGGCCCCGCTCGGCCTCGCGGAGGTCGAGGCGTCGGTCCCGGACGGCGTGGACCTCGACCACCACGACGGCGGCCAGCCCGCCTGGTGGTGGCTGCTCTGCGCTGAGTAGCGCGGACCCGACCACCGGCCGCGCCATCATTGGAGGCGCATGGCCGCTGCCGCCGCCCAGCCGCCGCTCCGCTTCGCCAGCCCCGAGCCGCTCACGCCCGAGGAGCTCGCGTCCGCGCCGCTGCGTTCGATCCCGCGCCCGTCGCGCCTCGCCGAGCCGCTCGACGTCCGTCACAAGAAGACGGCCGCCGCGCTCGAAGCGCTCGGGATCGAGACGCCGCGCGACCTGCTCGAGCACCTGCCGTTCCGTCACGAGGACCGCCGCGACGCCCGCCCGATCGTCTCGCTCGCGCCGGGCGATCACGCGACCCTCATCGCCGACGTCCGCCGTGTGACGAGGCTCCGCGGCCGCCGCGGGCGCCCGCGTGTGGAGGCTACGGTCGCCGACGAGTCGGGCGTGGTCAAGGCGGTCTGGTTCAACCAGCCATGGCTCGCCGACCAGCTCACCGCCGGCTCGCGCCTGGTGCTCCACGGCAGGCGCAAGGACCGCAACCAGTTCTGGGTCACGAGCCACGAGGTGGCCGCGGGCGTGACGGCGGACGACGTCCGTGCCGAGGGGATGACGCCGGTCTACCCGGCCACCGACGGCATCACCTCGGACCGGCTGCGCGAGCTCGTGAAGCGGCTGCGCGGCCTCGAGGTGCACGCGGTGGACTCCCTGCCGGCGGCGATGCGCGCCGGGGAGCGGCTGCCCGGCCGGGCGGCGGCGCTCGCGGCGGTCCACTTCCCCGAGGACGAGGCCGAGACCGAGGCCGCGCGGCGGCGGCTCGCGTTCGAGGAGCTGCTGGCGCTGAAGCTCGCCCTGCTCGCGCGCAAGCGAGCCCGGCGCGAGGCGCGCAGCGCCCCGGCGCTCGAGCCGACCGGCGAGCTCGTCGGTCCGTGGCTCGCGTCGCTGCCGTTCCAGCTCACCGACGACCAGCGGCACGCGATCGAGGCGGTCGACCGCGACCTCGGGTCCGGCCGGCCGATGCAGCGGCTCCTGATGGGCGAGGTGGGCTCGGGCAAGACCGTGGTCGCGCTGCACGCGATGCTTCGCGCGGCCGAGAACGGCCGCCAGGCGGCGCTGATGGCGCCTACCGAGACGCTGGCCGAGCAGCACCTGATCACGCTCGACCGGCTGCTGGGCGGCCACCTCCCGATCGCGCTCCTCACGGGCTCGACGCCGGCCGCCCGGCGGCGCCAGGTGGCCGCCCGGCTCGAGACCGGCGAGCTCAAGCTGGTCGTAGGCACGCACGCGCTGATCGAGGGCGCGGTCGAGTTCCGCGACCTGGCCGTGGCCGTCGTCGACGAGCAGCACCGCTTCGGCGTGCGCCAGCGGGCGGCACTCGAGGCGAAGGGTCCCGCGGGCGCGGCCCCGCACGTGCTCCACCTCACCGCCACGCCGATCCCGCGCACGCTCCAGCTCACGCTCTACGGCGACCTCGACGCGACGGCGCTGCGCGGGCTCCCCGCTGGGCGCAAGCCGGTCGAGACGTACGTGGTGTCCGGCTCGCGCGCGCGGGCGCGCGCGTACGAGCGGGCCCGGGAGGAGATCCGCGCCGGCCGCCAGGTGTTCGTGGTCTGCCCGCTGGTCGAGGAGTCCGAGGCGTTGCAGGCGGCGGCCGCGACCGCCGAGGCCGAGCGGCTCGCGCGCACCGAGTTCCGCGACCATCGCGTGGAGCTGATCCACGGCCAGATGCCGTCGAAGCGCAAGGCGGAGGCGATGCGCGCGTTCGCCGGCGGCTCGGCGGACGTGCTGGTGGCGACCAGCGTGATCGAGGTCGGCATCGACGTGCCCAACGCGTCGGTGATGCTGATCGAGGCGGCGGAGCGCTACGGCATCTCGCAGCTGCACCAGCTGCGGGGCCGCATCGGGCGCGGCGAGCACGCGGGGCTGTGCGTTCTGCTCGGCGACCCGGGCCAGCCGCGTCTGCGCGCGCTCGCGGAGGAGCGCGACGGGTTCAGGCTCGCCGAGATCGACCTCGCGCTGCGCAAGGGCGGCGAGGTGCTCGGCACCCGCCAGCACGGCGAGCAGGAGTTCCGCGTGGCGCGGCTGCCGGAGGACACGGACCTGCTCGAGCGCGCGCAGGCGGTGGCGGAGGTCACGCTCGCGGCCGATCCCGAGCTCGACGCGCCGGAGCACGCGCTGCTGCGCGACGAGGTTGTGGGGCGCTTCGGCTCGGCCCGCGAAGCGATTCCCGCGTAATACCGGTTAGACATGCCGGCGATCCGCGTAGAACCCGTTTAGACATGAGGGTGATCGCGGGGGAGTACCGGGGCCGGCGCCTGAAGGTCCCGCCGGGCGTCAGGACGCGGCCGACCGCCGACCGCGTGCGCGAGTCGCTGTTCTCGATCCTCGGCGACGTGGAGGACCTCCGGGTGGCGGACCTGTTCGCGGGGTCGGGCGCGCTCGGCATCGAGGCGCTGTCGCGCGGCGCGCGGAACGCGACGTTCGTCGAGCGCGACCACGGCGCGGTCGGCATCCTCAACTTCAACCTCGCGGCGCTGGGGATACTCGAGGGCGTCGAGGTCTTCGAGTGGGAGGTCCTGCGTTGGCTCGACACCGTCGCGGGCAGCTTCGAGTTCGACCTGCTGTTCGTCGACCCCCCATATAGTTCCGCCCCCCGCTTGGCGGAGCCGCTCACCCGGCTGCTGCCCGGCGTCCTCAGCCCCACCGCCACGATCGTGACCGAATCCGACAAGCGCGAGCCGCTCGTGCTCGACCTTCCGCTCGACGACGAGCGCGTGTACGGCGACACGCGGATCGCCTTCCACTATGTCGTCGACTGACCACAAGGGCACCGCGATCTGCCCGGGCACCTACGACCCGGTCACGAACGGCCACGTGGACATTATCCGCCGCGCCGCGATGGTGTTCGACACGGTGGTGGTGGGCGTGGTGAACCAGCCCGTGCGCAAGCAGAAGACCCTCTTCAGCGCCGAGGAGCGCGTCTCGTTCATCGAGTCCGAGGTCTCAGAAATAGGGAATGTGCAGGTAAAACCCTTTGCTACGCTGCTCGTCGACTTTGCCCGCGAGCACGGCGCGCGAACGATCGTCAAGGGCCTGCGGGCCATCTCGGACTTCGAGTACGAGTTCGAGATGAACCAGCTCAACCGCAAGATGGCACCAGACATCGAGAGCATGTACATGTTCTCCTCGCCCGAGTACACGTTTCTCAGCTCGAGCGGGGTGAAGGAGCTGGCGATGTTCGGCGGCGACCTGTCAGGCTTGGTACCGGAGCGAGTCATTGCGCGTTTGGAGGAAGCGCTCAGGCGCTGACGAAGTGTTCGACCTGCCGGGCCTCATGGAGAGGCTCGACAAGCAGATCCGCTGGGCGAAGCAAGTTCCACTCACCGACCAGGTACGAGTAGAGAAGGAAGAGATGCGCAGCACACTCGAGGAGATGCGGACGGAGGCGACGCGCGTCGGCCTGACGGCTGCGCTCCCGCCGATCGCCGAGTTCGACGCCGCGCTGCGCGACGCGAGGCCCGTGCCGCTCACCGACCAGGTTCGCCTCCCGAAGGAGAACCTTGAGAAGATCGCCGACGAGATACGCGTGCGCGTGTCGCCCGCGGGGAACTGAGGTTCACACATGGACGTTCTCGTCCTGATCGACAAGCTCGACGACCAGATCCACAACGCCAAGCCGGTCCCGCTGACCGACCAGGTGCGCGTCGACAAGGAAGAGGTCTACGACATCCTCGACCAGATGCGCGCGACGATCCCCGAGGAGATCAAGCAGGCGCGCTGGATCGTCAAGGAGCGTCAGGAGATGCTGGCCGAGGCCAAGCGCGAGGCCGAGCGGGTCCTGAAGGAAGCGCGCGACGAGCAGGCGCGGCTGATCTCCCAGGAGGAGGTCGTGAAGCAGGCCGAGCGCCAGGCCGAGGACATCATCGAGGAGGCGCGCACGCGCGAGCGGGAGATCCGGCTCGGCGCGGAGGACTACGCGGACGACATCCTCAACACGCTTGAGGTGAACCTCCAGAAGTTCACGGCTGCGGTGCAGCGTGGGCGGGACCGGTTGGCGGGGCGCGAAGAGGCCGAGGTTTCCTGACGCGGTTGGCGGGCGGGTCCTGTCGGGGGTCGTCATTTCCCTCCCGACTCCAAACTGCGTAGCGTCGTCGGAAGGAAAACGACGACACCCCGCCACCCGCCCGAGCTGCGTTGGTGGTTCCGCGCTTAGCGCCCGGCGGAGCCGGTGCCCCCACGCGGCTCTTGCTGTTCACCGCTTGGCCGGCGCTTCGGGCGCGCTATAGCTCCGCTCCGTGCTCTCCATTCATTGCCCTAGCTGTTTGGCCGCGTGGCGGCCGTAGCGCTCGCGCTCGGCGCGTCGCTCGCGTGGGGGTCGGCTGACTTCGCGGGCGGCCTGCTCACGCGGCGGCTGCCGGTCGTCTCGGTCGCGGTCGTCTCGCAGGCGGCGGGGTTCGTCGCGCTCGGGATCGTCGTGCTCGTGTCGGGGGCGGGCATCGACGGCGAGGGGTTCGGGATCGGTCTGCTCGCGGGGGTCGGCGGTGGGCTCGGGCTCGCGGCGTTCTACCGGGCGCTGGCCGTGGGGACGGTCAGCGTGGTCGCGCCGGTGGCCGCGTGCGGAGCGGTGGTCCCGCTGGTGCTGTCGCTCGCCGCCGGCGACGACCCGCGGGCGGTGGCGCTCGCCGGTGCGCTGGTGGCGCTCGGCGGCGCCGTCATGGCGTCGGTCGAGGAGCGCGCCGCCGAGGAGCCCGGCCGGCGCGATGCGATCGCGCTGGCGGCGGTGGCCGCGCTGCTGCTCGGGCTGTTCGTGTTCTTCCTCGGCCGCGCAAGCCAGCACGGCGGCGCGGCGTCCGCGCTCGTCGGCGCGCGGAGCGGCTCGCTGGCCCTGCTGGCCGCGTGGGCGCTCGCCGTCCGCGCGCCGGTCGGGCTGGGGCGGCGGATGCCGGCGGTCGCGGCCGTGGGCGTGCTCGACGTCGTTGCCAACGCGCTGTTCGCGCTCGCCAGCCGCGAGGGTCTGCTCGCGATCGTGTCGGTCCTCGGCTCGCTCTACCCGGTGCCGACCGTCGTGCTCGCGCACCGGATCCTCGGCGAGCGGGTCAGCCGCACTCAGCGGCTGGGCGTAGCCGTGGCGCTCGCAGGCGTCGCGATGGTGGCCTCCGGCGGCACGTAGCGCCCGGCGCTACCCTCGGCCGCATGGCCGGGAAGACGGACGTGTTCGACCTCGGCCGGCTGCAGCTCGCGTCGGGTCAGAGCCGGCAGGTGGACCTCCGCGTGGAGCTCGACGACCTCGCCTTCGGCGGCCAGAGCTACTCCTCGGAGGACCGTCTCGCCGACGCGATCCTGGACGCGACGCGCACCCGCGGCGGGTACTCGCTCAGGCTGCGCTTCGGCACCCGGCTCGAGGGCCCGTGCATGCGTTGCCTCGAGGACTCGCGCACCGCCCTCGAGATCGACGCGCGCGAGGTGGACCAGCCGGGCGGGGGCGACGACCTCAGCTCGCCGTACGTGGATGGCGACGAGGTGGACGTCCGGGCGTGGGCGCGCGACGCGCTGGCGCTGGCCCTGCCGGCGCAGATCGTGTGCCGGACCGAGTGTCTCGGCATCTGCGCCGTCTGCGGGGAGAACCTGAACGAGGCGGCTCCCGGCCACGCCCACGAGAGCGCGCGGGACCCGCGCTTCGCGAAGCTCAGCGAGCTGCGATTCGACTAGACGCGGCCTCGCGGCTCCGTGCCGCCAGCGCCCGCAACCTGGTCGTGGTCGCCGCCGTGGTGGGGTTGCGCGCGATCGCCATCCTCGTGATCGCCGGCGAGCTCGGGCCACGCCGCCAGGGCGAGGTGGCGCTCGCTCAGGCGATCGCCCTGGTCGGCGGCGCGCTGGCCAGCTGCGGGCTCGAGGTGAGCCTCGTCAGGTCGTCGGCGATCGCCGAGCTGCGGCCGGGTGCCGCCGGCGCCTTCTGGACGCACGCCGCGCTCGTGACCCTCGCGACATCGGTCGCGGTGGCGGCGCTCGCCGCGGCGGGCGCCGGGACCGGCGCGGTGGCCGCCGGTTTGGTCGGGCTGGCCGGCACGCTCGTCACGCGCCTCGCGGCGGGCTGCGCGCTCGGGCAGGAGCGGCGGCGCGCGTACGCGCTGCTGATGGTCGTGCCGGCCTTCGCGTTCCTCGCGGCCGTGGTCGTGCTGGCGGCGTCGGGCTCGCTCACCACGCGGGCGGCGCTCGCCGCGTTCGCGCTC
>JBJMLK010000052.1:0-11993 GCA_045805345.1 Thermoleophilaceae bacterium | reverse complement strand
CTTCGCGGCGATGAGCGAGGTGCTCGGCCGGCGCATGGCGCAGTTCGTGGCGCAGCGCGAGCGCTCGCCGCACGAGCGCGCCTACGACTCGAGCTTCGCGTCGGTGCCCGGGTTGATCGTGATCGACGGCGGCAAGGGCCAGCTCTCGGCCGGGCTGGGGCAGCTGCAGGAGTTCCGCGACCTGGGCGTGACGGTCGTCAGCCTCGCCAAGCGTGTCGAGGAGGTCTTCCTCCCCGGGCGCTCGGCGCCGCTCGTGCTTCCGCACGACTCGCCGGCGCTCCAGCTGCTCCAGCGCGTGCGCGACGAGGCGCACCGCTTCGCGATCGAGTTCCACCGCGGTCGCCGCGACCAGGCGATGACGCGCTCCGTGCTGGACGAGCTGCCCGGGGTGGGCCCCGCGCGCAAGCGCCTGCTGCTCACGCACTTCGGCACGCCCGAGCGGTTCCTTCAGGCCTCGCGCGAGGAACTCGAGGCCGTGCCCGGTGTTCCTGGGAAGGTTGCACGAGATGTTTACGAGTACGTCCACAAGATCCGGTAGACAGGTCGGGTGAAGGTGAAGCCGACGCGCGACAGGAGCGGCCTGCTCGGCCGGGTGCGCGGGGAGCGCCGTGCCCGCGAGCGCGACGGCGGCGCGCCGACGCCGGCGATCCAGGACTTCGTGATCATCACCGGATTCTCGGGCGCGGGGAAGTCCCAGGCGATGGCGTGCTTCGAGGACGCCGGCTACTTCTGCGTCGACAACCTGCCGCCCGAGATGATCAGCTCGCTGTCGGACCTGTTCGCCCACGAGGGCAGCAAGGTGGAGCGCGCCGCGGTGGTGTGCGACGTGCGCGGCGGCACGTACTTCGAGGGGATGCTGCGCGTGCTCGAGGAGCTGGAGACGCGCGGAATCGCCCACCGGGTGCTGTTCCTCGACGCGTCCGAGGAGGTGCTCGTCAAGCGCTTCAAGGAGACGCGCCGCCGCCACCCGCTGGCGGACGGGGGTCAGGTGACCACCGCTATCCAGGCCGAGCGCGGACTGCTGGCGCCGGTGCGCGAGCGGGCCGACGTGGTGATAGAGACGAGCGACCTGTCGGCGTCCCGGCTGCGCAAGGTCGTGGCCGACAAGATGCTGCCGCACGGCGTGCGCGGCAAGCTGGCCGTGACCTTCCTCACCTACGGCTTCAAGCACGGCGCGCCGCGCGACGCCGACCTGCTGTTCGACGTCAGGTTCCTACCTAACCCGCACTACGAGGCCGAGCTGCGCGAGCTCACCGGCAAGGACGCGGCGGTGATCGACTACGTCGAGCGCTCTGACGGCATCGGCGAGTTCTTCGAGCGGCTGATGCCGCTGCTCGACTACCTCCTGCCGAACTACCTGCGCGAGGGCAAGGCGCACCTGACGATCGGCATCGGCTGCACCGGCGGCCGCCACCGCTCGGTGGTGATCGCCGAGCGCCTCGCGCGCGAGTACGCGGAGCGCGGGGACTACATGGTGGAGGTCGTCCACAGAGACGTGGACAAGCCGCCCCGGCGCGCGTAGAGCCTCGCGTCGCGGAGTCCTGGCGGCCCCTATGGGCCGGGTGCCCGCTGATAGGTTCTATTTCCGGGCAGGGACTGCGCCTGCGTACCCCAGTGAAAGGATCTGAATGGCGGTGAAGGTCGGCATCAACGGCTTCGGGCGGATCGGCCGGAACGTGCTCCGGGCGGCCTACGCGCGCGGTGCGGAGGTCGACTGGGTCGGCGTCAACGACATCACCGACACGAAGACGCTTGCGCATCTGTTCAAGTGGGATTCGATCCTCGGCCCGTTCCCGGGCGAGGTCCGGGCGACCGACACCGGCATCGACATCGACGGCAAGGAGCTGCGCGTCTTCTCGGAGCGCGACCCGGCCGCGCTGCCCTGGTCGGACGTCGGCGCCGACGTCGTGATCGAGTCCACCGGCCTGTTCACCGACCGCGAGAACGCGTCGAAGCACCTCGAGGCCGGCGCGCAGAAGGTGGTTATCTCCGCGCCCGCCAAGGAACCCGACGTGACCGTCGCCATCGGCGTGAACTTCGACGACGCCTATGACCGCGACAACCACCACGTGATCTCGAACGCCTCGTGCACCACCAACTGCCTGGCGCCCGTCGCGAAGGTGCTGCACGACACGTTCGGCGTCGAGCGCGGCCTGATGACGACGATCCACGCCTACACGGCGGATCAGCGACTCCAGGACATGCCGCACAGCGACCTCCGCCGGGCGCGCGCGGCGGCGATCAACCTCATCCCCGCCTCGACCGGCGCCGCGAAGGCCATCGGCCTGGTGATCCCTGAGCTGGAGGGCAAGCTCAGCGGCATGGCGGTGCGGGCGCCGGTGCCGACCGGCTCGGTGGTCGACCTCGTCTGCACTGTCGCGAAGCCGACCGACGCCGAGAGCGTGAACGCGGCCATGAAGGAGGCCGCGAGCGGGCCGCTCGAGGGCATCCTCCAGTACAGCGAGGCCCCGATCGTCTCGAGCGACATCGTCAGGTCCCCGTACTCGTCGATCCTCGACGCGCCGCTGACGATGGTCATCGACGGCAACCTGGTCAAGGTCATCGCCTGGTACGACAACGAGTGGGGCTACTCGAACCGGCTGATCGACCTCGTCCAGCGAGTCCTCTAGGCGCCTCGGGGAACGGCGCGAAGCGAGCGGTGGCGGCCGGTTTCGCGAAGAGGGCCCTGCGCGACGCGGCCATCGAGCCGGGCCAAACGGTGCTGATGCGCGTGGACTTCAACGTGCCGCTCGCCGGCGGCGCGGTGGCCGACGACACGCGCATACGCGCCGCGCTGCCGGCGATCGAGCTGCTGCGCGAGCGCGGCGCGCGGATCGTGCTCTGCTCGCACCTCGGGCGGCCGAAGGGCCAGGACCCGACCACCTCCCTGGTGCCCGCCAGCGACCGCCTGCGCGAGCTGCTCGGCGGCTCGCGGGTGTACCAGGCGCCCGAGGTCATCGGGCCCGAGGTGCGGCGCGGCGTGGCGCGGCTCGAGGACGGCGAGATCCTCGTGCTCGAGAACACGCGCTGGGCGCCCGGCGAGACCAAGAACGACCCCGAGCTGTCACGCGAGCTTGCGGACCTGGCCGACCTCTACGTGGACGACGCCTTCGCGGCCGCGCATCGCGCGCACGCGTCGACCGTTGGCGTGACCGAGCACCTGCCGTCGTCGGCGGGCCCCCTGCTCGAGCGGGAGGTGCGCACGCTCAGCGAGGTGGTCGAGGATCCGGTGCGGCCGCTGGTCGTGGTGCTCGGCGGCGCGAAGGTGAGCGACAAGATCGGCCTGATCGAGCGCTTCCTCGACATGGCCGACGCGCTCCTGATCGGCGGCGCGATGTGCTTCAGCGTCTTCCGCGCTCAGGGCCGCGACACCGGCGACTCGCTGCTCGAGGAACGCGGGGTGGACCTCGCCCGGCGCATGCTCCTCAAGGCCGAGGACTCGGACTGCCGGCTGCTCCTGCCGAGCGACCTCGTGGTCGCGGACGCCTTCGACGCCGGCGCCAACCGGCGGACGACCGCGGACGTGTCGGTGGAGCGCGGCTGGATGGGCCTCGACATCGGGCCACGCACGAGCGACGAGTACGCGCGCGAGATCGCCGCCGCCGGCACGGTGTTCTGGAACGGCCCGATGGGCGCGTTCGAGATGGAGCCGTTCGCGGCCGGCACGCGCACCGTGGGCGAGGCGGTGGCGGCCGCGCCCGGCGTGACGGTGGTCGGCGGCGGCGACTCCGCCGCCGCCCTCGTGCAGTTCGGGCTGGCCGATCGCGTGACCCACCTGTCCACGGGCGGCGGCGCGGCGCTCGAGCTGCTCGAGGGCAAGCCACTGCCGGGTGTGGAGGCGCTCGACGATGCCTGATCGGCGCGCCCCGTACGTGGCGGGCAACTGGAAGATGCACAAGACCGTGGCCGAGGCGCGCTCCTACGTGGAGAAGCTGAACGCCCGGCTGCCCGCCGGCAAGGGCGTTGACGTGGGGCTGTGCGTGCCGTTCACCGGGCTCGCGGCGGCGGTCGAGGCGGCCGCCGGCTCGGGCGTCAAGATCCTCGCGCAGAACATGCACCAGGCTGCCGAGGGCGCCTACACCGGCGAGGTGTCGGCCACGATGCTCACCGACCTCGGCGTGGACGGCGTCGTGCTCGGCCACTCCGAGCGGCGGCGCGACAACTGCGAGACCGACCGCGCGCTGCAGGAGAAGGTGCCGGCGGCGCTGGCCGCTGGCCTCGAGCCGATCCTCTGCGTGGGGGAGAGCGAGGAGGAGCGCGAGTCCGGCGAGACGCAGCGCAAGCTCCGCCACCAGGTCCAGGAGGCGCTGGCCGAGGTGCCCGACGAGCGGCTCGCCGAGGTGACGATCGCCTACGAGCCGATCTGGGCGATCGGCACCGGCAAGGTCGCAACCCCGGAGCAGGCGGAGGAGGCGATCGCTTTCGTGCGCGCGCTGGTCGGCGACCGGTCGAAGGAGGCCGCGGCGGCGGTGCGCGTGCTGTACGGCGGGAGCGTGAAGGGCGACAACGCGCACGAGATCCTCAGCCAGCCGGACGTGGACGGCGCGCTGGTCGGCGGCGCGAGCCTCGACCCCGACGAGCTGGTGCGGATCGTGGAGGCCGCGGTCGAGTGACCGTGCCGGCCGGCCCCGGTGCGCCGCCGGTCCCGTCGGTGTGTCTGGTGATCCTCGACGGCTGGGGCCTGGCCGAGCCGGGTCCGGGCAACGCGGTCGAGCTTGCCGAAACGCCCGTGTTCGACGAGCTGTGGCGCTCCCACCCCCACACCCAGCTGACCGCGAGCGGCCGTGCGGTAGGCCTCCCGGACGGGCAGATGGGCAACTCGGAGGTCGGTCACCTGAACCTCGGGGCCGGGGCGGTAGTCCGCCAGGACCTGACGCGGATCGACGACGCAGTCGCCGACGGGTCGTTCGCGAGCAACGAGGTGCTGCGCAATGCCTGCCGCGCCGGTCGCGAGGCCGGGCGGCTGCACCTGCTCGGGCTCGTGTCGGACGGCGGCGTGCACTCGGGCTGGGACCACCTGCGCGCATGCATCGAGCTGGCCGCCGACCAGGACGTGCCGGACCTCGTGCTGCACGCGTTCACCGACGGGCGCGACACGCTGCCTGACTCCGGCGCCGGCTTCCTCGAGCAGGCGGAGCGGTGGCTCGCTGCGGCGGGCGGCCGCGTCGGCTCGGTGTCCGGCCGCTACTACGCGATGGACCGCGACCGCCGCTGGGACCGGATCGAGGCCGCCTACGACGCCCTGGTCCACGGGCGCGGCTCGGCCGAGGACGCGCCGAGCGGAGTGGCGGCGGTGCGCGCGGCGTACGAGCGGGGCGAGACCGACGAGTTCGTGAAGCCCACGGTTGTGGGGGAGGAGGCGCGGATTCGCGACGGCGACGCGGTGATCTTCTTCAACTTCCGGCCCGACCGCGCCCGCGAGCTGACGCGCGCGCTGGGCGAGCCCGGGTTCGGCGAGTTCGACCGCGGCGGGTCGCCGCCGGCGGTCCACATGACGACGCTCGCGGAGTACCACGAGGGCTGGCCGTACCCGGTGGCGTTCCCGCCCGAGCGGCCGGCGGCCACCCTCGCCGCGACGCTGGCCGGGCGCGGGGTGCACCAGCTCCACGTGGCGGAGACCGAGAAGTACGCGCACGTCACCTACTTCTTCAACGGCGGCGAGGAGGACCCGTACTCCGGCGAGGAGCGCTGCCTGGTCGACTCGCCGCGCGACGTGCCGACGTACGACCACAAGCCGGAGATGAGCGCGCGCGCCGCGGCGGACGCGTTCGTCGAGCACTGGCGGGGCGGCGCCTACGGCTTCGGGATCATCAACTTCGCGAACCCGGACATGGTCGGCCACACCGGGTCGATCCCGGCCGCGGTGACGGCGATCGAGACCGTCGACGGCTGTCTGGGCGAGGTCGTGGCCGCGGTCCACGCGACCGGCGGCGCGACGATCGTCACCGCCGACCACGGCAACGCCGACCACATGCTCGAGCCTGACGGCAGCCCGAACACGGCCCACTCGCTCAACCCGGTGCCGCTGATCGTGACCGCGGACGCCGGCGAGCTGCGCTCGGGCGGGATCCTGGCCGACGTGGCGCCGACGGTGCTCGCGCTGCTCGGGCAGGAGCAGCCGGAGGAGATGACCGGTCGGTCGCTGCTGGGCGGCGGTGGCGCCTAGCGCCGGCCGCGGCGGTCGCCCGGCCGCAAACTGCGGCTTTTGAGGGTGGCCCCGATGGGCCTCACCCACTTAGTGGCGTCGTATGCGCCAGTCGAGGAGCGCGCATAAAAGTTGACAAATAAGGACTGAGGTTTATAGACTCCCCCACAGTCAGAGCAGGAGGAGTCCAATGACCCTACTCATGAAGCCCGAGCCCTTCTCGAGCGAGATCAACCGCCTCTTCAACACGCTCTTCGACGACGGTCGTCTCCAGCAGCGCTGGGTCCCCGCGATGGACCTGGTCGAGTCGGACGAGCAGTTCGTGCTCCGGGCCGACCTCCCGGGCCTGAGCGAGGACGACGTGTCGATCGAGATCCGCGACAACACGCTCACCATCTCCGGCGAGCGCAAGTCCGAGTTCGAGCAGAAGGAGCGCGGCTGGTACCGCGTGGAGCGCTCCACCGGCGCGTTCAGCCGCTCGCTGGCGCTGCCCGAGGGGATCGACGCCGGCGCGGTGAGCGCCGAGTTCGACAAGGGCGTGCTCGAGGTCAGGATCCCGAAGCCGGAGCAGCGCAAGCCGCGCCGCGTCGAGATCCGCGCGTCCAGCGCCAACGGGAGCGGCCACGGCCGGCCGGCGGCGGTGGAGGGCACGGCCACCGAGCAGACCGCGGCCTAGGTCTCAGCTTCGCGGCGGGCGCCGCACGGCGCCCGCTCGCGGCCTGAGAGGCGGGCGTCACGCGGGCTAGTCTGGCCCGCGTGACCGCCGGGCCGCTCGAGATCACCGCCCGCGCGGGCGGCATTGCCCGCGCGGGCGTCCTTCGTACGCGGCACGGCGACGTGCGCACGCCGGCGTTCGTGCCGCTCGCGTCGACCGCGACCGTCAAGTCGCTCGACGCGCCCGAGGTCGAGGCGCTCGGGTACGACATGGTGCTGGGCAACACGTTCCACCTCTTCATCCAGCCCGGCGCCGACCTGATCGAGCGGATGGGAGGCCTCCATGAGTTCATGGGCTGGCGGCGCCCGATCGTCACTGACTCCGGCGGGTTCCAGGTGTTCTCGATGGGCCACGGTTCCGTCGCCGACGAGATCAAGCGCCGCCGAGGCGATCGCGAGAGCCGGATCCTGGCGATCGACGAGGAGGGAGTTCGGTTCCGCTCCTACGTCGACGGGGGCGAGCGCTTCATGGGGCCCGAGACGTCGATGGAGGTCCAGGCCCGGCTCGGCTCCGACGTCGCGCTCGCGTTCGACGAGTGCACGCCGTTTCACTCGGGGCGCGACTACACGGCGCGCTCGACGGAGCGCACGCACCGCTGGCTCGACCGTTGCCTCTCGTGGAGCCGCGCGCACGCCCCGGAGGGCCAACTGCTGTTCGGCATCGTCCAGGGCGGCGTCTACGAGGACCTTCGCCGCGAGTCCGCGGAGCGCGTGGCCTCGAGCGGGGTCGACGGCGTGGCGATCGGCGGCTCGCTCGGCCGCGAGAAGGCCGAGATGCGCGAGGTGGTGGGCTGGGCCCTCGACCACGTGCCGGACGAGGCCCCGCGCCATCTGCTCGGGATCGGCGACGTGGACGACCTGCTGGCGGGCGTGGCGATGGGCATCGACACCTTCGACTGCGCGACGCCCACGCGCCTGGGCCGCCACGGCAGCGCGCTCGTCGCCGCCCCGGAGCAGCGCTGGCGGCTCGACCTGCACAAGTCCGCGCACGCCGAGAGCCGCGAGCCGATCGCCGCGGACTGCCCGTGCCCCGCGTGCCGGGAGCACTCGCGGGCCTATCTCCACTACCTCTCGCGGATCGGCGAGCTGACCGCCGCGCGCCTGATCACGCTCCACAACCTCACCTTCATGGCTTACCTCATGCGGGGCGTGCGCGAGTCGATACTCGAGGGCCGCTTCGACGCGTACGCGAGCGCGATCCTCGACGGCGGCTCGCCCTACGCGGGGGTTGAGCCGCCACGTTCCGGGTAATACCCCTTTGGCGGCGCGGTAGCTCCAAATGGTGTAAGCCGAGCCGCTTACCCCTATCGCCACACGGACGGGCGCCGGCATCCCGGTGGGTCGGACGAAGGTGAACGAACGACCCACCAACAGAAGGGACTGCACATGGCAGCCACAGACATCACCCGCGACCGCGCCGTGCCTGTTCAGAGCCGCGCGCGCCGCCTCGCAACGGAGACCAAGTCGGCGCTCAAGACGACGGAGTTCTACGCCTACGTCGTCGTGACCATCGGCGTGCTGATCGCCGGGGCGGTGACCAAGGCCGGCGACGGCCACGACGACCGCTTCCTGGCGAAGAACGCCTGGCTCTACGTGGCAATCCTGACCGTCGGCTACATGATCAGCCGCGGCCTGGCGAAGTCCGGCAGCCGCGAGCCGTACAGCGACGACGACGACCGCTAGCGGTCCGCCGCACCGAGCATCGAACGGGGCGCCTCAGGGCGCCCCGTTCACTTGCTGTGGTCGCGCACGTAGTGGATGAGGTCGCGGACCTGGTCGTCCACGTTGCCGTTCGAGATGCTCTGGCGGTTGCCGCCCGGAAGCGTCAGCGCGAGCGCGATCGCAATGCCGGCCAAGAGGACGATCAGCGCGGCGATCACCCAGCGCCACGGGTTGCGGCGATCGCGCCGCGGCTCCTGGCGGCGCGCGGGCGGCGCCGCCCTGCGCACCGGCGGCGCCGGCGCGACGCGCGTGGCGTCGCGCGGCAGCGCCTGCGTGGCCGCGGTCCGGTCGATCTGCCGGGTGGAGACGTCGTCGAGCGCCACCAGCTCGGTGGCGGCGGTCGTCTCGCCGCGTAGGCCCGACTCGAGCGCGGCGGCCATGTCGAGAGCGTTCGCGTAGCGCCGGTTGGGGTCGCGCTCGAGGCAGGCCCGCACGGCCTGGTCGAGCGCCTGCGGCACGTCGTCGCGGAAGTCGGTTATCGGCGGCACTCGCTCCTGCTGCTGCTTCAGCGCGAGCTCGGTGAGTGAGCCGTACTCGTGCGGCAGGCGTCCGGCGAGGAACTGGTACGCGCAGACTCCGAGCGAGTAGATGTCCGAGGCCGCGCCGGCCTCCTCGCCCGACGCCTGCTCGGGCGACAGGTACGCCGCGGTGCCCAGCACGGCGCCGACCTGGGTGATCCGCGTCTGCTCGGCCGCCTTGGCGATGCCGAAGTCGGCCAGCTTGGTGGTGCCGGTCTCGTTCGAGACGAGCAGGTTGCCCGGCTTCACGTCGCGGTGGATCACGCCCGCACGATGCGCGTAGTCGAGGCCGTGGCAGGCGTCGCGGACGATCCGGACGGTGTCGTCGGCGTCGAACATCCGGTGCTGGCGCAGGAGGTCAGCGCACGACGGCCCGTCCACGTACTCCATGACGATGTAGTGGCGGCCCGACTCGTCGTCCTGGCCCGAGTCGAACACCTGCACGATGTTGGGGTGCTGCAGGCGCGCGGCCGCGAGCGCCTCGCGGCGGAAGCGCGCGACGAAGGCGTCGTCCTGCGCCAGGTGCTCGGCCAGCAGCTTGACCGCGACCGGGCGCTCGAGCACGGTGTCCTGGGCCTTGAACACGGTCGACATGCCGCCGGCCCCCAGGCGGCTGTCGATCCGGTAACGGCCGGCGACCTCGGTCGGCGTCGTCACTTGTCCTTCTTCTTCTTCTGACCCGGGGGACTGGCGCCGCCGCTGGGTGGCTCGGGCGTCGTGTTGCCGTTATCCGGGGTCGTGTTCGGCGTCGTGTCCGTGTTCGTGTCCGGATTGGTCTCGGTGGTGGTCTCGGTCGTGGTGTCCGTGTTGGTGTCGGTGTTCGTGTCCGAGGTGGTGCTCGGCTCCGACGTCGTCGTCTCAGTCGACTCCGTCTTCTGCTTCTTCTTCGGCTTCGTCACCTGACTGCAGTCGTCCGCCACGAGCGAGCGGAGGTTCTCGATCCCGTCGCGCAGGCTCGACCTCACGTCCGCGTCGGTGCTCGACGGCAGCGCCTCGACGCGCCTCTCCAGCGACTGGAGCGTGTTCTCGACCGTGGTGCACGCGTGCGCGTCGGCCTGGCGCTGGGCGGCCTGGAGCACGACGACCAGCTTGCGCGCGTCCTCGCGCGGGATCTGCTTCTTGTCCGCGCCGCAGCCGGCCAGCGGCAGCGCGAGCGCCACCAGCGCCGTGAGCATCGTGGCTGTCGTCCGGAGTCTTCTCATTGACCCACGTACAGCCTGTCGGACAGCGCCGCCGGAAGGCCCGCCGCCCGGATCGCGCTCGCGGCGTCGTCGATCGGGTAGTCCACGCGACGCCAGGTGGCGGTCCAGGTCTCGAGGTCGAGCAGCAGCCAGGCGGCGCGCGGGTCGCCGTCGCGCGGCTGGCCGACTCCGCCGGGGTTGACCAGCCAGGTGCCGGCGGAGAGGTCGAGCTCGGTGCCCGCTCGTGCGACGTCGCCGGACACCCCGCCGGAGTCGTCGCGCGTGAACCAGAGCGCGACGTGCGAGTGCCCGACCGCGCCCACGCGCGGGCCCATCGCCTCCATGCAGTCGCGCGCCTGGCCCACCGAGAGCACGTACTCCCAGACGGGGTCGCGCGGGCTCGCGTGGTAGAGGCCCACTGGGTGCTCCTCGTCCTCGGCCGCCAGGCGCGATAGGTAGTCGACGGAGTCGGACGCGATGTGCTCGCGCGTCCACTCGGCGGCGGTGGCCGCGTTGGCCGAGAACTCGCGCACGTCGAGCTTGCCGAGCACTACGAGGTCGTGGTTGCCCACGAGGCAGAAGTCACACTCGGCGGCGGCGAGCGCGACGCACTGGTCGGGCTGGGCGCCGTAGCCGACCAGGTCGCCCAGGCACCAGCGCGCCTCGACGCCCTCGCGGCGCGTGTCCTCGAGCACCGCCTCGAACGCCGGAAGGTTGCCGTGCACGTCGGAGAGCAGCGCCACGCGGGCCGGGCGCCCGCCGTCTGTGTCTAGAGTCTCGGGGGAATGCAAAGTCGTGGTGTCCGGCTGCCTGTGGCGGTGGGGATTGCAATCGCGGCCGCCGGGGCGGCCACCCTGGCGCTGCGACCGCGGAGCGGCTTGATCGAGCCCGCCCCGGCCAGGGCCGAAGCGTACTTCAGCCCCGCCGAGCTCGACCGCATTCACGCCTACGTCGGGCCCCAGCGGGCGCTCGCGATCGGCGGGCTCGTGCTGAGCGGGGCCGCGCTGGTGATCGTGGCGATGCGCCCGCCGCGCGCCCTGAGGCGGACGTATGCGCACCGGCGCCTGGCGACCGCGGCGACCGGAGCCGGCCTGGTGGTGGGGATCGCGCTGATCGGTCTGCCGCTCGCGGCCGTGAGCCACCAGCGGGCGGTGGACTACGGACTGTCCACCCAGAGCTGGGGCGGCTGGGTCGGCGACCTGGCCAAGTCCGAGGCGATCGCAGCGGTGTTCGCCGCGGCCGGCGCCGTCCTGCTGGTGGCGCTCATGCGCCGCTTCCCGCACCGCTGGTGGATCCCGGCGGGTGCGGTGGTGGTCGTGCTGGGGGCCGTCTTCACGTTCCTCGCGCCCGTGGTGCTCGAGCCGATCTTCAACAGGTTCACGCCGCTGCCGGCCGGCAGGCTGAGGTCCGACGTGCTCGAGCTGGCGAAGCGCTCCGGCGTCGACGTCGGGCAGGTCTACGAGGTGGACGCCAGCCGCCGCACTACGGGGTCGAACGCCTACGTCACGGGGCTCGGGTCCACCAAGCGCGTGGTCCTCTACGACAACCTGATCCACGGCTACACGCGGCCCGAGGTCGACTCCGTGGTGGCCCACGAGCTCGGCCACGTGAAGCACCGCGACGTGCCGCGCGGGCTGCTGTGGCTCCTGATCGTCGGACCGCCGGCCACTCTGCTCGTGCAGGTGCTCACCGAGCGCTGGGCGCCGCGCGCCG
>JBJMLK010000051.1:0-6088 GCA_045805345.1 Thermoleophilaceae bacterium | reverse complement strand
GCGGTCGGCGGTCCTGGTGCGCGGCTCGAGTCCCTCCGAGCGCCGCGACCGGGCCGCGGCTCCGAGGCCGAGCCGATCCGTAGTGAGCTGGCGTACCAGCGGCGGAATAAGGCTCGATCTGCGCCCGCTCACCTCGGCGCAGAATCTACCCTGAAGGGCAACCTCGCAAGCACACCTGTCCCTCGGCCGACATGAGCTCCCAAACCCACCACGACCACCAGCTCCCGACGCGCGGGCCGCAGCTCACGAGCCTCGCGGTCAGCGCCACCCTGCACTGCCTCACCGGCTGCGCGATCGGGGAGATCGTGGGCATGATGATCGGGACGGCGGCCGGGTTGTCGAACGGCGCCACGGTGGCGATCTCGATCGTGCTCGCGTTCCTGTTCGGCTATGGCCTCACGAGCCTGCCGCTGCTGCGGGCGGGCATGGCGCTCGCCGCGGTGGTGCCGATCGCGCTCGCCTCCGACACACTGAGCATCGCCACGATGGAGGTCGTCGACAACGCGATAGTCGTCGCGATCCCGGGCGCGATCGACGCCGGGCTCGACTCGCTCCTCTTCTGGGGCAGCCTCGCGTTCGCGCTCGCCGTGGCCGGCGCCTTCGCGGTGCCCGTGAACCGCTGGCTGATCGGGCGCGGGAAGGGCCACGCGGCGGTGCACGCGACGGGGATCCACGGCGGGCCGCCCACGCGAGTCGTGGGCGCCGTGGCCGCGGCGTGCTTCGTGTTCGGTGCGGCGGTGCTGATCGCCGAGGCGGCCTAGTCGCGCCTGGCGAGCACCACCGACGTCTCCACCTGCCGCTCCGGGATGTCCCAATAGCGCGCCAGCAGTCGCGCCGCCTCCGCCCGCGGCGCGAGCTCGAACCCGTGGCGGCGATAGAAGTCGATCGCCCAGTGCGCGGCGCTCCACGTGCCGACCAGCAGCGGCCGCTCGGCCTCGCGCGTGACCGCCTCGAGCAGCGCGCCCCCGATGCCGCGCCGCTGCATGTGCGGCGCGACGTAGGCGTGGCGGATCAGGTCGACGTCGCCCACCCGCTGGATGCCCGTCACCGCGACCAGCGCCCCGTCGGCCTCGTAGCCCCAGAAGTCCACGCCGGCGGCGATCTCGTCGTCCAGCTCGCGCGCCGGCATGTACGGCTCGCGCCAGCGGTCGGCGGGGATCACGCCGCGGTAGGCCATGGCTGCGGCATTGACGATGGCGAGGATCGCGGGGCGCTCGTCGTGGCGGCAGGGGCGGACAGGGCTCACGAGGCCGCAAAGCTAGGTGGCCCAGGCGGTTGCGTCCGGTCCTGATCGCGGATCCCGGGACTAAGTCAGGACGCGTCCTGGATTCACCTCGCCCAGCGAGGCAAAGTCAGGACGAAACCGCGCGCGCGTGTGAATCTACGCTGGCGCGATGCGGATCAAGACGTTCGGTGATGTGGATCGCCGCAGCCTCGAGCAGCTCGAGCGCTGCATGCAGGCCGGCGAGGCCGAGTTCGGCGTGCTCTGCGCCGACCACCACCCCGGCTACTCGCAGCCGATCGGCGGCGGGATCGCCTACGAGGGCTTCATCTCGCCGTCGGGCGTCGGCTACGACATCGCATGCGGCAACAAGGCCGTGCAGACCGACCTCACGCGCGAGCAGCTCGATGCCGACGGCGGCGGAGCCGAGCGCGTGATGCGCCAGATCGCCGAGCGGATCTCGTTCGGCATGGGGGTGCCAGCGAAGGAGCGCGCCGACCACCAGGTGATCGACCGCATCGCCGATGCGCCGTTCGAGCCGCAGCGCAAGCTGCGCGACACCGCGACCAACCAGCTCGGAACCGTCGGCTCCGGCAACCATTTCGTGAACCTGTTCGAGGACGAGGCCGGGGCGATCTGGGTCGGCGTGCACTTCGGCTCGCGCGGGTTCGGCCACAGGACCGCCAGCGGGTTCCTCGCGCTCGCCCAGGGGCTGCCATTCGACGAGCACGACCGCAAGCGCCTCGGCCTGCGGGTGAGCGAGGGCGAGATGGACTCGCCGCCGGTCCTGTTCGCGGTCGACTCCGAGCTGGGCCAGTCGTACGTCGAGGCGATGTCGCTCGCCGGCGAGTACGCGTACGCGGGCCGCGACGTGGTGGTGGACAAGGTGCTCGAGATCCTCGGCGCCCGCGCGGTGCACGAGGTGCACAATCACCACAACTTCGCCTGGCTCGAGGAGCACCAGGGCCGCAGGGTCTGGGTGATCCGCAAGGGCTGCACGCCGGCCCGGCCGGGGCAGGAGGGATTCGTGGGCGGCAGCATGGGCGAGCCGTCGGTGATCCTCGAGGGCGCCGAGTCGCCCGACTCGGCGGAGTCGCTCTACTCGACCGTGCACGGCGCCGGCCGGGTGATGAGCCGCTCCAAGGCCGCGGGGCGCGTGAAGCGCCGGACGGTCTACGAGTGCAGCGAGCGCGACTGCGACTTCAGCGTGCCGGCCAAGGCCTACCGGGGGGAGACCTGCCCGCGGCATCCCGAGCGCAAGATGCGCAAGGTTCGCAGCGAGCAGGTCATCCGCCCCGGCGTGGTCGACTGGCCCCGCGTGAAGGAGCGGCTCACGCGTCAGGGCATCGTGCTGGTCGGCGGCGGCGCCGACGAGGCACCCGAGGTCTACAAGCGGCTACCCGAGGTCCTCGCGGCGCACGGCGACTCGATCCGCGTGAAGCACACGCTCACGCCGCTGGGTGCGGCGATGGCTGGCGCTGACGTGTTCGATCCGTATAAGGACTGACCGCGGTCGCCAGGCGCGAAAGCGTGAGCGCCCCGAGCAGCAGCCCGAAGTCGCGCAGCGCGATGTCGCCGTAGCCGCCGACGAGCAGCAGGCTGACGATGATCCCGCCGAGCCAGCCGGCCACGAGCAGGCCGCCGAAGCGCGGGGTCACGAGGACCGCGAGCCCGGCGACGATCTCGACCACGCCCACGATGTGCATCGCGTCCTGGGCGCTGCCCGGGATGATGTCGTTGAACTGGGGGGCCAGGTACTTGGTCCAGTCGTCGGTCAGCACGCCCGCGAACTTGTCGATGCCGAAGAGGATCGGCGCTGCGCAGAACGCGATCCGCAGCAGCGTGAAGGCCTGCGCGACCGGGTCCTTGCGCACGGCCTGCGCGCTTGGAAAGGGAATCGGCCGGAACACGGCCGCGGCTTCGGTGCTCATGTCTTCTCTGCCCTCCTGGGGGAGTCGTTTCCCCGTTTGCGACGGCTCGCCCCGCGTCCTTACCTCGAGGCGAGCTCGCGGAGGCTCTCGTACTCCTCGCGGCACGCCGGGCAGCCGTCGAGGTGCGGCCGCATCCCGGGGATCCGCTCGTCGGCCGGGGCTCCGTCCAGCTCGAGCTCGACGTACTCGTCGAGCTTCTCGAAGCACTCGTCGCAGAGAACCTCCGGCTGCGGCGATCCGAGCACCCGGCGGAGGTCGTCGTCTGGGCGTGCGCGTTCCGTCATTCCTCCCTGCCGACCGTGTCGATTGCGAAGCCGCGCTCCTCCAGCGCGGCGCGGAGCTTGCGGCGCGCGTCGTGCAGCGCCTTGTAGAGAGCGTTGCGGTTGGTGCCGAGCCGCTCCGCGAGGACGTCGATCGGCACGCCGTCGACCCCCAGCGCGACCAGCACCTGGCGCTGGTGCGCGGTCAGCTCCTGGCCGATGCACTCGGAGATCGCATGGAGCAGCTCCGCCCGCTCGGCGCCCTCCTCCGGGCCAGGGGTCGCCGGCGCCAGGCGGGTCCAGCTGTCGGAGTCGAGGATCACCTCGCGGTGCTGCCACGCGCGGCGGCGCACGCGGACGCCCGCCTCGAGGATCGCGAACTTGTACGCCCAGGTGGTGAACCGGCTCGCACCGCGGAAGTCGTCGAGCTTGGCCAGCACGGCCACGAGCGCGTCGTCCGCGGCCTGCGTCGCCACGTCCTCCAGCTCGTCGCCGCGTACGTAGGAGAGGGCCGCGCTGCGCCGCCGGACCTCGAACCGGGCCCCTTGGAGCAGGAGCACGTGGAGCGACTCGACGGCCCTGTCGTACTCGGGTCCGCTCGCCCGCAGCGCGCCGAGCCAGTCGCCGGACGCGCTCGTCGCGGACAGCGGGGCAACTGACGACGGCACGGGTTCGACCGTAGCAACGGGCACACGATGGTTCGCGACGAGCCGACGGCAGTTCTTACGAGGTAAGGAACGGGTCCCGGGGGGCGCAAAGCCCCACATGCCCAATACATACGTGATAGTCGGCGGCGGCCTGGCCGGCGCGAAGGCCGCGCAAGCACTGCGCGAGGAGGGCTTCGACGGGCGCCTGGTGCTCGTCGGCTCGGAGCCCGAGCAGCCCTACGAGCGCCCACCGCTGTCCAAGGACTACCTGCGCGGCGAGTCCCCGCGCGAGAAGGCCCGCGTCCACCCCGACGGGTGGTACGCCGACCACGACGTCGAGCTCCGCACGGGCGTGACCGCCGAGCGTCTCGACACGGCAGCCGCGGAGCTGTCGCTCGCCGGCGGCGAGCGGCTGGGCTACGACGCGCTGCTGATCGCGACAGGCCCCGAGCCGCGGCGACTCGACCTGCCGGGCTCGGGGCTCGACGGCGTCGTCTACCTGCGCGACCTCGCCGACGCCGACCGGATCGCGGCGCGCCTGGGCGAGGGCGGCCGGATGGCGGTGATCGGCGCGGGTTGGATCGGCGCCGAGGTGGCCGCGTCGGCTCGCCAGAAGGGCCTCGAGGTCACTGTCGTCGAGCGCGCGGAGGTCCCGCTCGAGCACGTGCTCGGCCGCGAGGCCGGCGCCATCTACGCGGACGTCCACCGCGACCACGGCGTGGAGTTGCTCACCGGCGCGCAGCTGGCGGGCTTCGAGGGCGCGGGCCGCGTCGAGCGCGTGACGCTCGCGGACGGCCGCACGATCGACGCCGACTTCGTGGTGGTCGGCATCGGCGTGGTGCCGCGCACCGGGCTCGCGGAGGCCGCCGGCATCGAGGTCGACAACGGGATCCTCGTGGACGAGAGCCTCGCGACGAGCGCGCCGGGCGTCTTCGCGGCGGGCGACGTGGCGAACGCCTTCAACCCGCTGTACGGACGGCGGCTGAGGGTGGAGCACTGGGCAAACGCCCTCAACCAGCCCGCGGTGGCGGCCAGCGCGATGCTCGGGAAGCCGGCGAGCTACGACCGCGTGCCGTACTTCTTCTCCGACCAGTACGACGTCGGCATGGAGTACTCGGGCTACGCCACCGCCTGGGACGAGGTCGTGTTCCGCGGGGACACGACTGCGCGCGAGTTCATCGCGTTCTGGCTCGACCGGGGCCGGGTGGTGGCGGGCATGAACGTGAACGTCTGGGACGTGACCGACCCGATCCAGCAGCTCATCCGCTCGGGGCGCACGGTCTCGGCACGCGAGCTCGCCGACACGGACGTGCCCCTCGAGCGGCTGGCAGCGGCCGGAGCTAGTGCTGGTTGAGCCCGCAGAGGCGGGCCAGCTCTGCGTTCACCCGCGGGTCGCTCGTCTGGACGAGCGAGGCGCCCTGCAGCCGCTGTGAGCCGAGCGACGCGTTGCCGACGTAGCGGCGCGTGGCGTGCGACGCCTTGGCGGTGAGCAGGCGGTACATCGCCGCGCGCAGCGCGCCTGTGCGCTTCGCGAGCGCCGGCGTGGCGACGGCCACCGCCCGCACGTGGCCCTTGCGGACCGCGTACACGTAGATGCCGCCGCGGCGGTGGCGCACGAACAACCCGGGCGCGATCCGCTTCGTGCGGTCGCGCACCTTCGCCACCGGCGTGCCGATCGCGGTGCCGCCGCCCTCGCGGTGCACCGCGGTGCTGCCGATCAGCTCGACCCGTCCGCGCCGCGTCAGCTCGGCCACGTCCGCCGCGTGCAGGTTGCCGGCCTCGCGCACGCACCAGCTCCACGCGCGCGTGCGCTGCTGCGGCTGGCCGGCCACGCGCAGCAGGCGCTCCCAGCCCATTCCGAGCCGGAGCTTGCCGAGCCCGTGCTTCGTGACGTTGCGGAACGGGTTGGTGCACCTGCGCACCCGGACCCCGGTGGTCCGCTCCCACATCTCGAGGTAGGCCTCGGCGCCGCGCATCAGGTCGCCCTCGAGCTTCGGGCCGCCGAGCTTGCGCACGTCCTCGTACCAG
>JBJMLK010000050.1:0-3813 GCA_045805345.1 Thermoleophilaceae bacterium | reverse complement strand
CTCGGACACGAGGCTCGCGGTGCGCGCCGCGAGGTCCGGCAGCGGCAGGCCCACCAGCCCCCGCCGGCCGAGCTCCGAGACCACCTCCTGGCGCGCGGCCTGGCGCCGCAGCGCGCGCTCGCCGCGCTTGCGCTCGGTGATGTCGACACCCGTCGCGATCACGTGGTCGGGGTCGCCGGCGGCGTCGCGGCCGACGACGGCGGACCAGGCGATCTCCCGCCGGTCGCCGGCTCGGGTGATCAGGCTGAACTCGAACTCGCGCGGGCCGCCGGTCTCCATCAGCGCCTCCCACTCGACCACCGCGCGGTCGACCTCCTCCGGCACGAGCATGAACTCGGAGATATGGCTGCCGCGGACGTCGTCGCCCTTGTGGCCGGTGGTGCGCTCGCAGGCGCGGTTGATGCCCTTCAGCGTGCCGTCGAGCCCGAAGATCATCACGAGCGCCGCGGCGGTGTCGACGACGCTCACCACGAAGTTGCGCTCCTCGGTGAGCCTGCTGATCAGGCGGTCCACGCGTCCGCGCAGCGTCGCCACCAGGATGCCCGCCACGAGCATCGTGCCGACCGTGATCAGCCACCACGCCGCGCCGGCGCCGAAGACGTTCACGAGCCCGCGCGTCTCGCCCTCCGGCACCGGCCCGCGGATCAGCAACACACCGGCGTATGCCAGACCGGTGAGGAGCAGCTGGAGCGCGGCGCGCCGGCGCGGGAAGAAGTACCAGGCGTAGACGTTGCTCCAGAGGTAGAAGAGCACGAACGGCGTACTGCCCCGGCCGCTGAAGTTCACGGCGGCGCTGATGGTGAGGATGCCGAAGGCGACCACGATCTCCCACTGCCGGATGCTGAGCCGCTCGCCGAAGCGCCAGAGGGCCCAGGCCGCGATGTACGTGACGGCCGCGGTGGCCAGCAGCCACAGGTCCTGGCTCGCGACGGTGTGCGGGAGGGTCAGCCAGACGAGCGCAAGCGTGGCGCCCGCGGCGTACAGAGCCGCGCCGACGCGCGCCATGAGCGCCGACTCAGCCTGCGTGTCGGTTTCGGTCCGCTCCTTGGGGTCGCTGAAGCGGCCGGAGATCCACCGGTCCATCGGGTACCCATCGGCAGAACCCCCCTTGGGGGTGAGTCCTACGCGGTTGCGCCCTGCGCCTCGAGCGCGGCCTCGACCGCCCTGTCGAACAGCGACTCGATCAGCTCGGCCGCGGCGCGTTCCTCGCCGGCGATCACCGCCGCGACGGCCGCGGTGTCGGAGTCGCCCGCGCGCTCGGCCACGCGGCGCAACTGCTCGTAGCCGGCGATCTCGAGGTGCTCGAAGGCGAACGCGAACCCGGCGAGCTTCGCGGGCGTATCGGGCTGGGCCTGGAAGAAGCCGGCCCAATTGAGGGCGCCGAGGCGCATGGCGGCGTCCTTGAGGCGCGACGGCGAGGCGTCGCGCGCCTCGAGCTGCGCGGCCACGCGCCGCTGCTGGCTGCGGGTCTGGTCGAGGTGCTCCTCATACACGCGCGCGAGCTCGGGATCGCCCGCGACCTTCGGACCGCGCTCGAGCAGCTGGATCGCCTGCGACTCGATCGCGTGCGCGTCGGTCAGGTACTTCACCACGTGCTCGCCGAGCTTCTCGTCGTCCACGTCCTTCTCGCGGATGGAGGCTTCCACCGCGCGGTCGAAGTTGGCGCTCAGGCGATCGCGCATTGCGCGCTCCTGGCCGGCGATCGTGCGCGCCAGGTCCGCGGTCTCGGTGTCCCCCGCGCGCTCGGCCACGCGCAGGAGCATCTCGTAGGCCGCCAGCTCGAGCGCCTCGTACGAGTGGGCGTGAGCGACGAGCTTGCCGGTCGTGTCCGGCTGCGACTTGGCGAACAGGACGAACGGGAACGCGGTCGCCCGCGCCACGACGTCCTTGAGCTTCGACGGTGCGGCCTCGCGGGCCTCGAGGCGCTCGCGGACCATGCGCTCGTGCTGCTCGGTCTCCGCCTCGTGCTCGCGGAAGATCCGCTGGAGCTCGGGGTCGCTGGCGAGGTCCGGCGCCGCATGCATCTGCGGCAGCGCCTGCTCCTCGATCGAGTGCGCGTCGGTCAGGTACTTGGTCAGCTGCTCGTCCAGGTTCATGCCCTGCGGTTACCCGGCCCCCGCCGAGGCGTATCGTCGGCGGCATGACCGCGCGCGCAGCCCTGTTCGACATCGACGGAACGCTTATCAGCTCGGGCGGCGCGGGAGGGGTCGCCTGGCGCGAGGCGTTCGAGGAGCTGTACGGAGTGCCCGCCGACATCGGCAAGTTCAGCGACGCCGGCATGACGGACCCGGAGGTCGGGCGGCTCACCTTCGAGGCCGTGATCGGACACCCGCCGTCGCCCGACGAGCTCGCCCGCGTGCTCATGGCGCGCCAGCGGCACCTGCCGCGCGCCGTGGCCGAGTCAGAGGGCTATCGCGTGCTGCCGGGCGTTCGCGAGCGGCTCGACCAGCTCCATCGCGACGGCGTGCTGCTGGGTCTGACCACCGGCGGCACCGAGGCGGCCGCGCACATCAAGCTGGCCCGCGGAGACCTCAACCACTACTTCTCGTTCGGCGGCTACGGGTCGGACTCGCCCGACCGGACCGAGCTGACCAAGCGCGCCATCGAGCGCGCCGCCGTGGTGCTCGGCCACCCGGTCGACCCTGCGACGGTACCGATCGTCGGCGACACGCCGCTGGACATCGAGGCCGCCAAGGCGGCGGGCGCGATCGCCGTGGGCGTGGCGACCGGGCACTTCTCGGTGGACCAGCTGCGCGAGGCGGGCGCCGACCACGTGCTGGCGACGCTGGAGGAGGAGCTGCCGGTCTAGCGGCGCCGGTGCGAGGGCACGAAGCCCGCGTCGAAGAGCTTGCGGCCGCCGAGCGCGACGGGCAAACGGACCGTCGCGGGCGTCTCCGGAACGCCCTGACAGAATTGGTCGCCCTCGAGCGGCGTCACGTACATAGCGACCGCGATACGGCGCGGGTTGACCCAGATCGACGGTCGCTGGATGCGGCCGCGGGTGTCGTCGCCGCTGGCGCAGTTCCGCTCCCGCACGAGCACGTGGAGCACACGCGCTCGCCTACCCGGATGCGGGTGGGCGGGATCGAGCCGCCACGCGGAGGCTGCAAGGCCGCCCCGGACCGCACGGAGCGGACAACGGTCCTGCCAGTTCATCCAGCTCCAGCGCCGGCCGTGACGGTTGAACACCAGGACGGCCATATGGGGCGGGCGGCCGTGCCCGAAGACCGCGCGATGGGCAGTGCGCCTCAGCAGTCGCCAGCCGTGTACGGGCATCGGCCCCGGTGCGGGGTACGGATCAGGTAGGTAGGAACGCAGGGCCTCGGGCAGGGGACCGTGGCCCTTCGGCTGATTCGCGGGTCCGTCGAGCGCAGACAACCTGAACGGCGATGTCCCACACTCCACGAGCCGGGACGTGGGCGGCGCGGCGGGGAACGCGGCGGCGGCGGGTGCGCACGCGGCCGCAAGCGCGAGCGGCAGGAGGGTCCGGTGCATTGTGCATGTATCGGTCCCGCTCACGACATCCTGAGCGGCTGCGCCCTACCGATGCCCGGGAATCTCGTCCACCTGGTGGTAGGTCCCGCGGTTCTGCCACGGGAACGGCGGGGTGTCGACCGCGCCGGCGGTGCTCGGCACGAGCTGATCGCACTTCGGTGGGTCGGTTTGCTCGCAGGTCGCGTGCAGCTTCCACTTCGCCGGGTTCGCACTGCCCTGCCGCTTCGCGACGGTCTTCGCCGCCTCGCGCAGCGTGCGCAGCAGGATCCCCCGGCACGCGTGGCGCACCTTCGCGCGCCGCTTGCCCTTCACCGGCAT
>JBJMLK010000049.1:0-4654 GCA_045805345.1 Thermoleophilaceae bacterium | reverse complement strand
TCGCGCTCGCGCTCGCCGGTCCCCCGGCGGCGCCCGAACAGGCTCAGGAGCCTTCGCCGCCGCCTTCGGCGTCGCCGCCGCCCTCGGCGGGCGCCTCGCCGGTCTCGCCCTCGGCCTCCTCGCCCGCGGCGGCCTCGCCCTCCTCGCCCACGAGCTCGGTCTCCTCCTCCACCTCGGGCTCCTCGACCTCCGTCGGGATGGTGACGGTGGCGATGATCGTCTCCTCGGGGTCGTCCAGGAACTCGACGCCCTCCGGCGCGGCGACCTCCGAGAGGTGCATGGTGGCTGCGGCCTCGAGGTGCGAGACGTCGACCACGATGCGTTCGGGAAGGTCGCCCGGCAGAGCCTCGATGTTGAGCTCGCGGGTCACGTGCTCGACCACGCCGCCCTCCTTGGCGCCCGGCGCGTCCTCTGCCCCCTCGATGTCGACGGCCACGGTCGACTGGATCTTCTCGTCGAGCCGGACCTCGAGCAGGTCGAGGTGCATGATCTCGTCGCGCACGGGGTGGCGCTGCTGGTCCTTGACGATCACCGGGAGCGACTTGCCGCCCGCGATCTCGAGGTCGAGCACCGCGGAGCCCGCCACCAGCGCGGCGCGCAGGTCGCGCACGCCGACCTTGAACGAGGTGCAGTCGCCGTCGCCGCCGCCGTAGACGATGCCCGGCACGTAGCCGTCCCTGCGCAGCCGGCGCGTGGCGCGCGAGCCCTGCTCGGGGCGCTCCTCGACGGCCAGCCTGGGTCGCTTCGTGTCTGCCATGACGGCGGGCCAGTGTAGTGCGGACTGCCCAGGAGGTACGCTCGCGCCCATGGCGCGCGAGGAGGAGCGGATACCCACGGGCCGCGTGGCGCGGACCGCCAAGGTCGGCACGGTGATCGGGAGCCAGGGCGCCCGCTACGCCGGCACGCGCGCGGCCAACGTGGTGCGGTCGAAGGAGCGAGCGACCGAGAAGCTCGACAAGCGCCACCTCGAGGCCGCCGAGCGGATGGTCGACACGCTGGGCACGATGAAGGGCGCGGCCATGAAGATCGGCCAGCTGGCCTCGTTCATCGACACCGAGTTCCTGCCGCCCGAGTACCGCGAGCTGTACCAGGACAAGCTCAGCACGCTGCGCACGTCGGCGCCGCCCATGCCGTGGGAAAAGGTCTCCAAGGTGCTCGAGCAGGAGTGGGAGTGCGGCGTGGACGAGCTGTTCGAGGACTTCGACCAGGACGCGACGGCGGCGGCGTCGATCGGCCAGGTGCACCGCGCGGTGCTGCCCGACGGCCGCAAGGTGGCCGTCAAGATCCAGTACCCGGGCGTGGCGGAGGCGCTCCGAGCCGACATGCAGAACGCCGGCATGATCCTGCGGCTGGCCAAGGCGCTCGCGCCCGGCCTCGACGCGAAGGCCGCCGCGGACGAGCTGAAGGAGCGCGTGCTGGAGGAGCTCGACTACGAGTACGAGGCGCAGAACCAGCGCACCTTCGCGCGCGCCTACCGCGGCCACCCGTTCATCTACGTGCCGGACGTGATCTCGCGGATCACCACCGAGCGCGTGCTCGTGACCGAGTGGGTCGACGGGGTCGGGTTCGAGGAGGTCAAGCAGCTCCCGCAGGAGGAGCGCGACCGCTTCGGCGAGATCGTCTTCCGCTTCTGCTTCGGCTCGATCTACCACCTCCAGCACTTCAACGCCGACGCCCACCCCGGCAACTACCTGCTGATGCCGGACGGGAAGGTTGCGTTCATCGACTTCGGGATGACCAAGCAGCTCGACAAGGAGCAGATCGAGCTGGAGATCGCGGCGCTCGAGGCGGTCTTCGACGACGACCCCGAGGAGCTGGTGGGGGCGCTGCACGACCTCGGCTTCCTGCGCAACCCCAAGCGCGTGGACGCCGAGCGGATGATGGCCCACGTCAAGACCGTCGGCGGCTGGTACATGGAGGACACCGAGCTGACCGTGGACTCGGAGCTGGTGATGCGAGCGATCGCCGCGGTGAGCGACCCGCGCTCCGACTTCTACGACCTGATGCGGCGCGAGAACGTGCCGGCGAACGAGCTGATGGGGCGGCGCATGGAGTCCGGCGTGCTCGCCGTGCTCGGCCAGCTGAACGCCACGCGCAACTGGTACCGGATCGGACGCGAGTGGTGGTTCGCCGAGGAGCCGGCCACCGAGCTGGGCCGCGAGGAGTGGGCGTTCTTCGAGTCGAAGGGCGAGAAGCGGGTGCGGAAGTTCGCCGCCCGCTGACCGCCTGGCCCGCTAAGTGGGCTTGATCACCATGTCGACGATCACGAGCGCGAGCACCAGCTGGTCCACGCGCGCGACGTTGAGGATCCGGGCCATGTAGCGCTGGGCCTCGGGGTGCTCCGGGCCCGTGGCGGCCAGTGCCGCGCCCAGCTTCTCCCCCGCGGGGCGCAGGAAGAAGTTGCCGGTCACGAACGTGGCCGCCCACCCGATCAGGCCGAGGATCACCCAGAGGTCGTAGTCGCCGTACAGGTAGCCGTTCTGGATCATCCAGATCCCGGTGACCAGCGCGATCAGGCTGGACGGCGCGAAGACGCGCGGGCCGACGAACTGCACCTGCCTGATGAGCGCCAGGAGCGTGGGGGTGTCGGACGCGCGCCGCGCGCGGGCGATGAGCATCACGAGGAGCGCGCCGCCCCCGACCCAGACCGTGATCGCGAGGATGTGGATGGTCTTGAGAACGGTGTAGGTGTTGACCATGCCTTGTATTCGACCACCCGAACCGGATAGCGTCGCGACATGGACTCGGCGGTCGTATCAGCACAGGACGTGACGCGGGTGTTCGGCGAGGGCGACACGGCTGTCGAAGCCCTCCGCGGCGTCTCGCTCGGCGTGGAGCTCGGGCGTCTGACGGCGATCATGGGGCCGTCGGGATCCGGCAAGTCCACGCTCATGCACATCCTCGCGGGCCTCGACCGGCCGACGAGCGGGACGGTGACGATCGCCCGCACCGAGATCACCGGCCTCGACGACACCGACCTCACGAAGCTGCGCCGCGACCGGATCGGGTTCATCTTTCAGTTCTTCAACCTGCTGCCGATGCTCACGGCCGAGGAGAACATCCTGGTGCCGCTGCGGATCGCGGGGCGCGAGCCCGACCAGGAGTGGTATGAGCGCCTCATCGACCGCGTGGGGCTCGGGGACCGCCTGTCGCACCGGCCGAGCGAGCTGTCCGGCGGCCAGCAGCAGCGCGTGGCGATCGCGCGGGCGCTGGTGTCGCGCCCGACGATCGTGTTCGCCGACGAGCCCACCGGCAACCTCGACTCCCAGACGAGCGGCGAGATCCTCCAGCTGCTGCAGGGGATGGTCGAGGGCTACGGCCAGACGACGCTGATGGTCACCCACGACCCGCAGGCGGCCGCGATCGCGGACCGCGTGCTGTTCATCGCCGACGGCCGGCTCGTGCACGACGTCCCCCAGTCGAGCGCCGGTGAGATCGTCCGGACGATGGAGGAGCTGAGCGCTTGAGGCGCGTTGCCATCCGCGGGCTGCTGGCGCGGCCGATGCGGACGGTGCTCACCGCGCTGGCGATCGTCCTCGGAGTGGCGATGGTGAGCGGCACGTACGTGCTCACCGACACCATCGAGCACGCCTTCAACGGCATCTTCACCAACTCGTACAGGAACACGAGCGCGGTGATCGCCGGCAGGAAGGTGGTCGAGGACGCGAACAGCGGCAACGCCACCGTGCCCGCGTCGCTCCTGCCGAAGGTCCGCGCGCTGGACGGGGTCGGCGAGGCCGCGGGCGCGATCTTCTCGTTCGACGGGAACTCCGACCTGGCGAAGCTGGTCGGGCGCGACGGCAAGGCGCTCGGCGGCGCGAACCAGCCCACCTTCGGCTTCGGCTTCAACGCGGCCGACTCGCGCTTCAACCCGCTCAGCCTGACCAAGGGCCGCTGGGCGAGCGGTCCCGGTCAGGTCGTGATCGACAAGAACACGGCCGACGACGAGGGCTACGGCGTGGGCGACCGGATCGGCGTCGCGGCACAGGGACCGGCGCAGGACTTCACGGTCGTCGGCGTTGCCAAGTTCGGCGACCTCGCGTCGCTCGGTGGGGCGACCATCGCGATCTTCGACGTGCCCACGGCGCAGCGGCTGCTCCACAAGGAGGGGCAGTTCGACTCGATCTTCGTCGCGTCGCGCTCGGGCGTGCCGCCGTCACGGCTGATCGAGGAGGTCAAGCCGCTGCTGCCGGCGTCGGCCGCGGTCAAGACCGGCAAGCAGCAGGCCTCGTCGAACTCGAAGGAGACGAAGAAGTTCATCAGCTTCATCCAGGCGTTCCTGCTCGGGTTCGCCGGGATCGCGCTGTTCGTCGGCTCGTTCGTGATCTACAACACGCTGTCGATCACCGTGGCGCAGCGCACGCGCGAGTTCGCGACGCTGCGAACGCTCGGCGCCACGCGGCGCCAGGTGCTGCGCTCGGTGCTGCTCGAGGGGTTCGTGGTCGGGGTGCTGGCGTCGGCGGTCGGGCTCGTGCTCGGACTCGCGCTGGCGAAGGGGCTGAACGCGCTGTTCGACGCGCTGGGGCTGTCGCTGCCCCAGACCGGCACTGTGTTCAAGCAGCGGACCGTGATCGTGTCGCTGGTGCTCGGCACCGTGATCACGGTGGTCTCGACGATCGCGCCGGCGCGGAACGCCACGCGGGTGGCGCCGATC